>CAZIQO010000030.1:0-31820 GCA_964541465.1 uncultured Oscillospiraceae bacterium
TGTATGCGACCGGCAGCACACAGCTTGCCAGTTCGCGGTTCGCGCCCGTCGGGTCGTACCCCTTCACTGTAAAGGACAGGTTCCGCGGCGAACCAAGCACGATCTCCTGATCGAACGTCGTTTCCCCGGCCGGCAGCAGTTCGATCGTTTTGATCACGACGCCGGATTCCAGAATCGAAACCTTCGTAAGCTCCACCGTGCTGTAGTTGGTCAGAACGATGCGCGCGGTCACGGAGCGGGTCTCCGCCGTCCATGCCGTCACGGTTTCCGCGCGCACGGACACGCTGATCTCCGAATCGTCCACGAACGGGTACACCTCGTACGTTTCGTCGGATGCGAGCGTATAGGTTTCCCCGAACGGATCGACGCCCGTGAGCGTGAACTTCACGTTCCGGAGCGGCTCCGTCATGATCGGGACGACGAGGAACGACAGCGTCGTGCTCTCGCCCGGCTCGAGCGAAAACAGCTCCGTGTTGACCAGGTTGGCCCGCTCGTCCGCAACCTGGATGTTCGTGATCTCCTGACTGCCGGTGTTGGAAATATCAAATGTGAAATTAACGCCCGAAACGGTCGGCGCGCCCATGTCGATCTCCATGCCGAGCCGCACGAGCACCATCGTGAGCGTCAGCGGCTCGACGGAGGAATACGTCTTGGTCTTTCCGTTGACGGTATAGGTGACGAACGGCGTGCTCACCACGCTTTCGTCGCCCATGATATAGCTGTAGTTGATCGAAGACGAACCGCTCGCGCGCAGGGTGTCGTGCTGCAGGATCGGATTGTCGCTGATGTTCTCGTCGATGAGCATGATGTCCGTCATGTCGAACTTCGTGTTGTTCGTGATCACATAGGTCAAAACGATCTCGTCGCCCTGCTCGGCGGTCTCCCTGTCCGCCGTACGCGCGACGGTGATGACGGGATCCTCCGCGCGCAGGATCGTAATGGACGCGTCCTCGCTCATCGGCTCCCCGTTGATCGTCCAGGCGACCGTGAACACGATCGGATTGTCGAGCTGTGATTCCGAAACGTCCAGTGTGAGCACGATGCCGAGCGCGCTGCCGCTCGGCGGGATCTCGCCGCCGCTGAGCACGTCGAAGCTCGTGCCGAGATAGGTGATCGTCACGTCCTGAATCGGATAATCGGTATTATAATTGGCAATGTCGAAGGAGAAATCAACCGTGCCGCCCTCGGTCAGTTCCGTCGGCGTGGCGGTGATGCTCACCTTGACCTCCTCCGCATGCGCGCTCGGCATGAACAGCAGCATGATCAGGAGAATCAGGCTTATGCCGAAGAATCGCTTCATGTTTCCGTAGCTCCTTGTCAGGGTTAAGGTTCCCCCGTTCCGGCCGTTTTCAGCCGTCGAACGCGCAAAGCCGCCTTCCTTCCCGCCGGATCCGCGCGCATCCGTCCGTGCGGTCCGTTACGTCCCGGGCAAACCGGTCCGCTTCCTCTTCCGGCACGTCGCATTTCAGCGTGACCGCCTCGCCGTACTCCGCCGTATACCGTCTTCCGGACGAACGGAACACCGGTTCGAGCGCCGCATATGCGGCGTAGGACACTTCGATCGTCAGCGCCTCGCACACGCGCATATCGATCACGCCCGCCGCGTTCAGCGCCTCCGATGCGGCTCTGCCGTACGCGCGGACCAGTCCGCCGGTCCCGAGCAGAACCCCGCCGAAATACCGCACGATTGCGCAGAGGACGTTCTCCACGCCGCGCGTTGCCAGCACGTTCAGGATCGGCGCCCCGGCGGTACCGGACGGCTCGCCGTCGTCCGACGAACGGGAGACGCCCCCGTTCCATACGATGCGGAACGCATAGCAGGTATGCTTCGCGTCCCAGTGCCGCTTTCTGATCTCGCCGAGCCGCTCGAGCGCCTCCGTTTCCGAGGAAACCGGAATGCAGTACCCGAGGAAGCGGGATTTCTCAACGACGATCGCGCTTTCCCCGGCGGATCGCACGGTTTTGTAGGGCTTCAGGCTCTGCGGATTCTGCAAAAGCTCTTTTTCCCCTTTCGGATGAGCACGCCCTCGCCCTCCAGATCGGCCGGCTGCAGCGTTTCCGAAACCAACGTCACCTTGCTTTCGCCCACGCTCACGCCGCCGCCCTCGATGAGCCTGCGCGCGTCGCTCTTGCTGGACGCCAGCCCGCTGAGCACCATGAGGTCGGGAATGCGAAGCCCGCTTGTGCCGATCTGCTCCGCGCTCAGCGCACAGGTCGGAACGTCGCTCGCGTCGGAGCCGCTCCCGAAGAGCGCCTCCGCGGCCGCCTGCGCCTTCTGCGCCTCCTCCTCGCCGTGCACCTGCGCGGTGAGGGTATAGGCGAGCGTGCGCTTGGCCTCGTTGATCCGTTCGCCGGGCAGCGAGCCGAGCCGCCGCACCTCGTCCATCGGCAGGAACGTCAGAAGGGCGAGACAGTTCTCCACGTCCTGATCGCCGACGTTCCGCCAGTACTGATAGAAATCGTAGACGCTGCACTTCTCCTTGTCGAGCCAAACGGCGCCCTTCTCGGTCTTGCCCATCTTCTTGCCGTCGCTCGTGGTCAGCAGCGTTGTCGTGAGCGCATAGGCCGGCTTCTGCTCCTTGCGCCGGATGAGGTCCGCGCCGCCGAGGATATTGCTCCACTGGTCGTCCCCGCCCATCTGCAGAACGCAGCCGTAACGGCGGTTCAGTTCGAGGAAGTCGTAGCTCTGCATGAGCATATAGCCCATTTCAAAGAACGTCAGCCCGCGCTCCATGCGCTGCCGGTAGCACTCCGCGGTCAGCATGCGGTTGACGGAAAAGTACACGCCGATATCGCGCATGAAATCCAGAAAGTTCAGCGGGTACAGCCAGTCGCCGTTATAGACGATGACGGCCTTCCCGTCCGAAAAGTCGATCAGCCGCGACATCTGTTTTTTGAAGCACGCCGCGTTGAAGGCAAGCGTCTCTTTGGACATCATGGTGCGCAGGTCCGTCTTGCCGGACGGGTCGCCGATGAACGCCGTGCCGTTGCCGAGCAGCACGATCGGCCGGTGCCCGGCGCGCTGCATGTGCGCCATGGTCATGAGTGCTACATAGTGACCGATATGCAGGCTGTCCGCCGTCGGGTCGAAGCCGATATAAAACGTGATCTTCTCCCTGCCGAGCAGTTCGCGCAGTTCCTCCGGGTGCGAACACTGGCGAAGAAAGCCGCGTTCCTCCAGAATGTCGTATACGTTTCGTTCCATTCGGATCTCCTCCGTAGCCTTATAACATCTCTGTCAATATAACACGAAACGAAAAAAGAAACAATCCAAAGACGCGTCCGCTCCGCCGAGTCGCCGCCGCCCGGCGGCGCAGTCTGTAAAAAAAGTCCCCTTGCAAGGGATTCGCCCCTGCACCCCACCTAATGGACACGTCCCTTGGGAATTCCTGCCGCCGCAAGCGCTCTGGAATGGGGCGCTTGCGGGAATGGGTTCTTAGGGCCGTTACGGCCCGAAACGGTGGTTTGGAGGCAGAGCCGCCAACGCACCCACCTTTATCGACAAGCTGGATCGCCCCGCAGGGGCGGTTTCCCTGTGTTCCTTACCGCCCGGGAGTTGAAAACGAGCGGCAAAGAACGGTTGCCCCGTTAAAAAGCAATGTCTTTTGACGGTCTCCCGCCGCCGCTTCGTGGCACAAAAAAGCCCGCGTTAACGCCGCAGGTTTTATAAATTCAGCGATATATTCCCGATTTTGCAGACCGACCGAAGCCGGATTGCCCGTATTTCCGCCGGAGCGGCGTTTTCGCATCATCTTTCGCGGCTCCGGCCCAATGTTTCTGAAATGTTTACACATCCGTACCCGGCTGCAGCAGCGCGACGGAGAAGCGGAACACCGCGTATTCGCCCTCGTTCGTCGCCTCGATCGTCTCCCCGAGGTGCGCGAGCACCTCCTGCACGATCGCAAGCCCCAGCCCCGTTCCGCCCTCCGAATGGGCGGCATCCGCCTTGTAGAAGCGTTCGAAGAGGTGCGGCAGATGGTTTTCATCGATATGCCCCGTGTTCTTGATCGCCACATGCGCGCTTTTCCCGTCCGCGGAAAGCGACACCTCGATGACGATCGTTCCCTCGTCGCTGGCAAACTTGATGGCGTTGTCCAGCAGTGCGACGAGCGTCTGCTCGATGCGGTCACGATTTGAAAAGACGGTCACCTTATCCGGGCAGTTGCGGACGGTTTTGATCTGTATCCCGCTGTCGAACGCGGCGATTTCCATCCGCTCGGCGACCTCGCCGACCGCGGAACAGAGATCGAAGGGTTTCTTTTCGAGCGCGACCGCGCCGGACTGCAGGCGGGAGAGCTCCAGCAGATCGTTGATCAGCCGGCTCAGGCGCAGTGACTCGCGCAGGATATAACCGTAGTAGCGCGAGCGGTCCTCCTCTTTTTTCACGAGTCCGTCGTTGAGCGTTTCCGCAAGGCTGCGGATGGATGCGATCGGCGTTCTAAGCTCGTGGCTGACGTTCGCCACATAATCCCTGCGCGTCTGCTCGAGCCGTTCGGCGGCGGTCACATCCTGAATCACCACCACGGTCCCCGGCGCCATTTCGCTGTTTTCCTGGGACAGGGATACCACGAACAGCAGCTTCTTTTCGCCGGAATCGGCCGTTACGGATTTTGGTTCGGAACCGCCCAGAACGTCCCGGCAAAGCGGCAGCGCCGGCGCGAGCGCGCCGATGAGTTCTCGGTCGTCCGCCGCGTCGAGCAGCTGATACGCGGCGTGGTTACGGTAGACGACGGTATTGTCGGCTTCCAGCGCGACGACGCCCTCGTGCAGTCCGTCCAGAATCATATGCAGGCGGTTCCGCGCAAGCACGAGGTCGCTGATGGTCATGCGAAGCTGACCGGAGAGATGATTGAGCGCGACGCCGAGCTGGCCGATCTCGTCCTCCCGATTTTCGTCGGCCTGTACCGAAAAGTCCCCGCCCGCCATGGCCATGGATGCGCGCATCATGCTCCGGATGGGATTCGACATATGTCTGGACGCAAAATACGCCGGAATAACGATCAGCACGGACGCGATCAGGCAGCTCAGCACCAGCGCACGGATGAAGCTGAGCATCGAGCTGTATACCTCGTCCGTCGGCCGCGACATCACGACCGCGCCGGTGATCCGCCCGAGATTGTCCGTGATCGGAACGGCTACGACGATGCCGTCCGTCGAGCGCCATTTGGTGGAAACCTGTTCCTCACCCGTTTCAACGACCTCTTCGCCGTAGGCGAGAACGGAATCGCTTGTTTCGCTCTTGGAATTATTGTCCGTCGTATACGCAATCAGGTTTGCGTCGCTGTCGAAGATATACACGCGGGTCCCCTGCTGGCCCTTGAGCGCCAGGTCCAGAAAGGAATCGTAGGAGACCTGACCGGTCTGGAGTTTTGCCGCAAGACGCGCGACGGACCGCGCGCGCGGCAGCATCTCCTCGGAGATGCGTGTTGCGTGCACGCCTGCGCCCGTCAGGGTATACACCATCACCGCCAGAATCGCGGTCAGCACGCTGGCGCCTGTTAATAGAAGCAGGATTTTCTGGAAGATGGTGCCCTTTTTCATTCGTTTGCCGGCGGCGTCAGTCGCTCGTGCCGAATTTGTATCCTACGCCGTAAACCGTCCGGATTCCCCAAGACAGCCCGTCGTCCGGTATCTTCTGCCGGATGCGCTTGATCTGGGTGTCGACCGCGCGCGTGTCGCCGAAGTAGTCGTAGCCCCAGATTTTAGAAAGGATCTGCTCCCGGTCGAACACGCGGCCCGGATGCGACGCGAGAAGATACAGGATCTCGACCTCCTTGGGGGTAAAGTCGATCGGTTTCCCCTTAATCTTCACCTCGTAGTTGGACAGGCTGATTTCGAGATCCTCGAGACGGATGGTCTTCGACTCGGTCTCCGGCTCCGCGGACGTGCGCCGCAGCACCGCCTTGATGCGCGCAACGAGCTCGCGCGAGGAAAACGGCTTGACGATATAATCGTCCGCGCCGAGCTCGAGGCCCACCACGCGGTCGATCTCCTCGCCCTTGGCCGTGAGCATGATGATCGGAACGGAGCTCTTCTGCCGAATCTCGCGGCACGCGTCGATTCCGGATTTCTCCGGCATCATCAGATCCATCAGGATCAGATCGGGCGACTCGGATTCGGCCATCTGCACCGCCTGTACGCCGTTGTACGCGGAGGCGTGCGTAAAGCCCTCGTTCTCCAGATAGACGCCCAGCGTATCGTGAATGATCGGCTGATCGTCGCAGATGAGAATATGCGCGGTTTTCTGCATATCTGCACCCCCTTTAAGGGTGATTATAATATGCGACCCGCGAGTTGGCAATGCCGAGTTCGACCTTGACATAATTGTACAACATTCGTACAAGATCGGCCTTTCCGGTTACTGTTTCGTCAGATATCCACCGTAAATACCGACTGTGGAAAGATAAAACCGTTTGAACGCGGAGGAAAACGCGACCTTGTCCGAATCGTCCGCGCCGAGCAGGTCGTCCGCGAGCAGCAGGACGTCCTGAAAACAGGCCGTCAGCGCGGCGACCTCCCCGTCCGTGTCGTCCTGCAGTTCGCCGAGCGATGCAAGCGCTCGCTCCGCATCCGAACGGATGGACCGCACGGCGGTTTTGCCTTCCTCGACGGATTCCTGTTCCCGGTCGAACGCGATGCAGGCATCGTATACAGCGCCTGGCAGTCCGGACGCCGTTTCCACCGCGGACGCGAACGCATCCGTCTCCGTTTCGGTCGCCGTCACCGTCAGCGCGCGCTCGGAGTAGGAAATCGTGTAGGCGCGCGTCTCCACGCCCTGCGCGGACAGGTTCTCCGCCACGCTGTCGCGGTCGGTCTCGGTCGCATAGCCGGCCGCCAGTACGCGGTACCACTCGTCGTCCCTGAGCACATATCCCGCCGCGCCCACTTCGCGGAGCGACTCCGCCTGGTTTTCCGCGTTGTCCTCGTTTTCATATGCGCCCATCTGCAGCGCATAGCAGACATATGCCGGCGCGGAGATCTTCCGCGTCGTTTTCTGCTCCTCCGCGCTCGGCTCCGGCGTGGTCTGCGCCGTCTCCGCGGACGTCTCCTCCTCGATTGGCGCGATCCACCGGAATACCGGTGCGGCGACGTTCTCCGCCAGCCAGGTGCCCGCCTTCGACGCGCCGATGGCGTAGACAAGAAAGAGAAACACGACCAAAGCGGCAAACGCTGCCGGCTGGGCCGTGCTTTTTTTCCCGGAATGGGTCCTTCGTCTTCTTCGTAATTCCACCGCCGCCGCGCCTCCGTATCTCATTCCATGCTTATGCGGATCTGCCCGGCGGCATGCCCGTCCGAGGGCTATGTTTTCTTTTTCGTATGCTTCGTGTGCGCCTTCGGCGGGATCACCTCGTACGGCGCGTCCTGCGACGCGGCGCCTTTCTCGCGGGGAACCGGGTAGGATTCCTCCTCGATCACGCTTGGCGAGGTGCTCGGTCCAAGTGCGATGGCGTTGCTGATATACTTCTTGAGCGTGAAATGGAAGCTGGTCCCCCCGTCGACCTCGCTTTCGACGTAGATGTTTTCTCCGAGTTTGTCGATGATCTGCTTTGCGATCGAAAGCCCGAGCCCCGTGCCGCCTTCCCTGCGGGACCGGTCGGTCTTGAAGAAACGTTCGAAGATGTGCGCCAGGTCCTCCGCGGGGATGCCGCAACCGGTATCCGCAACGGTCACCAGAATCCGGTCGCCCGTCGTCTCCGCCGCGCGGATCGTGATGGAGCCGCCCTCCGGCGTGTAGTGCATCGCATTGTCGAGCAGGATCACCAGAAGCTGCTCGACGCGGTCCGCGTCCGTCATCGCATACGGCACGCCGTCGGCCTCCAGCGCGAGCCGGATGCCGCGCTGTTCCGCTTCGTTTTGGTAGTTCTGCTTCGTATCCTGCAGTAGTTCCATCAGATCGACCGCGCAGATCTGCATATGCTCCGTGCCGGACTGCAGCCGGGAAAGCTCGAGCATGTCCGTGATCAGCCGGGACAGCCGGATCACCTCGCGCAGCATGATCTTATAGTACCGCTGCTTCGTCTCTTCATCCTGTATCATGCCGTCGGAAAGCGGCTCGAGCAGGCCGCGTACCGCGGTCAGCGGCGTGCGCAGCTCGTGGCTGACGTTTGCCACATAGTCCCGGCGCGTCTTTTCGAGACGCTCGAGCTCGGTCACGTCCTTGAACAGGCCCACGACGCCGGTGCACTCGCCGTCGTCCGCCATTACGGGGACGATGGAGATCCACAGCGCGCGGTCGTTGGGGAGCTGGTAGTGCATCGTGACCGGTTCGCGCGTTTCGTAAACCGAATGAAACGTCTCCCAGACCGATTCGTCCGGCACGAGGTCCATGGGTTTCTTGACGTCCACCGCGCCGAACATCTTCATGAGCGCCGGATTGTAATGCGACAGGCAGCCGATGTTGTCGATGGCCGCAACGCCGTCCGTAAAGCTCGAAAGGATCTGGTTGAGCTGCCGCTTTTCGCTCTGCAGCTGATAGATGGTCTGCGAAAGATTGTCGCAGAGCGTGTTGAGCGCGCGCGCGAGTATGCCGATCTCGCCCGTCGCGCGCTCGTTTGCACGCGCCTCGAAGCGCCCCTTGGACATCTCGATCGCCACGTTCGCCATGTCGTGCAGCGGGCGCGAAATGCGGTTCGTGCCGAACGCGGTCAGCAGCATGATGACCGGCAGAATGATGAGGATGGTCCCGGTCAGCACGTTGTTGAGCTGGTTGAACGCCGACTGGATGCGGTTGATCTGCTTGATGATGAGGATGCCGCCCGTTACGTTCCCTTCCGAATCGCGCACGGGAATGCCGACGGAGACGGCCGTTTCGCCGTTGAGCAGCTTGAGGCTTTCGTTTTCGACCGTCTGGCCCGAAAGCACATGCTGCATCTCCGCGCGGTAGTATTCGCCGAAGTCCTGCACCTCCACGGTGCTGCCGATGTTGCGGACGATGAGGATCTTGCCGAGCGCGTCCGCGATGAGAATTGCCGATTCGCTGGAGATCGTCTGCTTCTCGATGAGCCGCTGGAAGGCCTCCTCGTTCATGTATCCGTTTTTGTATTCCTCATAGATCTGCCGGGTCACCTCGGCCTCCGGCTCGAGGTTTGCCATCTCGATGGAAATATATGTCTTCTTGCCCACATACGTATAAGCCGCCAGCAAAACGACGTTTGCCAGCAGCAGTGCGATGATGGACACGATCAGAATCCGCCAGTAGAATACGCTGCGCATCTTTGGTTATTCGGTTTCGAACTTGTAGCCGACGCCATAGATGGTCTTGATGCTCCATCCGAGTCCCGTGGAGTCGAGCTTGGCGCGGATGCGCTTGATATGCGTGTCGACCGTGCGCGTTTCGCCCGCGAAGTCGTAGCCCCACACGCGTGAAAGAAGCTGCTCGCGCGTGAACACCTGCCCCGGGTTGGACGCAAGCATATGCAGAATCTCGATCTCCTTCGGCGTGCAGATGACCGGCTGACCGCGGAGCGTGACCGTGTAGCTCTTCAGGTCGATCGTAAGGCCGTTGTAAGAGATCACGGACGTGTCGCTCTTGGGCTGCTCTGTGGTCCTGCGAAGGACCGCCTTGATACGCGCCACGACCTCGCGCGGGCTGAAGGGTTTGACGATGTAATCGTCCGCGCCGAGTTCCAGGCCCACGATGCGGTCGATCTCCTCGCCCTTGGCCGTGAGCATGAGCACGGGGAGCTGCGAGGTCTTGCGGATCTCCCGGCACACCTCGATGCCGGACATCTTCGGCATCATGATATCCAGCACGCACAGCGCCACCTCCGGCGTGATGCTTTCGAGCGCCTGAACGCCGTCGTACGCGTCCACGATCTCGAATCCTTCGGCCTTGAGGTATATGCTCAGCGCCTCGTGGACGACCTGATCGTCGTCCGCTATGAGAATCTTCTGCGCCATAAGCTGTTCACCGCTCCAATCCTGCGTTTCAAACTTGTAGTTTCAGTATAACATACGCCCGTCCGCATCGTACAGCGTCCGTTTTGCGCTTCCAAGCGTTTTTCCGACGAATTCCGCGTCCTTTTCCATGACGGCAACGAGCGAAGGGTTGTAGAGACCGCTCGCGGGATGGTAGAGCGGAATGAATCCGAAGCGCAGCGCTCCGAGCGCCATTGAAATGAGCGCGCCGTGGGCCTCCCCGACAAACCGCGGCGCCTGTCTGCAGAGCCGGCAGACCGCCCAAAGCGGCGTATTCCCCAGCGTCAGCACGAAATCCGGCGCGATCGTTTCCAGTTCCAGTTCCAGCAGCGGCAGGGACGATTCGATCTCCGGTTTCCCCGGCGTGCGGTTCCGCAAGGACTTCTCCGATCGGACCACCGGCCGGTACTTGACGACGTTCGTGATGTATACGTCCGCGCGGCTCACACCGAAGCGCGAAAACAGCGCGTCGAGCTGCCTGCCCGCCCTGCCGACGAACGGACGGCCGTATTTCGTTTCCTCCGCGCCCGGCGCCTCGCCGATGAGAACCACGCGCGCGCCGGGTTCGCCTTCGCCGAACGCCGGATGCGCATACTCGCCCTGCGGATCGTCCCGCGCAGCGAGCGCATTCAGCCGTTCGCGCTCCGCACGGTACGCCTCGGTCAGTCGGAGCCGCCTCCCGCCGCAGTCCGACGGCGACGGATACGCGTTTTCCGCCGGCGTCACGGCGTTGTGTCCGTATCGGCGGTTGTGTCCGAATCGGCGGTTGTGTCCGTGTCGGCGGTTGTGTCCGCATCGGCATCGTCCGGATTCTTCAGCGCATCGAAATCGGTCAGCAGTTTTTCGTAGGCCGGCTCGATCACCGAATACTCATATCCGGTCAGGGCGACCTCCAGTGCGGCGATATCGTCCTGCAGCGTCGCCAGCGTATCCTCCGGCACGCCCACGGTGTTCGAGAGGTAATCGGTCACCTGCTGGATGAGATCCTGAGAGTTCGTCTTCAATTCAAAGATCGAGAGCGAGCTGTCCGCATGCACCGTGCAGGTCGGCATAGACGCGACAAACTCGTCGATCGAAAGCTCCGTGCGTATGGCGGTCGGCATCGCCTTGAGCAGATACTCGTCCTCGAACGCGTAGAACATGGAGCCGGGCCGGATGAGGATATAACTGATTTGGGACACCATGTCCTCCGGGCAGAACTGCGTGGCGATCGCGTTCTCCGCCGAACAGATGTTCAGGGTCACGTGCATGTCGCAGTAGGTCGTCGGCGCGTTGGACGCAAGGAACCAGTCGGTGACCGTCTTATAGTCCTCGTCGTCCTTGCAGGCGTCGGTCGCAAGCAGCCCGGAGACGGAGCATACCGTGCGTTTGACAAGTCCGAGGGAAGTCGGGTCCTCGTCGATGATATCCTTGTCCTCCAGCCCCTCGTGGATCTTGGACATATACGCCTGCCAGAGCGGCGCGGCCGCGTTTCCGCCGGACGAACCCTTTTTCAGTTTGTTGGCCGGGTAATCGTGTCCGATCCAGAGCGTGGACACGTAGTACGGCGTAATGCCCGCGAAATACACGCTCGCATAATCGGAGTTCGTGCCGGTCTTTCCGGCCACGGTCATGCCGCTGATCTTCGCCTTCGTGCCCGTGCCGGACTTGACCGCGTCCGTCAGCATGTCGACCAGCAGGTACGCCGTGCTTTCCTGATACACGCGGTGCGTATCGCGCACCTCGTCCGCATCCAGAATGACGTTTCCGCTGGAATCGAGCACCTTGGTGAAGGAAAGCGGCTCCATATACACGCCCTCGTTGGCGATTGCGCCGTACGCTGCCGCCATCTGAATGGGCGTAAGACCCGACGTGCCGAGCGCGAGTCCCGCACCGTCGACATTGATCTCGCTCTCCGTCGCGCCGAGCTGATAGAGATACTCCGCCGCGACGGCGGGCGTTACATAATCCATGAGCACGTGCGCCGCGGCGACGTTGAGCGAGCTCATCAGCGCGCGCCGCAGCGTGACCGGCCCGTAATGGGAGTCCAGCCCGCCGGACGGGTATCCCTTTTCGGTCCCCCATCCGTCGATCTTGCCGTCCATATTGGGAACGATGCTCGCCGGTGAATACCCGAGGTCGAGCGCCGGGCCGTAGACCGACAGCGGCTTGATGGCCGAGCCGACCTCCGTGTAGCTCTGCGACGCGCGGTTGAAGCCCTTTCGGATCGTCGGCTCGTCCCGTCCGCCGACGATCGCGCGCAGTTCGCCCGTGCGGTAATCGAGCACGACCGCCGCGGCCTGCGGTTCGACCGTTTCGGTCACGTTCCCGTCGCTGTCCGTTTCGACAAGCAGCGACTTGGAGCTGTCCGCTAGATCCGGATAATCGTCCCATGTGCTCAGGGTCGACTGCACGGTGTTCTGCACATCGGGGTCCACGGTCGTATAGATTTGATATCCGCTGGTGCGCAGCTCGTTTTCCACTGCGCTCCGGTTTGCCGTGGTGTCGGCCAGGCCGCGCTTTTCAAGCAGGTGCGTAACCACGTCGCTGATGGAATACTCCACGAAGTACGCCATGCTGTACATCTGCTTCTGCTCGCTGACCTCGACGATGCTCACCGTTTCCTGCAGCGCGGATTCATACTGCTCCTTTGTGATGAATCCCGCCTGATACATCTTGCCGAGCACCTGGTTTGTGCGCTCGTCGGTGACCTCCATCTGGTCGCGCTGGTACATATTCTTGCGCGGGTCATAGCGGTACGGCGACTGCGTCAGTCCTGCCAGCATGGCGCATTCTCGGACGGTCAGCTCGGAAAGCTCCTTCCCGAAATAATCCTTCGCGGCGGCCTTTACGCCGTAATTTGATTCACCTAGAAAGATATCGTTCAGATATGCCTCGAGGATTTCGTCCTTTGAGATGAGTTGCTCGAGCTCGAGCGCAAGGTACGCCTCCTGGATCTTCCGCTTGTAGTTGCGCTGGCTGCCGAGGATCTTGTTTTTGATGAGCTGCTGGGTGATGGTGCTGCCGCCCGAGGAGTTGCTGTTGCCGAGGATTTCGAGCGCGGCGGAAAAGAGGCGCTTGAAGTCCACGCCGGAATGCTTGTAGAAGCGCACGTCCTCCACGGCGATGAACGCGTTCTTGAGCATGTCCGGGATGTCCTCGGAGTCGACCCAGTCGCGATATTCCACGTCTGCGATGGTCGTGATGAGATCGCCGTTTTTATCGTAGAGATAGGACGTATAGTCGGAAATCGTGAGCTGCGCCACGTCCAGCGTGGGCGCCGTCTCCACATACGCCTTCACGACGCCGACCAGCAGGCCGAACCCGATGCAGCACACGACGAGAAACGCCAGAACGAACAGCTTGAGCGACGTGAACAGGACGGCCAGTATAAAGGAGCTTGGTTTATTGCGCTCCTTGAATAAAAGGCCGCCTTCCCGGCGTTCGGTTTCTTCGCGCTCCGCGTCGTTTTTGGGTTCGGCGCGGAAGAACGGGTTCTTCCCGGACATAGATTCACCTCTCCGTATGATCTTTCGTATTATAGCATACGGTTTCCCCGCTTTGCTCGTTTGCCGCAAAAAGTTCATACTTTCCGCGCGCCGCGCGAACAAGCCGAATTTGGGTCTTTACAAAAAATCCGCTTTCCACTATAATAACGTTTGCGGCTCGGGGCTTTAGCGAAGTTGGCTATCGCGCTACACTGGCAGTGTAGAGATCACCGGTTCGAATCCGGTAAGCTCCACCATGAAAAAGTGCCGGAATCTCTGATGATTCCGGCGCTTTCACATTCTCTGTTGGCAACCTTTTGGCAACCTTTGCAAGAGTGTTTCGTACTCGCTTTTTCTGCTGTGCTCGTTACCTCGGATCTTCAGCAGTAAATATGCGATCGTTACCGTTGCCTGCCCGCGTTTCTCGCTAAATGCCGCAGTCCGGTAGTCCTTTGTCGACCGATGTTTCCCCCAACTTATTTCATTTCTTCGTTTGCTGCTCCACCGCTAATAATGCTTGTCGCCGTAAGTAATTATAGGTTTGGGGATTAGTTTTATATATCTGAAATGGTTTGTTCTTTTTAAGCAAATATAATTTGTCGTCGATGCGAATATAGATTCTTGAAAACTGTAATCCTTGTTTCATTTGCGCAAAATGCTCATTAACGCTACAAATCATCTCCTCATCCACAAGCAAGTAGAAATTCCAAACATACAGCCAATATTCATTGCATTTCTCATATTTTGATAATTTTTCAGTCTTGTTTTCGATTGATTCTATTATATTTTCCACATGAATTGCTGTATCATACATACCCTTAACGGGCGAATATGCTGCAATACCATCAATATCATATAGTTCGCCATCAAAACCGTGCTTACAATCCAATTCAACTCGTGTTTTTATATCCTCAAATGACATACCCTGGTTGAAATATTTCTCTGCAATGTCATCACGCTGTTTCCATTCTTGAATACATGCACGCGTTACTTCTAGTCCAATTTTGTTTCTTTTTGATAAGAAATCAGGACTTTCTGATTTCTTAAAACTCAAATTGTGAGATCTATATAGAAATTCTAAATGGAACTTGGCAAAATATTCAATATAATCATTATTTTCATTCCCCATATTCAAACGACCTTCCCTAATTAAAGCAACCGTGCTCTTCCCGCAACGTCATGCAGCCTACTGCAATTATCTTCACCTGTATCCTATTAAATTAATTATATACCCGTTGTTAACAGTATTTCTACTGCTCATTTTTTTGATAAAGATTCTCTCAAAAGGCTGGGCTTGCCTATTGTATGCCATTTATCTATAATTAATATATTAAATTCTATCCGAGGGGCGAATCATGATTTACGAAACTTTAACGAACCACGCGCTGTCTCTTGAACGCGGGCAAACCGTCCGCGACATCCGCATCGGGCTGCGATACACCGCTGCGCTGCTGGACGACGGCGCATGCGGCGCCGCATACACGTTTCAGGGCGGCCCGGCGTGCGGCTGTCATCTCTTTGGCGAAGCCGGCAACGTGAGCGGCCGGCCGGTCCGGGAGCTCATTCCCTGGGTCGGTGAAAACCATCTCCTGAAAGCATCCGTCGGCCTGGCCGCGATCAATGCCGTCCTCAACCGCCCGGACCCGGCGCATCTGCACGGCAACGTGCTCGAGGTGCTTTCCGTGCAGCCGGACGAGACCTTCGGCATGATCGGGGAGTTCCGGCCCATTCTCGCGGGCGTGCGGAAGATGACGGAGCATATCTACGTATTCGAGCAGAACCTTTCGAAAGGCGACCATCTCTACGCGGAGGACCAGATCCCGGCGTATCTGCCGCGCTGCGACGTTGTCGTCGTCACCGCGACGAGCATCATCAACCATACGATCGACGGCGTGCTCGAACACTGCCGTCATGCACGGCAGGTCTGCCTCGTCGGCCCGTCGACGCCGCTCTGTCCGCAGGCGTTTGCCGATACGCCCGTTACGCTGCTTGCGGGCAGCGTGGCGGTGGACCCGGAACGCCTGCTGCAGATCGTCGGTCAGGCGGGCGGCACCATGCATATGAAGCCCGCGATCGAGCAGGTGATGATGCGCGTTTGAAGGAACTTCGGACCTGAACAATTCCAAAATTTTTTGACAGGCTGGGAGAGCGGGGTACCGCCTCTCAGGGCATCGAAAAACCACGGTTTTTCAATGGAAGCCGCTGTGGCGGGGATTTGCATGCAGCATCGACCCCGGTCGGCTGCGCCGACTGTCGGTTTTGCTGCATGAAGCGTGTCAAAACCACCGTACACGCCGCTGGTTTTGACGGATTGTTTGGTTAAATTTCCATTTTTATATTGTCAGATTGACGCAGCAATTTGACTGGAACTTTGTTGATCAGCAAAGAGAGCGGGGGACCGCTCTCTCGCTTTTTTGTTTATTCCGTTCGGCTGCTTTCCTACCGCTCCGCCGCGCACGTAAGCGTGCAGTTCTCGTAGAGCGGGAACCGTTCGCAGAGCGCCAGCACCTCGCGCCGCACCTCCGGGATGGCCGCCTCGCCGCCTTCGATCACGCGCCAGATTAGCTTCCCGATTTGCCGCATCTCGTCCTCCTTCATGCCGCGGGTCGTCACCGCCGGCGTGCCGAAACGCACGCCGCTGGTTTCGCGCTTGTTGCGCGTGTCGAACGGGATCGCGTTTTTGTTCGCGGTGATGTTCGCCGCGTCGAGCAGAGCCTGCACGCGATCGCCCGTCAGTCCCAGCGAGGTCAGGTCGGCGAGCATGAGGTGGTTGTCCGTTCCGCCGGACACGATGCGCAGGCCACAGCCCGCGAGCGTTTCGCACAGCGCGCGCGCGTTGAGCACGATCTGATGCTGATAATCGCGGAACGACGGCTGCATCGCCTCGAGGAAGCACACGGCCTTGCCGGCGATCGTGTGCATGAGCGGCCCGCCCTGCATGCCGGGGAATACCGCCTTGTCGATCTGCGCGGCCAGGGCGGACTTGCAGAGGATCAGGCCGCCGCGCGGGCCGCGGAGGGTCTTGTGCGTCGTGGTGGTCACAACGTCCGCATACGGGAACGGGTTCGGGTGCTCGCCCGCGGCGACCAGGCCGGAGATATGCGCGATGTCCACCATGAAATACGCGCCGACGGACTTTGCCGCCGCGCCGATGCGCGCGAAGTCGATGATGCGCGAATACGCGCTCGCGCCGGCCACGATCAGCTTGGGCCGGTATTCGGCTGCCAGCCGTTCCAACTCGTCGTAATCGAGCGTTTCGTCGTCCTTGCGGACGCCGTACTGCACGAAATGATAGAGCTTGCCGGAGGCGTTGGCCGGGTGCCCGTGCGAGAGGTGACCGCCGTGGTTGAGGTTCATGGCGAGCACGGTGTCGCCGGGTTCGATCATCGCGTAATAGGCCGCCATGTTCGCCTGCACGCCCGAATGCGGCTGCACGTTCGCGTACTCCGCGCCGAAGAGCGCCTTCGCGCGTTCGCGCGCGAGGTCCTCCACGCCGTCCACGTATTGGCAGCCGCCGTAGTAGCGTTTGCCCGGGTATCCTTCGGCGTACTTGTTCGTCAGCGGACTGCCGAGCGCCGCCATCACCGCGGGCGAAACGAAGTTCTCCGACGCGATCAGTTCGAGATGGTCTCTCTGCCGCTGCAGTTCCTTCCCCATGCAGGAAGCCAGTTCCGGATCGAATTCCGCGATCCATTCGTGCGAGGGTTTCCAGTTCATCCTTTGCGTATCCTTTCGAGTTTTCGATATGGCGCGCTACAGAACGCGCCCGATCAGTTCCTTCAGCGCCGCCTTCGTGCGCGCGCCCGTTGCGCGTCCGCGCTCCGCTCCGTCCCGGAACACGATGACACAGGGAAGCGTCGAAACGTTGTGCCGTTCCGAGAGCGCGATCTGCGCGTCCGCGTTCACGCGGAAGAACCGCACCCGGTCGCCGTACAATTCCGAAAGCTCCGCGAGCACGGGTTCCATCCTGCCGCAGGGCGCGCACCAGTCGGCGTAAAATTCAACGAGATACGGCAGGCCGTTTCGGATCGTCTGATCGAAATTGTCCGCCGTGAGTTCCGTCAGTCCCCCTGTGCACATGTGCGCTCCTCCTCCCCTTCGTCCAGTATCGCTTCGATCCGCGGCCGGAAGCGCCGTTTCAGCCCGCCCTTTCGTTCGATCAGCCGCAGCAGCAGCGCACTGGCAAAGCATGCCCCTACGCCGAGCGCGAGCGCCGCCCATTCGGAGAACATGCTGCCGATCCATACGCCGGCAATCAGAAGCACGAGCGGCACCGCGTAGGCAAGCAGGCTCGCCTGCAGCACGCGCTTCGGCGGCAGGCTCACGCGCACACGGTCCCCCGCGCGCGCGCCGACGTCGTTATCGAGCACAAGCTCCATCTCGCGCTCGCCCACCGTCAGGCAGGCGCCGCAGTGCTCGCACTGTTTGCCGCGCACGAACCGCACACGCGCCGTTTTCCCGTCCGTTTCGATCACGACACCGGCGTGGCCGAGCGTCTCGGCGTTCTGCTCGCTCATGTTTCCTTCTCGGTGCAGGCGATATGCAGTTCTTTCAGCTGAATATCGTCCACAAAGTCCGGCGCGCCGGTCATCGGACAGGACGCGTTCTGCACCTTCGGGAACGCGATCACGTCCCTAATGCTGGACGCCCCGCAGATGAGCATCGCAAGCCGGTCGAGTCCGTAGGCGATGCCGCCGTGCGGCGGCGGGCCGAAACGAAACGCATCCGTCAAAAATCCGAAGCGGTATTCCGCCTGCTCGTCCGTAAAGCCCAGCGCGCGGAACATACGCTTCTGCAGTTCCCGCGAATGGATACGGATCGAACCGCCGCCGATCTCCACGCCGTTGAGCACGATATCATACGCTTTCGCGCGCACGCTCGCCGGATCGGTTTCGATTTTATCGACGTCCTCGTCCATCGGGCTGGTGAACGGATGGTGCATGGCCATGAAGCGGTTCTCCTCCTCGCTCCATTCAAACTGCGGGAATTCCGTGACCCAGAGGAGATTGAACCTGTCTTTCGGAATCAGCCCCAGTTGGTCGCCGAGCCTGAGCCGCAGCGCGCCGAGGGAGGCGAACACAGTCTTGTCCGCATCCGCCACGATGAACAGCACGTCGCCCGTTTCGAGGTTCGCCTTTTCGCGGATGGCCGCGATTTCCTCTTCCGTAAGGAACTTGAGGATCGGAGACGCGAGCCCTTCCGGCTTGTCGTTCATCCAGATCAGGCCCTTTGCGCGGTAGGTCTTGACGAACTCGCCCAGCGCGTCCAGCGCCTTGCGGGAAAACGATGCGCCCGCGCCCTTGGCGTTGATCGCGCGCACGCTCCCGCCGCTTGCCAGCGCGTTTTGAAAAACGGAAAACCCGCTCGACTTCACCGCGTCCGAAAGATCGATCAGTTCCATACCGAACCGGGTGTCCGGCTTGTCCGAACCGTAGCGCGCCATCGCGTCCGCATATTTGAGTCGAGGCAGCGGCAGCTCGATATCCACGTTCAGCGTTTCCTTGAACAGCCGCTTTAAAAAGCCCTCGTTGACGGACTGCACGTCCTCTTCCTCGACGAACGACATTTCGATGTCGATCTGCGTAAAGTCCGGCTGGCGGTCGGCGCGCAGGTCCTCGTCCCGGAAGCATCGGGCGATCTGGAAATAGCGGTCGTACCCAGCGAGCATGAGCAGTTGCTTGAACAGCTGCGGGCTCTGCGGCAGCGCGTAGAACTTGCCCGGATGCACGCGGCTCGGCACGAGGTAGTCCCGCGCGCCCTCCGGCGTGCTCTTGGTCAGAATCGGCGTTTCGATCTCGATAAAGCCCTGTCCGTCGAAATATTCGCGCGTGATAATCGCGATTTTATGCCGCATGAATATGTTTTTCTGCATAACGGGGCGGCGCAGGTCGAGATAGCGGTACTTGAGCCGCAGCAATTCGTTCGCGCGGCAGTCGTCCGAAATTTCGAACGGCGGCGTTTCGCTTTTGCTGAGGATCTTGAATTCGGACACGCGCACTTCCAGTTCGCCGGTTTCCATGTCCTGATTGACCATGTCGCCCGTACGGAGTTCGAGCGTTCCGCGCACGGCCAGCACGTATTCCGAACGGATCGTGCAGGCGCGCGCAAAGTCCGCCTCCGAGAGGATACTTGAGTCGAACACGACCTGCATGATGCCGGAGCGGTCGCGCAGTTGCACGAACACCAGCGCGCCGAGATCGCGCCGTACGTTCGTCCAGCCCATCAGCGTGACGGTTTTGCCGGCTTCCGCCTTCGTGGGGTCGGCGCAGTAACAGGTTCGTTTCCATCCGCCAAGCAGTTCGTTCATCGTAATCACCTCAATGGATTGAATTCTGTATCGTTTCCGCGTTCAGCGCGGTTTTGATCTCTTCGCCGTCGCTCATGCGCTTGAGCTTCGCCGCGCCCGATTGCAGTTCCTCGTCCCCGAGCACGAGCACATACCGTGCGCCGGCCTTATCGGCGTATTTGAGCTGCGCCTTGACGCTCCGGCCCACGTGGTCGATCTCCACGCACAATCCGAGCCGGCGCAGTTCGGTCGCGAGCGAAAACGCGCGTTCGTTCGCCGCGTCCCCGAGGGAAGCGATGTAGAGGTCGTAGCGCACGGGCTTCTCCACCGCCACGTCCGCGTTTTCCATCAGCAGCAGCAGCCGCTCCATGCCGAGCCCGAACCCGACCGCCGGCACCTGCGGCCCGCCGATCTCCTCGACCAGCCCGTCGTAGCGCCCGCCGCCGCAGACCGCGCTCTGCGCGCCGATGCAGTCGGACACGATCTCAAATACGGTCTTGGTATAGTAGTCCAGCCCGCGCACAAGCGTCGGCGTGATCTCGTAGCGGATGCCCATGCCGTCGAGCAGGCGCAGAAGCGCGTCCTGATGCGCGCGGCACTCGTCGCAGAGGAAGTCCCCGATGTTCGGCGCGTTCCTCGCCACCTCGCCGCAGTGCTCGTCCTTGCAGTCCAGAATACGGAGCGGATTCTGCTCGTACCGGATCTTGCAGGTATCGCACAGACAGTCGTAGCGCTCGCGCAGATACGCCCTGAGCGCCTCATGGTACTTCGGGCGGCACGCCGGGCAGCCGATGCTGTTGAGCCGCACGGTCAGGCCCGTGCAGCCGATCGTTTCCAGCACCTCCGCCGCGACCGCGATGCACTCCGCGTCCGCGGTTGGCTTCGACGCGCCGAAGAACTCCACGCCGAACTGATGGTGCTCCCGCAGACGCCCGGCCTGAGGCCGCTCGTAGCGGAATACCGGGCTGTTCAGATAGAAGACCTTCGTTGGCTGCGTTTCGGCATAGAGGTTGTTTTCCACAAACATCCGCACCACGCCGGCCGTGCCCTCGGGCTTAAGGGTGACGGACCGCCCGCCCTTGTCGAGGAAGGTATACATCTCCTTCTGCACGATGTCGGTCGTCTCGCCCACGCCGCGCAGAAACAGTTCCGTGTGCTCGATGACCGGCGTGCGCACCTCGAGAAAGCCGTACTTGCGCACAACGTCCCGAATCTGCGATTCCAGGTACTGCCACAGATAGCTCTGCTCCGGTAAAACGTCCTTCGTGCCTTTCGGCGCCCTGTATGCGTTCGCCATCTTCTCTCCCTCCGCGCTCCGTACTCGTCTTTTCTGCAATTTTCGCCTTTTCTCAGGTCTTCCGTGGCCGGAATCGCTAAAAAAAAGCGGGTTCCGGTCCTCTAGGGACGGGAAACCCGCGGTGCCACCCTGATTGAGCGAACGTAAACGCCCGCTCCGCTTTCGTATCCTGTAACGCGGATCGCGTCGCGGCTTTGGGGACCAAACACCCGTTGGGCCGCGCGGTTCACGGGTGCCGTTCGTCCGATGTCCGCACGCGAAGCTCACACCAAGCGCTCCGCTCTCTTTCCGCGAACCCTTCGGGCTACTCTCCCGATCGCAACCTTTTCACACATTATAGCCATCGCGCCGCGCGCTGTCAATCAAAAAAGAATCGATTCTTTTCCTCCAGCAGGCGGTCCAGCTTCGTTTGGTACGTATCCACGTCCTTCGGGTTCGGCAGCCGCTCGATGCGGTTTTCGCCGCCGAACACGCGCTTCGACATCGCGCCCGCTCCGTGGGAAAGGATGCTCGCCGTCTCCTCCATCATGTCGATATTGTAGGCGCACTCCTTCCCGGGCAGCGCGTAGCCGACGTTTTCAAGGTTGCCGCTCATGTATTTCTGGCGGTAAAGATAGTATGCCCGCATGCCCATGCCTTCCGCGCACGACGCGCCGAGCCGCGTCATCTCCCGCGCGGTGTCCGCGTCCGGCAGCGGGTACTCCGAACGGTGGAGCTTTAAAAGCGACGAACGCTTGATCGCGAGGGCGTGCACCGTGAGATCGTCCGGGCCAAGCCGCGCGATCTCCTCGCAGGAGTGCGCCATGTCGTCCGCCGTTTCGCCCGGCAGACCCGCGATCAGGTCCATGTTGACCGCGTCGAATCCGGCCTCCCGCGCGAGGCGGAACGCGCGCCTGACGTCCTCCGCCGTGTGCGTCCGCCCGACGCGCGTGAGCGTTTCGTCGTTCATGGTCTGCGGGTTGACGGATATGCGCGTTACGCCCAGCCGTCTGAGCACGCTTAGTTTTTCTTTGTCGATCGTGTCCGGCCGGCCGGCTTCGACGGTGCATTCCGCCCCGAACCCGCCGTATTGCTCCAGCGAGAACGAAAGCAGATCCGCAAGCTGCCCTGCGGTGAGCACGGTCGGCGTGCCGCCGCCGACGTAGAGCGAGCGTATACGCAGGCCCTCGCGCGCGCAGAGCGACGCCCCGTGCGCGATATCGCGCCTGAGCGCCTCGAGATAACGTTCGAGCCGCTCGCTCTTTTTCAGCACCTCGGACGCAAACGAGCAGTAGAGGCATTTCGTGCGGCAGAACGGGATGCCGATGTACACGTCGATATCCTTCGGGGCAACGGAGGAAACATACGGCTCCTGCACGGCGCAGATGCGCTCGGCAAGTCCCGTCCTTTCCGGCGAAACGCCGAACGTATTGACGAACATGTCCCGCGCATACGGAATCCCGCGTTCCGCGGACAGCTCGCGGAAGAGCTTCGTCGGCCGGATCCCGGTGAGCGACCCCCACGGCGTTGGGACATCCGGGTACAGGCATTTCAGCAGCCGGTAGCAGGCGAGCTTGAGACGCCGCTTCTCAAGCTTTTTGACAAGCAGCGCGGACGCGTCCGCCGGAATTTCAAAGCATTCCGCGATCGTTTCCCCGCCCGCGCGCGCAAACAAAGAATACGCGCCGTCCCTCCGCTCGAGCGTAAGCTCAAAAAGCGGATCGAACGAACGCGCGTCGTCCTCTTCGGCGTATTCGATCTGCGCAGGGCCGGTGAACAGCCGTATCTCCTCCGCGATATCGTTCCGGTACTCCTGCCGGTTGGTCCGGACGCCTACCATGCGTGCCGCTGCCCGTATTCCGTGAACGGATTGTTCCGCCGTTCGTATTCGAGCGTGGTCGGCTCCCCGTGCCCGCAGAACACCCGGTAATCGCCCTCCAGCGAATAGAGTGTGTCCGCGATGGAATGATACAGCGCATCCCGGCTGCCGCCCGGAAAGTCGGTCCTGCCCGCGCCGTCTCGAAACAGCGTATCCCCGCAGAAGAGCACGCGCTCGGCCTCGAGCACGTAGCACACGCCGCCCATCGTATGCCCCGGCGTATGCAGTACGCGGATCGTCAGCCCCGCGACGGAAAGGATCTCGCCGCCGTGAAGCAGCAGGTCGGCCTGCGTCGGCTGGAGCAGGTCGCCCGTCAGCACCGCAAGGCAGAGGCGGTTGCTCCCCAGCATCTCCGCGTCCGCCTCGTGGACGACGACCTTCGCACCGGTCTTTTCCCGCAGCGTCCTTACGCCGCCGATATGGTCGAAATGCCCGTGGGTAAGCAGGATGTGCGTGCAGACGAGGCCGTCCTCTTTGAGCGCTTCCAGCACCGGCTCCGCAACGCCCGGGTCGATCACGGCGCATTCGCTGCGCCCGTCCGCGCCGATGAGATAGGTGTTGACGCCGAGCGCGCCGCAGATCATCCGCTTCAGCCGCATCAGAACGTCCTCCTTGAGTCGAGCAGTATCGTATGCGGGCCGTCGTTGACGAGCCGCACCTGCATCAATGCCTGAAACCGGCCCTGTGCGACGGGCACGTGCGCGCCGATGCGCCGAACGGCTTCCTCGTAGAGCGGGATCGCCGTTTCGGGCCGCGCCGCGCGGATATAGCTGGGCCGGCGGCCCTTTCGCGCGTCCGCGCAGAGCGTGAACTGCGAAACGAGCAGCACCGCGCCGCCGATCTCCTCCACGGAGCAATTCGGCACGCCGTTCTCGTCGTTGAACACGCGGAGTCCGACCACCTTGTCGCAGATGTAGTTCAGATCGTCCGCCGTGTCCCCCTGCTCCACGCCGAGGAACACGACGAGCCCGTTTCCGATCTCTCCCAACCGTTCGTTTCCGGCGCTCACCGAAGCGCCCGTCGTCCGCTGCACCACCGCACGCATTTCTTCACCTGTTCATCCGATAGACTTCGTTTACGCACTTGAGCTTTTTGAGGCTTTTGATGATAACGCTGAGCTGCTCGGTATTCGTTACGTCGAACGTCATCTCTATGATATACCGGCCGTCCTGCGCAGGCCTCCCGCTGATGGACTGGATGCTGATGTTGAGCCCCGAGAGCATTGCGGAGATCTGCGAAAGCGTACCGGGCTTGTCTTCGCCCTGAATCTGCAGCGAAGCGTTGAACGAGCTTTTCGAGTTGATCGCCCACTCGACCTCGATGATGCGGTCGATGTCCGAACGCAGGCTCGCCACGTTCGAGCAGTCCGCGCGATGAACGGACACGCCGCGCCCGCGCGTGATATAGCCGATGATCGGATCGCCCGGAAGCGGATTGCAGCAGTTGGCGAATCGCACCGCCATGCCCGGGTCGCCCTTGACGATGATGCCGTTGACCGGCACGTGCGTTTTGGCCTGCTCGTCCCCGCGCTCGATGCGCGCCGCCAGCTCGTCCACCTTGTCGGCCTTCTTTTTGAGCTCTATGAGTTTATGGAGCACCTGCCCCGCCGACATGCCGCCGAACCCGATGGCCGAATAGAGATCGTCCGGCCCGCCCATATTGAGGCGCTTGAGGATCACGCCGTAATACTCGGCCTTCATGAGATCCGCGATTGCCACGCCCTGGCGCTTTGCCGCGTCTTCGAGCATATCCCGCCCGCGCAGGATGTTCTCCTCGCGGTTTTCCTTCTTGAACCACTGGCGGATCTTGTTGCGCGCGGACTGCGTTTTGACGATCTTCAGCCAGTCCCGGCTCGGACCCGGCTGACTGTTTGAGGTGATGATTTCGACGACGTCGTTCGTCTTGAGCTTGTAGTCCAGCCGCACGAGAGAACCGTTGACCTTCGCGCCCTGGCAGTGATGGCCGATATTCGTATGGATGCGGTAGGCAAAGTCCAGCGGCGTGGAGCCCTTCGGCAGGTCGATGATCTCGCCGCGCGGCGTAAGCACAAACACGTATTCGCCGAGGAAGTCCTTCATGATATTCTCGACGAACTCCTTGCTGTCCTCGGTCGTTTCCTTCGCCTCGATAATCTGACGAAGCCAGCTCGTCTTCTTGTCGAGCAGGCTCTGAACCGTGCGGCCCTCCTTGTACATCCAGTGCGCGGCGATGCCGTACTCGGCGGTGCGGTGCATCTCCTTGGTGCGGATCTGCACCTCGAACGGAATGCCGTTCGACGCGAGCAGCGTGGTGTGGAGCGAACGGTACATGTTCGGCTTCGGCGTTGCGATATAGTCCTTGAACCGCCCCGGCAGCGGTTTCCAGCCCGCGTGAATCACGCCGAGCGCGGCGTAGCAATCGTTGATGGAATCGACGATCACGCGGATTGCGATGAGGTCGTACACCTCGTTGATACCCGCGCCGAGCCGCTGCATCTTGCGGTACACGCTGTAGAGATGCTTCGGCCGTCCGCTGATGGTCGCCTCGATGCCCGCCTCCTTGAGCTGCTCGCCGATAACGCGCATCGCCTCGTTGAGCGTTTCGGCACGCTCGGCCTGCTTCTCCTTGATCTGCCGGCTGATATCCTCGTATTCCTCCGGCATGAGGTAGCGGAACGAAAGGTCCTCCATCTCGCCCTTGATCGCGCCCATGCCGAAGCGGTGCGCGAGCGGCGCGTACACGTCGAGCGTTTCCTTGGCCTTGCGCATGCGCTTATAGGGGTTGCAGTAGGCGATGGTGCGCATGTTGTGCAGGCGGTCCGCCAGCTTGATGATGACCACGCGCACGTCCGCCGCAATGGCAAGAAAGAGCTTGCGCAGGTTCTCGGCCTGCTCCTGCTTTTTGGTGATGTACGTCTGTTTACCGGATTTTGTGAGCTTGGTTACGCCGTCCACAAGGTGCGCCACATCCGGCCCGAACTCGCGGCGGATATCGTCCACGGTGATGTTGTCGCCGTCCTCAACCACGTCGTGCAGGACCGCGGCGGTCACGCTCTCGGCGTCCATGCCCATATCCATGACGATCCTGGCGACCTCCAGCGGATGCACGATGTAGGGCTCGCCGGATTCCCGCAGCTGGGATGCGTGCGCGTCGATCGCAAACGCCACCGCCTTCTTGAACGCCTCCGTCTGCTCCGGCGTATATTTGCCGGAGAACTCCTCGATCAGCTTGTCTTTATCCACGCGGCCCACCTCCCTTCGCGCGCCGCCGAGCGCCGTGTTTCGCCGCCTCTGCGGAACGGGGTAAAAAAATCAACGGCGCCCCGTTGATTTTTCGTCTGTGCGGTTTGTTTAAAATTGCATGATGGACTGTACGTCGTAGTCCTTCAGCATCGCCCGGCCGTCGAATTCGGAGGACAGTTCGATGGCGAATCGCACGCCGACGACATTCCCGCCCGCCTGCTCGACGAGTCGGATCGTCGCAAGCGACGTGCCGCCGGTCGCGAGCAGGTCGTCCACGATGACCACGTTCTGGCCGGGCTGTATCGCGTCCTTATGGATCTCCAGCACGTCGGCGCCGTATTCGAGTCCGTACTCGTAACGGATGGTCTCGCAGGGGAGCTTGCCGGGCTTTCTGGCAAGCACGAAGCCCGCGTGCAGCGCGTACGCCAGTGCGGAGCCGATCACGAACCCGCGCGCCTCTGGTCCGACCACGATGTCCACCCTGCGATCGCGCAGCGAATCGGCGAGCTGGTCGATCAGTTCCTGATAGCCGTCCTTGTCCTTGATCAGCGTCGTAATATCGCGAAACAGCACGCCCTTGATCGGGAAATCCGGAATATTGCGAATTTTCTCCTTCAGATCCATGGCTCATGCCTCCCTTTTTCTGGTTGCCAGACGGTAGAGCGCGCTGTCCGTAAGCGGACGCGCCGCGCACCCGGCGCATCGTTCGACCGACGAACGCCCCGCGTCGTATCGGAAGAACGAAAGCTGCGTGAACACGCACAGCGCGAGCAGCTCCTCCGCCGTATGCATTTGCGTCAGCTGCCCGAGCGTCTTCGGCCCGTCCTCCGTCGCCTTCGTAAGCGAACGGTACGCGCGGCGCATCGCGGCGTCGTCGAACCGCGCCCTTTGCGCCAGACCGAAAGAAAAAAACCATTCGGCGAGCAAATCATCCGAACATTGTTCATTATACAGGTTTCCCCGGAAAAATGCATCAAAAAAGTGGAATTTTTCTTCCGACGGCACCGCGCACACCCATTGCAGTTCCACGGTTTCGCATCCGCGGTAGCGGTTGACCGTCGACAGTGCCGCAAGGTCCCAATCGGCCGCCTCTTTGAGCGTGCCGACGAGATCGCTCCGCCCGAACGCGACGACGCGCAATACGGAATCGCCCTGCACCGCGCTCGCGCAGAAATGCTTGTCGTCCCTTCCGATCGTTCGAAGGGAGGCGAAGCGCACGTTCTCAAAGCGGAACGCGGGTTCCGGGTTCCCCTCGCCGAACGGACCGAGTCGCCCGAGTTCCTTCGCCTGATCGAGCGTAAGGGCGGAGAACGGAATCGTCTCCTCGTATTCGTACGACGGCAGAAAATCCTCCTGCGAGAACGACCCTTCGATATAGTCCGTAAACTCCCGCCGGAACGTTTCGAACTTCTCTGCCGATATCGTGACGCCCGCCGCGCGCGCGTGCCCGCCGAAGCGCATAAAATAGCCGGAGAACCGGCTCAGCGCGTCGAAGAGATCGATGCGTTCGATGCTTCTGCCGGAACCAGTCAGGATCCCGTCCCGCTCCGAAAACAGGATCACGGGCACATGCAGGCTTTCGCACAGGCGCGACGCCACGATGCCGATCACGCCGGGATTCCAGCTCTCGTCCGAAAGCAGCACGGCGCGGCGGGATTCGCCTTCCGCTTCGATGCGCCGCTGCGCCTCCTCCAGGATCGCGCTTTCCTCGTCCTTGCGCTTTTGATTGTCCTCGTTGAGCCGCTCGGCGACCGCCGCGCGCCGGTCCGCGTCCGCCGTGGTCAGCAGCTCGACTCCGAGCATCGCCGTGGACATGCGTCCGGACGCGTTAAGCCGCGGCGCCACGGCGTAGGAGATCGTCTGCTCGTCCGTTTTCCGCGCCTTCCAGCCGGCCGCGTCGAGCAGCGCGGAAAATCCAGGCACCGTTTCCACATACCGAAGCCCGCAGGCCGCGATCGCGCGGTTTTCGCCCGTGAGCGGCACGACGTCCGCAATGGTGGCGACCGCCGCGAGCGCGAGCTCCTCGTCGGAGTACGCGTCGTCGGTGAGCGCCTGGATCAGCTTGAGCGCGACGCCCGCGCCGCAGAGGTTCGGGTTCGGGTAGGTCGAATCCCTGCGCGAGGCGGACACGACCGCGACGCACTCCGGCACGGCCTTTCCCGCGCTGTGGTGGTCCGTCACGATCACGTCCATGCCGAGCGCTCCGCAGAGCGCGATCTCGTCGAACGCGGAGATGCCGTTGTCCACAGTCACGATGAGCCGCGCGCCGGTTGCGGCGACCTTGCGGACCGTCTTTTCCGTGAGCCCGTATCCCTCGCTCCGGCGAAGCGGGATATAGCACTCCGCGCGCCCGCCCATCTGCCGGAGCCGCTTGAGCAGCATCGTGCACGAGCAGATGCCGTCCGCGTCGTAGTCGCCGAACACGCAGATCGGCTCGCCTTCCCGGATGGCGGCGCGGATGCGCTCCGCCGCCTGTTCCATATTCGGCAGGAGGTACGGGTCGAGCAGCTGCGTTTCGCTTGGATGTAGGAAGCGCTTTGCATCCTCCGCCGACGCTGCGCCGCGCCGGATCAGAGCGCGGGCCGTCAGCGCGGAAACGCCTTCCGCTTCCAAAATCCGTTTCACCAGCGCCGGATCGCACGCTTCCGGCAGGCGCGCGTTCATGCGTACCATAGGCGCTCCGTCAAATAGATGCCGACCGCGCACTCCGTGCGCTTCCGCATCAGCGCGCAGCTCATTTCATGCGGGTGGTCGAGCGCGCCGCCGTAGAGGTACGCGTTCGCCATGCACCCGCCGCTGCAGTAATACTTCGCCCAGCAGGCGCTGCATTTCTCCTTGGTGCAGACGTTGCAGTTCAAAAACCGCGTCTGAATCTCTTCATCCAGCCGTTCGGAATCGACCGTTCCGATCTTCCATTCCGGCATGCCCACGAACTGGTGGCAGGGATATACGTCCCCGTCCGGCGTGACGGCCGCATATTCCGTGCCCGCGCCGCAGCCGTTGATGCGCTTCCTCAGGCACGGCCCGCCCTCCGGGTCGAACATGAAGTGAAAGAAGTTGAACCAGGTCTCCGGCTTCCTGCGCCTCTCCAAATAGTAGTCTGCCAGCGCGTCGTACTCCCTGTCGATGCGCGGCAGGTGCTCCGGCAGCAGGCTGTAGGGACTTTCCGCCGGCAGCACGACGGGTTCGATCGAAAGCTGCCGGAAGCCGTAGCCGACCATGGCCTTCACGTCCTCGAGGAAATCAAGGTTGTTTCTCGTAAACGTGCCGCGGATGTAGTGCTCCTTTTCGCCCCGGTCCGCGACCAGCCGTTTCGCGTTTCGCAGTATCACGTCGAACGAGCCTTTTCCGTTGACGGTCGGGCGCATCGCGTCGTGGACTTCCTTCCGCCCGTCTAGGCTGATTACGGCGTTATGCATCTCCCGGTTGATGAAACGGATCGCCTCGTCGTCGAGCGCGACGCAGTTCGTCGTGATCGTAAAATTGATCTTCTTGTCGTACCGCCGTTCGAGCTCGCGTCCGTATGTGACGATCTGCTCGCAGACCGGCAGGTTCATGAGCGGCTCCCCGCCGAAGAGGTCGACCTCGAGATGATGCCGCGAGCCGCTTTTCTTCATCAAAAAATCCAGCGCGCGCTTCCCCACGTCGATCGGCATGAGCATCCGCCCGCCGTGAAAATCGCCCGTCGAGGCGAAGCAGTACCGGCAGCGGAGGTTGCAGTCGTGCGCCACATGCAGGCAGAGGGACTTGATCGCGCTGCCGCCCGCGACCGGCGGCGCTGTCGGCGTCTGCGTACCATAGGCGCCCGCGCGTTTCAGTTCCTCCAGATCGTCGAGCACCTCGCGCACGGTCGCCGCCGCCACGCCGGAAGAGAACGGGTCCGCGCCGCGTTCGATCGCCTGCGCCACGGCGAACGCGTCGTCGTCAAGCGTATGCATCGCGCCGCTTTCCACGTCGATTAAAATGTTGATATCCCTGAAATGAAACGAATGGATCAAATTTCCCTCCAACAGACAAAGAAAGGCCGAAGCCGGCCTTTCAGCGTTTCGGCAAAGCGGCTTAGCCGCCTTGCCGAGCCTTTTCAGCCGCGCTCGTTCACCACTCGCGCGTCTGCATTGTGCGATTCCCGCGGCGCACGCCGCCGGATGGTACAGATGCCGCCGATCCGCGTCACCTGCTTGGCCGGTCGTCCTTTGCGCACTTCTGGTTGGCTACGGTGCAGGACGTTTTGCAGGCCGACTGGCAGCTCGCCTGGCACTCGCCGCACGCGGTGTCTTTGCCCGTTCTGATGCAGGGCCGCTGCACGGTTTTCATATGTTTCATGACATTGTCCTCCAATTCTGTATTGGCGTTTCGATTATACACGATCCCGTTTCAAAGCGCAAGCGCGGCGGTGTCGCGCGCGATGGTCATCTCCTCGTCGGTCGGGATCACGTACACGCGCACCTTGCTCTCCGGTTTGGAGATCTCGACCTCCCTGCCGCGCGGACAGGTTTTGTTGTATTCGTAATCCGCATCCACGCCGAGGTACTCGAGCCCCTGCAGTATCATCTCGCGCATGTGCGCGTCGTTCTCGCCAACGCCCGCGGTGAACACGATCGCGTCCACGCCGCCGAGCGTGGCCGCATATGCGCCGATATACTGCTTGACCTTATAAGCGAACATCTCCTGCGCCAGCCGCGCGCGCGCGTTGCCCTTCTGCGCGGCCGCCTCGAGATCGCGGAAATCGCTCGACACGCCGGAAACGCCCAGCATGCCGCTCTTCTTGTTCATGTAGGTGTCCATTTCCTTCGGCGTCATGCCCGTCTTCTCCATGAGAAACGGCAGGATGGCCGGGTCGATGCTCCCGCAGCGCGTTCCCATCGGCACGCCCTCGAGCGGGGTAAGGCCCATCGAGGTATCCGCGCACTTCCCGCCCTTTACGGCGGAGAGGCTCGAGCCGTTGCCGAGGTGGCAGGTGATCACGCGCGTGTCCTCTTTCTTCATGCCGAGGGCCTCCAGCTTTTTGACCGCGCGGCCGGACACATAGCGGTGCGAGGTGCCGTGGAAGCCGTAACGGCGGATCTTGTAGGTCTCGTAGGCTTCGTACGGCAGTGCGTAGAGGAACGCCTTCTTCGGCATTGCCTGTCCCCACGCCGTGTCGAACACGGCGACCATCGGCACGCCCGGCATGGCGGCCATGCAGCCGCGAATGCCCATGAGGTTCGCGGGGTTATGGAGCGGTCCCAGCGGGATGCACTCCGCGATGGCGTCGAGCACCTTGTCGTCGATGAGCACCGGCTCGGAATACTTCTCGCCTCCGTGGAGCACGCGGTGCCCCACCGCCGCGATGGATTTCATATCCTTGATCACGCCCATGTCCTTGTCCGCGAGGATCTTCAGCACGAGCTTGATCGCGTCCTCGTGCGTCTTCATGGGGCTTTCCGTACGGTACTCCGTGCCGCCGGTCGGCTTGTAGCTCAGAAACGCGCCTTCAATGCCGATGCGCTCGCAGATGCCCTTTGCGATGACCTTCTCCTCGTCGATGTCGATGAGCTGATATTTCAGCGACGAGCTGCCCGCGTTGATAACCAGAATATACGTCATTTCCGTCTGTCTCCTTACCGGTTCTGCGCCTGTACGGCGGTGATGGCGACAACGGAGACGATATCCTCTGCGCTGCAGCCGCGCGATAGATCGTTTACGGGGGACTGGAAGCCCTGGCAGATCGGGCCGATGGCCTCCGCGCCCGCGAGGCGCTGCACCAGCTTGTAGCCGATGTTGCCCGCCTGCA
>CAZIQO010000031.1:0-31346 GCA_964541465.1 uncultured Oscillospiraceae bacterium
GCGTGCGGTACTGCTCTTCGGGCGCGAACCCGTGCTTGACGTTGATCGTGTTGGAATGCTCGCCCGCTACCGACATCTGCCGCGCCGCGCCGAAATCCAGCAGCGCAAGCGTTCCGTCGGGCCGGAGCATGATGTTGTCCGGGCTGATGTCGCGGTGCAGAAGACCCATCTCGTGCACGCGCGCAAGCGACCGGAAGAGCGGTTTGAACAGCTCGAGCACCTCCGCCGAGGGCAGTTTTCCGCCGCGTCGCGCAACGTAGGACTTGAGCGTTTCGCCTTCGACAAAGTCCATCACGATATATGCCGTGCCGTTCTCATAGAAGAACGCGCGCACGCCGACGACGCAGCCGTCGCCGGAGAATTTGGCCAGGGTTTTCGCCTCGTTGACGAAGCGTTCCTTCCCCTTCTGAAAATAGGTTTCTTTCTCCCCGGCGTAGGTCAGCACCGAAACGTGCGTATGCGTATCCCGCGTGACGCACCCTTCCGGGTAGTACTCCTTGATTGCGACCTTGATGTCGAGGTTGAGGTCCCAGCCGATGTAGGTGATGCCGAAACCGCCCTGCCCGAGCACGCGGCCGATGAGATAGGTGCCCGCCAGGATGCTCCCGCATTCGAGCTGATGCGCCTCGTTGTGGGCGGAGGCGTTGTCGAAGCCGCAGTGCGGGCAGACGCACTTTGGGCTCGGCAGTTCCGACATGCAGCGCATGCAGATGGAGTCTGGATCGATCATAAAGATACTCCCGTTTTTTATTGAACGGCCGAACGTGCCGTCCTGATTGGTTTCGCCGTGCGGCTCGGGGTTCTTACCACAGCTTGATTCCCGAAACGCTGCATTGGCCGTGGTTGTTGCTGCCGGTGGCGACGAGCGTGCCGTCGGACTTCACGCCGACGGTATGATAGCCGCCCGCGGCGACTGCGACGATGTCGGTCCAGCCGGACACGTCGCATTCGCCGTAGTTGTTGCTGCCGACCGCGACCACGGTTCCGTCGGCTCTCAGCCCGACCGTATGTTCCCCCGCGGCGGAGATCGCAACGATATCCGTCCAGTCCTGCACGTCGTCCTCGCCGGCCCAGTTCTTTCCCAGTACGGCGACCGTTCCGTCGGACAGGATGCAGAAGGTGGAGCCGCCGCCGACGTCGCCGTCCACGACGTTTGTCAGCGCGTCCGTATTGCACTGACCGTATTTGTTATATCCGGCGGCGATCACCGTTCCGTCGCTGCGGATGCCTGCAAGATGATCGCTGCCCGCGAGCAGTTTACTGATGTTTGTCCATTCCGTGCAGCTGTTCCGGCCGGACTGATTGAATCCGGCGTAGTAGATCTTCCCGGTCGAGGAAAGGCCGACGGTGTGCTGGTAGCCGCAGTCGATCTGAATGATATCCTCCCACTCGCCGAGGTCGCACTCGCCCTGATAGGATTTTCCCGTTGCCACCGCATGGCCGTCCGCGCACAGACCGACCGCAAAATCGCCGCTTGCCGCGACCTGAACGATGTTGCTCCAGCCGCTCGTTTTGATCGAACTGTCGCCGATGCTGACCACGCTGCCGTCCGCTTTGAGCGCCACCGTGAACAGGCTGCCGGCCGCGACGATGCCGGTTCTGGCCGTTGCCACGGTCAGCCGGGCGGGCGTGGGACTCGGGATTGCCGTTGGCACGGCGGTCGCCGGAAGCGACGAGCGTGGCGCGGCGGTCAAAGCGGGCGTCTCCGCCTCGGCGGGGGCTGAAACCAAAGCGTCCGTCGTGGCGCTCGCTGCGATTGCTTCGTCAGCCTGCAGGGAACCCTCCGTTCCGCCGTTCCCCCTCGGCGTCGCCCAAACGAGGGCGAGGCATGCGGCGGCGCAGACGGCGGCGGCCGCGATCCATGCGACGCGCCGTGGGGTTCTTTTTGCTTTCCTGTGCGCGGGGCGTCCGGCTGCCGGCGAGAACAGCTCCTCGCCGAGCCGGCGCATATCCGGCGTGCGGTCGGCGGCGTGCACGGCAAGCCCGTGCATGATGGCCTGTTCCTGCGCGCTCGTAAAGTCCGCGCCGAGCCGGTTCGGCGGTATCAGGATTGCTTCGTTTGTCAGGCGGTCGAGCGCCTGCGGCGGGGTGACGCCGGTGGTCAGCCGGTAGATCGTCGCGCAGAGCGCGTATACGTCCGTCCACGGGCCCTGTTCGCCGCGCGTGCGGTACTGCTCTTCGGGCGCGAACCCGTGCTTGACGTTGATCGTGTTGGAATGCTCGCCCGCTACCGACATCTGCCGCGCCGCGCCGAAATCCAGCAGCGCAAGCGTTCCGTCGGGCCGGAGCATGATGTTGTCCGGGCTGATGTCGCGGTGCAGAAGACCCATCTCGTGCACGCGCGCAAGCGACCGGAAGAGCGGTTTGAACAGCTCGAGCACCTCCGCCGAGGGCAGCTTCCCGCCGCGGCGCGCAACGTAGGATTTCAGCGTCTCGCCTTCGATGAAGTCCATGACGATATACGCCGTGCCGTTTTCATGGAAGAACGAGCGCACGCCGACGATGCCGGGCTCGTCCGCGAATTTCGCCAGCGTCTTCGCCTCGTTGATGAAGCGCTCCTTGCCGTTTTGGAAATAGGCGTCCTTTTCGCCGGACAGGGTCAGAACGAAAACGTGCGTATGCATGTCCCGGGTGACGAATCCCTCCGGGTAATACTCCTTGATCGCCACCTTGGTATCGAGGTTGAGGTCCCAGCCGATGTAGGTGATGCCGAAACCGCCCTGCCCGAGAACGCAGCCGACGAGGTAGGTTCCCGCGAGGATGCTTCCGCATTCAAGCTGGTGCGCTTCGTTATGCGCGGATACGTTGTCGAAACCGCAGTTCGGACAGACGCACTGTGGCTCCGGCAGCTGCGACATACAGCGCATGCAGAGGAATTCCGGTTGGTTCATACGATTGTTACCCCATTGGGCAGGCTTGCTTTTACCAAAGTTTTTTCCCTTTGATTAATTCGTACTGCATATAATTATTTGAGCCGGTTGCAACGACGGTTCCGTCTTGTTCCACGCCGATGGTAAAGCCGTCGCCTGCCGATATGGCGACGATATCCGTCCAGCTTTTTACGTCGCACTGGTCGTCGGAATTTTCGCCTGTTGCCAGCACCGTGCCGTCCGCTTTCAGCGCCGTAAGATGCCAGTCGCCTGCCGAAATCGCGACAATGCCGCTCCAGGAAGCCGTATCATATCGGTCAGGATTTGTGGTGACGACGGTTCCGTCCGTTTTCAGCCCGGCTGTGTAAAATGCCCCGGCGGATATGGCCGCGATATCGGTCCAGCTCTCCACGTCGCATTCGCCGGAGTCGCCGGAGCCGACCGCAACCACCGTTCCGTCCGCTTTCAGCCCAACCGTATGATAACTGCCGGCCGCGACGGCGGCAAGATCCGTCCAGCCGTCAACATCGCAGCGTCCATCATCCGGATCGGGATCGGCGTATGCGACGGCCGTTCCGTCCATTCGCAATGCAACGACGTGCCAAGCCCCGCTGTCAATAGCGACGATGTCCTGCCAGTATAGGTCGGAGCACCAGTAACTGACCGTACCATTCGAATGCAGCACAAATTCGCCGCCCAATTCTACTGCGACGCCGGGTCCCAGGTGCTCCCACGATTCAGCGATACTGGAATCGTTGTAAGAAGCCAGCATCGTATCGTCCTCCAGTAAAACCGCAGAATTGATGCAGTCTGCGGATATCCGCTGCGAAAAATCATAGACCGTCAGCGCGCGTTCGCGTTCGCCCGCCTCCAAAAGCGCGAGCGCCTGCTGAAACAGCGCGTCCTGCTGCGAGGCATCGATTCGCGCAGGCCGGCTGAGCGGGAAAACCTGAAATGGTTCTTCCGCATCCGGCGTAGGATCGGCGCTTTGCAGGGGCGAAGCTGTTTCCTGCGAAACGATGGCGCCGCCGGTAGAAGATTCCGCGGAACCGAACGACGAAGCCTCCTGGGTCCGTTCCTGTTTGGCGCCGGTCAGCGCGACGATAAGAAGAATCGCGGCAACGACGACACCGCCCGCGATGGCGCCTATCCATATCGGGCGTTTCCTGCTTCCCGCAGGATTCGCTTTTGCGGTGTCTGCCGGGGAAGCGGGTTTTGCCTGTTTGCCATATGCGCGCTGTCCGCCGGCGGACAGCTCTTCCTCCAGCCGCCGGACAGTCTGCGTGCGGTCGGCGGCGCGCACGGCCAGCCCGTGCACGACGGCCTGCTCCTGAGCGGGCGTAAAGTCCGCCCCAAGCCGGTTCGGCGGCGTGAGGAGCGCTTCGTCCGTCAGCCGGTCGAGCGCCTGCGGCGGGGTGACGCCGGTGGTCAGCCGGTAGATCGTCGCGCAGAGCGCGTATACGTCCGTCCACGGGCCCTGTTCGCCGCGCGTGCGGTACTGCTCTTCGGGCGCGAACCCGTGCTTGACGTTGATCGTGTTGGAATGCTCGCCCGCTACCGACATCTGCCGCGCCGCGCCGAAATCCAGCAGCGCAAGCGTTCCGTCGGGCCGGAGCATGATGTTGTCCGGGCTGATGTCGCGGTGCAGAAGACCCATCTCGTGCACGCGCGCAAGCGACCGGAAGAGCGGTTTGAACAGCTCGAGCACCTCCGCCGAGGGCAGTTTTCCGCCGCGTCGCGCAACGTAGGACTTGAGCGTTTCGCCTTCGACAAAGTCCATCACGATATATGCCGTGCCGTTCTCATAGAAGAACGCGCGCACGCCGACGACGCAGCCGTCGCCGGAGAATTTGGCCAGGGTTTTCGCCTCGTTGACGAAGCGTTCCTTCCCCTTCTGAAAATAGGTTTCTTTCTCCCCGGCGTAGGTCAGCACCGAAACGTGCGTATGCGTATCCCGCGTGACGCACCCTTCCGGGTAGTACTCCTTGATTGCGACCTTGATGTCGAGGTTGAGGTCCCAGCCGATGTAGGTGATGCCGAAACCGCCCTGCCCGAGCACGCGGCCGATGAGATAGGTGCCCGCCAGGATGCTCCCGCATTCGAGCTGGTGCGCCTCGTTATGGGCGGAGGCGTTGTCGAAGCCGCAGTGCGGGCAGACGCACCTTGGGCTCGGCAGTTCCGACATGCAGCGCATGCAGAGAAATTCCGGATCGATCATACGGCTCTCCTTTCATCGGCTTTCATCATTCAATCGGAGCATGGCGCCGCCGGCCAGCGTATGCCGGCCGGTTACCATGCGTAAACATCTGCGTTCGGAAACATTGCGCGCGCCTCGGATTCCATGCTGGCGCTTACGCCGATCGTTACAAGCGGAAGCCCTTCCAGCGGCGAAAGATCCGTTACGTTCGTACCGTCGATATAGATCGTGTACAGCTGCTTCATTCCGGACACAACGCCGATATCGGTGATATTCGTATAGCTGAGCGAGAGGCTTTGCAGCCGCGTCAGGCCGGCGGCAAAGGACAGATCGCTGATCGAATTTCCGTCGAGCCAGAGAAGCGTGAGCTGCGTCAGGCCGGAAATCGCTTTCAGATCGTCGTTGCTGACAGAAGTGGACATCAGGTACAGGCTCTGGAGATTCTTCATATCGGCAAGCGGTGTGATCTCGGAAAGATCGGAATCGCATAGATACAGGGAAGTGAGCTGCGGCAGATCATTGAGAAAACCGATATCGCGAAGTCCGACATAGCCCAGCGACAGTTCCGTCAGATAGGGCAGCGTCGTCAGCGATTCGATGGAATCCACGCTGCAGCTCCAGATGTCCAGGGACGTCAGGGAACCGAAGCGTACCAAATCCGTGCCTGTAAGCGCTCCGCAGCTTGAAAAGCTGAGCGCTGAGATGACCGAACCGTCCGGGACGGCGGAAAGATCGACCGCGTCGCAGTCGCGGATGGAAAGGAAGCACAGATTCGGCAGAACGGACAGTTGATCGCACGCGATATTGCCGCAGGCGTCCAGCGTGATCTGCGTCAGCAGAGCGCAGTGCTGCAGGGCGTCGTAATCCGTTATATCGATTGCATAGACGCCGAGCTGCTGCAGACCGGAAAAATACCGCAGGTCGGAAAGGGAGATCGTGCTCTCCGGAAAGGGCAGCCAGGCTTCGTAATCAGTCGAGTAGGTTCGATCTGAATAGTCCACGCCGGGCCAGAGGTCCTCGTCGTTGATTACGACGGTTTCGCCGGCGATCGTCAGAATCCGGACGCCGCTCACGTCTCCGCACGTAACGGGTTCGTCCGCGCTCATGCCGAGCGCCTGCCGGATACCGCTTTCCAGAATCGGGTCCTGCCACTCGATCACCTCGTCCGGATCGTATTCGTCGGCGGTAGACATTGGGGTCGCGGTGCCGACACTGCCGGACGTATCCGCAGCGCTTTGATCGGATCCGTCGGCGGAGGAAGAGCCGTAGTTCGGCGTGTTGGTCAGGTAAACCGGCTCGGAGCGGTCGGTTTTTGCGAGGAGGATTACAAGAAGCGTCACAAGCAGTACGGCAGCGGCGGCGATCCCGGCAACCAGCGCCGCCTTTTTACGCCTGCCTGCCGGTTTCGCAGGCGGTTCCGCTTTCTCGGGTTTCCTTTGCTGCGCCGCGGCGGAACCGGAGGATCGGCTGCTTCGGTTTTGTTCCGCGGCGGTTTCTTTTTTCATTCCGGAAGCCGGCGCGAACGGCCTCTCCAGGTTTTGCGCGGCGCTTCGGCCGGAGGAGCTTACCGCGCGCCGACCGATGGTTCCGGGAGTGGCCAGCATGCCGCCGCCGAGCTCCTGCGTGAGCTGCCGGATGTCCTGCGTGCGGTCGGCGGCGAACACGGCCAGCCCGTGCACGACGGCCTGCTCCTGCGCCGGGGTGAAGTCCGCGCCGAGCTGGTTCGGCGGCGTCAGGACCGCCGCGTTGGCCATCCGGTCGAGCGCCTGCGGCGGGGTGACGCCGGTGGTCAGGCGGTAGATCGTCGCGCAGAGCGCGTATACGTCCGTCCACGGGCCCTGTTCGCCGCGCGTGCGGTACTGCTCTTCGGGCGCGAACCCGTGCTTGACGTTGATCGTGTTGGAATGCTCGCCCGCTACCGACATCTGCCGCGCCGCGCCGAAATCCAGCAGCGCAAGCGTTCCGTCGGGCCGGAGCATGATGTTGTCCGGGCTGATGTCGCGGTGCAGAAGACCCATCTCGTGCACGCGCGCAAGCGACCGGAAGAGCGGTTTGAACAGCTCGAGCACCTCCGCCGAGGGCAGTTTTCCGCCGCGTCGCGCAACGTAGGACTTGAGCGTTTCGCCTTCGACAAAGTCCATCACGATATATGCCGTGCCGTTCTCATAGAAGAACGCGCGCACGCCGACGACGCAGCCGTCGCCGGAGAATTTGGCCAGGGTTTTCGCCTCGTTGACGAAGCGTTCCTTCCCCTTCTGAAAATAGGTTTCTTTCTCCCCGGCGTAGGTCAGCACCGAAACGTGCGTATGCGTATCCCGCGTGACGCACCCTTCCGGGTAGTACTCCTTGATTGCGACCTTGATGTCGAGGTTGAGGTCCCAGCCGATGTAGGTGATGCCGAAACCGCCCTGCCCGAGCACGCGGCCGATGAGATAGGTGCCCGCCAGGATGCTCCCGCATTCGAGCTGATGCGCCTCGTTGTGGGCGGAGGCGTTGTCGAAGCCGCAGTGCGGGCAGACGCACTTTGGGCTCGGCAGTTCCGACATGCAGCGCATGCAGATGGAGTCTGGATCGATCATAAAGATACTCCCGTTTTTTATTGAACGGCCGAACGTGCCGTCCTGATTGGTTTCGCCGTGCGGCTCGGGGTTCTTACCACAGCTTGATTCCCGAAACGCTGCATTGGCCGTGGTTGTTGCTGCCGGTGGCGACGAGCGTGCCGTCGGACTTCACGCCGACGGTATGATAGCCGCCCGCGGCGACTGCGACGATGTCGGTCCAGCCGGACACGTCGCATTCGCCGTAGTTGTTGCTGCCGACCGCGACCACGGTTCCGTCGGCTCTCAGCCCGACCGTATGTTCCCCCGCGGCGGAGATCGCAACGATATCCGTCCAGTCCTGCACGTCGTCCTCGCCGGCCCAGTTCTTTCCCAGTACGGCGACCGTTCCGTCGGACAGGATGCAGAAGGTGGAGCCGCCGCCGACGTCGCCGTCCACGACGTTTGTCAGCGCGTCCGTATTGCACTGACCGTATTTGTTATATCCGGCGGCGATCACCGTTCCGTCGCTGCGGATGCCTGCAAGATGATCGCTGCCCGCGAGCAGTTTACTGATGTTTGTCCATTCCGTGCAGCTGTTCCGGCCGGACTGATTGAATCCGGCGTAGTAGATCTTCCCGGTCGAGGAAAGGCCGACGGTGTGCTGGTAGCCGCAGTCGATCTGAATGATATCCTCCCACTCGCCGAGGTCGCACTCGCCCTGATAGGATTTTCCCGTTGCCACCGCATGGCCGTCCGCGCACAGACCGACCGCAAAATCGCCGCTTGCCGCGACCTGAACGATGTTGCTCCAGCCGCTCGTTTTGATCGAACTGTCGCCGATGCTGACCACGCTGCCGTCCGCTTTGAGCGCCACCGTGAACAGGCTGCCGGCCGCGACGATGCCGGTTCTGGCCGTTGCCACGGTCAGCCGGGCGGGCGTGGGACTCGGGATTGCCGTTGGCACGGCGGTCGCCGGAAGCGACGAGCGTGGCGCGGCGGTCAAAGCGGGCGTCTCCGCCTCGGCGGGGGCTGAAACCAAAGCGTCCGTCGTGGCGCTCGCTGCGATTGCTTCGTCAGCCTGCAGGGAACCCTCCGTTCCGCCGTTCCCCCTCGGCGTCGCCCAAACGAGGGCGAGGCATGCGGCGGCGCAGACGGCGGCGGCCGCGATCCATGCGACGCGCCGTGGGGTTCTTTTTGCTTTCCTGTGCGCGGGGCGTCCGGCTGCCGGCGAGAACAGCTCCTCGCCGAGCCGGCGCATATCCGGCGTGCGGTCGGCGGCGTGCACGGCAAGCCCGTGCATGATGGCCTGTTCCTGCGCGCTCGTAAAGTCCGCGCCGAGCCGGTTCGGCGGTATCAGGATTGCTTCGTTTGTCAGGCGGTCGAGCGCCTGCGGCGGGGTGACGCCGGTGGTCAGCCGGTAGATCGTCGCGCAGAGCGCGTATACGTCCGTCCACGGGCCCTGTTCGCCGCGCGTGCGGTACTGCTCTTCGGGCGCGAACCCGTGCTTGACGTTGATCGTGTTGGAATGCTCGCCCGCTACCGACATCTGCCGCGCCGCGCCGAAATCCAGCAGCGCAAGCGTTCCGTCGGGCCGGAGCATGATGTTGTCCGGGCTGATGTCGCGGTGCAGAAGACCCATCTCGTGCACGCGCGCAAGCGACCGGAAGAGCGGTTTGAACAGCTCGAGCACCTCCGCCGAGGGCAGCTTCCCGCCGCGGCGCGCAACGTAGGATTTCAGCGTCTCGCCTTCGATGAAGTCCATGACGATATACGCCGTGCCGTTTTCATGGAAGAACGAGCGCACGCCGACGATGCCGGGCTCGTCCGCGAATTTCGCCAGCGTCTTCGCCTCGTTGATGAAGCGCTCCTTGCCGTTTTGGAAATAGGCGTCCTTTTCGCCGGACAGGGTCAGAACGAAAACGTGCGTATGCATGTCCCGGGTGACGAATCCCTCCGGGTAATACTCCTTGATCGCCACCTTGGTATCGAGGTTGAGGTCCCAGCCGATGTAGGTGATGCCGAAACCGCCCTGCCCGAGAACGCAGCCGACGAGGTAGGTTCCCGCGAGGATGCTTCCGCATTCAAGCTGGTGCGCTTCGTTATGCGCGGATACGTTGTCGAAACCGCAGTTCGGACAGACGCACTGTGGCTCCGGCAGCTGCGACATACAGCGCATGCAGAGGAATTCCGGTTGGTTCATACGATTGTTACCCCATTGGGCAGGCTTGCTTTTACCAAAGTTTTTTCCCTTTGATTAATTCGTACTGCATATAATTATTTGAGCCGGTTGCAACGACGGTTCCGTCTTGTTCCACGCCGATGGTAAAGCCGTCGCCTGCCGATATGGCGACGATATCCGTCCAGCTTTTTACGTCGCACTGGTCGTCGGAATTTTCGCCTGTTGCCAGCACCGTGCCGTCCGCTTTCAGCGCCGTAAGATGCCAGTCGCCTGCCGAAATCGCGACAATGCCGCTCCAGGAAGCCGTATCATATCGGTCAGGATTTGTGGTGACGACGGTTCCGTCCGTTTTCAGCCCGGCTGTGTAAAATGCCCCGGCGGATATGGCCGCGATATCGGTCCAGCTCTCCACGTCGCATTCGCCGGAGTCGCCGGAGCCGACCGCAACCACCGTTCCGTCCGCTTTCAGCCCAACCGTATGATAACTGCCGGCCGCGACGGCGGCAAGATCCGTCCAGCCGTCAACATCGCAGCGTCCATCATCCGGATCGGGATCGGCGTATGCGACGGCCGTTCCGTCCATTCGCAATGCAACGACGTGCCAAGCCCCGCTGTCAATAGCGACGATGTCCTGCCAGTATAGGTCGGAGCACCAGTAACTGACCGTACCATTCGAATGCAGCACAAATTCGCCGCCCAATTCTACTGCGACGCCGGGTCCCAGGTGCTCCCACGATTCAGCGATACTGGAATCGTTGTAAGAAGCCAGCATCGTATCGTCCTCCAGTAAAACCGCAGAATTGATGCAGTCTGCGGATATCCGCTGCGAAAAATCATAGACCGTCAGCGCGCGTTCGCGTTCGCCCGCCTCCAAAAGCGCGAGCGCCTGCTGAAACAGCGCGTCCTGCTGCGAGGCATCGATTCGCGCAGGCCGGCTGAGCGGGAAAACCTGAAATGGTTCTTCCGCATCCGGCGTAGGATCGGCGCTTTGCAGGGGCGAAGCTGTTTCCTGCGAAACGATGGCGCCGCCGGTAGAAGATTCCGCGGAACCGAACGACGAAGCCTCCTGGGTCCGTTCCTGTTTGGCGCCGGTCAGCGCGACGATAAGAAGAATCGCGGCAACGACGACACCGCCCGCGATGGCGCCTATCCATATCGGGCGTTTCCTGCTTCCCGCAGGATTCGCTTTTGCGGTGTCTGCCGGGGAAGCGGGTTTTGCCTGTTTGCCATATGCGCGCTGTCCGCCGGCGGACAGCTCTTCCTCCAGCCGCCGGACAGTCTGCGTGCGGTCGGCGGCGCGCACGGCCAGCCCGTGCACGACGGCCTGCTCCTGAGCGGGCGTAAAGTCCGCCCCAAGCCGGTTCGGCGGCGTGAGGAGCGCTTCGTCCGTCAGCCGGTCGAGCGCCTGCGGCGGGGTGACGCCGGTGGTCAGCCGGTAGATCGTCGCGCAGAGCGCGTATACGTCCGTCCACGGGCCCTGTTCGCCGCGCGTGCGGTACTGCTCTTCGGGCGCGAACCCGTGCTTGACGTTGATCGTGTTGGAATGCTCGCCCGCTACCGACATCTGCCGCGCCGCGCCGAAATCCAGCAGCGCAAGCGTTCCGTCGGGCCGGAGCATGATGTTGTCCGGGCTGATGTCGCGGTGCAGAAGACCCATCTCGTGCACGCGCGCAAGCGACCGGAAGAGCGGTTTGAACAGCTCGAGCACCTCCGCCGAGGGCAGTTTTCCGCCGCGTCGCGCAACGTAGGACTTGAGCGTTTCGCCTTCGACAAAGTCCATCACGATATATGCCGTGCCGTTCTCATAGAAGAACGCGCGCACGCCGACGACGCAGCCGTCGCCGGAGAATTTGGCCAGGGTTTTCGCCTCGTTGACGAAGCGTTCCTTCCCCTTCTGAAAATAGGTTTCTTTCTCCCCGGCGTAGGTCAGCACCGAAACGTGCGTATGCGTATCCCGCGTGACGCACCCTTCCGGGTAGTACTCCTTGATTGCGACCTTGATGTCGAGGTTGAGGTCCCAGCCGATGTAGGTGATGCCGAAACCGCCCTGCCCGAGCACGCGGCCGATGAGATAGGTGCCCGCCAGGATGCTCCCGCATTCGAGCTGGTGCGCCTCGTTATGGGCGGAGGCGTTGTCGAAACCGCAGTGCGGGCAGACGCACTGCGGCTCCGGCAACTGCGACATGCAGCGCATGCAGATTTTTTCCGGTTCGATCATGGATTCGTGTTACTTCCTTGTATTAATGATATCCGGTCCTACCGCTGTTCCCAGAAGATGCGGTACTCATAGGAACCGAGCCGCAGCACGTCCCCCGGATTGATGCGCTGCGTCTGTCCGAGGGGCGAACCGTTGAGCAGCGTGTTGCGTGAACGGCTCATTTCCTCCGTCCAGACAGATCCGTTTTTCCAGATAAGGCGGCACTGCGCGGGGGCGATCGCCGGATCGTCCTCAAGAACCAGCTGCGCTAGCCGCGGATCGTGCCCGATCACGAAGCTTGCGGGCATGGTCAGCTCGCAGCAGAGCCGTTCCGGATTTCCCATGCGCACGATGCAGAGCTCCGGCGCGCCGAACGGTTCGCCGCCGGTCTCTGCGGAAGTTGCGCTGAAACGGACGATGGAGCCGGCCGCGTTTTTCGCGGCGCGTTTCTTCCTGCGGCTCTTCAGGCATGCGAGCAGAATCACCAGCGCGATCACAGCCGCCAGCGCGCCGCCCGCCGTCCAGAGCGCCCAACCGGGCAGAGCCGCCAGCTTTGCCGCCCATCCGGAGAGGATGTTCGGCGCCGCGGTCGGAGCGGGGACCGCGCTCGGAGCGGGCGTAGCCTGAACCGGCTCCGCGGTGGCTTCCGCCGCGGGCAGGGCCGGGAACGAAATATCCAGCGTATCGGAAAGGGTTCCGTTTTCGGTCGTCATCTGCACGCCGAGCGCGGCCTCGGAATCCGCGGTGACCGCGCGGACCGCGGCGCCGTCCAGCACGACGATGTAGGTGCTGTCCCGGCGTCCGAGGATCTCGCTGGCCGCGTCCTCAACGGTGACGCCGTCGGTCTTGAGCAGGATGCTCCGGCCGCCGGGCGACTGACGTGCAAACCCCGAGATGGTTTTTGCCGCCTCGACGCGTTCCGGCGTAATCGTGTTATAGGTCAGCGCGACCACGCAGATCGGGATGTTCGCCTGCGAGACCTGGCTGGACAGCTCCAGCGCGGAAACGCCGGAGATGTCGCTGTCGAGGCCGTCCGCCATCGCCACGAGGCACTTGCGCGGCTGCAGCGCGTCCGATTCGGTCATCAGCGTCAGCGCGTCGGACATCGACGTATAGAGATCCGCCTGATTACTATCTTTCTGCAGGGCGTCGATCTGTGCGTTCAGCGCCGTCGGATCGTCGCTGAGGTCTCTGGCCGTGATCTCGGCGCCGAGCGGTACGATCAGGGCGTTGTCCTGCGAGCCCATTCCCTCCACAAGCAGCCGCGCGATGGCCTGCATATCCGTCAGCGCGCGCTCCGTTACGGCGGTGTTCGTATCGATCAGCAGCATGTATGTCGTGCCGGGGTCGGCATACGAAAGCGGGCTGACGCTCTTAACCTCGACCGGCTGTCCGTCCAGCGTGACGCTGAGCGTATCCGCGGAAGGCGCTTCGGATGCGTCGCAGTAGAGGATGATCTGGAGGACGCTTCCGCTGACATGGCTTCCTTCGATATTCAGCTGTGCTTCGTTCGCCGCAAAGGCGCCTGCCGCGCAGGAAAGGACGACGAACAGAACGACCGCCGCGCTTAAAAACTTTTTCCAATGACGAATTTTCATATCAGAACCCCCTTGCTTTCTGCGTTCCCTGTGCAGTGACGCGTATCGCGACTGCGGAGTTGTTGTCGTTTCCCTTCTTTGCGCGTTTTCTCAGGATGCGGACCATGCGGCCGAGCCAGTCCTGCGCGGTTCTCGTGCGCTTCAGAAACGAGAGTATTTCCTTTTCGAGCACATATTCCCAGAACCCGTCCGTGCAGAGCAGGACCGCGTCGCCCGGCATGAGCGCATCCGTAAAAACCCTGATTTCCGGAACGGCGGCGTCCTCGCTGCCAAGTGAGCGCAGGATGCGGCTGCGGTCCTCGTGAAAACGGATCTGCTCCTGCGTGATCTCGTGCGCGAGAACGGCGAGCTGGGAAACGCTGTGATCGGTCGACTGATACCGGATCCCGCCGTCTTTGAAATAGTACACGCGGCTGTCGCCGACGTGCATGCACGCGAGCGTCCCTTCGTTCAGGACGGCCGCCGCGAGCGTGGTCTTCATGTGCAACTTCTCCGTCTGTGCTTCAATGACCGCGCGGTTCATATCGGCGCAGACCTCGCTAAGCGCCGCCTCGGTCGGCGGGATCAGCTTTTGAAGGTTCGCGCCGAAGCGTTCAAGCGCTTTGCCGGAAGCGATTTCCCCGCCGCCGTGTCCGCCCAGACCGTCCGCGACCGCGGCGGCGAGGGCGTTTTCCGCGCGCTCGCAAAACATTGCGTCCTCGTTCGTTTCGCGTCCGCCGATGTCCGAATAGGAGGCGCACTCATATTGCATCATTTCGTTCCCCTTCCGAGCGTTACAACGGTGAACAGCTCGTTTCCGATCAAAAAGCCGCTTCCGACGGGAAGCGCCTCCTCCTGCCCCTCGTACAGCACGCCGCCGCCGACGATCTGCGTTCCGTAGCTCGAGCCGACGTCGCGCACGACGACCCGCCGGTTTTCCGGGTCCGCATATACTTCGCAGTGGGAGCGGCTCACGCCGCCGGCGTCGGACGGAAACACAATGCCGCAGACACGCGCGTCCCGCCCAAGACGGACGGGCGTCTGCAGGAGCGGAAATACGTTTCCGGCGTAAACGCCGGCCGTGCATTGAATGCCGAGCCGTGCGCCGCTCTGCCTGACGGACCGGCTGACGGACAGAATGCCGCCCGCGCCGTTTTCCGGCCGCGGGCCGTCCACCGTTTCCTGGGCTTTGACAGGGCGAAGGCGGCCGAAGAAGGCCTTGAAGGCGTCCTTTACCCGCCCCAGGAATAAACCAAGCGCCGCCCGAACAGTCCTGTGCCCGGATGCGACCCTGGTCTCTCCCGCGCTGCCGAGCAGCTCGCGCCGCATCTCCTCCGCGGAATGGTAGCGGTCGCGTTCGTGAACCGCCATGCCCCTGAGCAGCGCGCGTTCCATCTCCGCCGGGATCGGCACGCCGAGCTGCGAGGGCGGCACAAGGGTGTCCTCCAGCTCGCGCTGGGGCGCGCCGGCGGGAACGACGCCGGTCAGGCAGTGGTACATCGTGCAGGAAAAGGCGTACAGATCCGACCAGGCGCCGACGTTCCCCCCCTGCATGTACTGCTCGGTGGGAGCATAGCCGTGTTTGACGACGAGCTGCATCTTCTGCGCGTTCTCGCGCATGAGCGCGTAGGCGGCGCCGAAATCGATGAGCTTGACGCTCCCGTCGCTGCAGAGAAAGATATTGTCCGGGCTGACGTCGCGGTGGATCACGCCCCTGGCATGAATGTACGACAGGGCGTCCAGCACCGTGCTCATGATCCGCACGGTTTCGTCCACGTGCAGCCGGCCGCCCGATTCCGTGATGCGGTGCCGAAGATCGCGCCCGTCGAGATATTCCATGCAGTAGTAGGCGGTGTTGTTCTCTTCAAACAGCTTCTCGACGCTGACGATGCCCGCATAGCCGCGCAGGCGGTAGATCGTCTGCGCTTCCCTTAAAAACCGTTCCCGGCCAAGCGGGAACGCGTCCGGGTCGCTCGAGCGGCTGAAGACGCAGGTATCGCCGGAGTTCCGTCCGGCGATATCCACCGGGAGGAACTCCTTGACGGCCACGCGCCTCCCGCTTGGGATATGCAGCGCGATATAGGTGATGCCGAACCCGCCCGCGCCGAGCACTGCGCCGAGGAGGTAGCATCCGTGCAGAACCGTGCCGCGCGGCAATGCGTACGGCACGGACTGCTTTTCGTCAGCCGTGCCGCCGCAAAACCTGCAAACGCCGTTTTCAACCGCGTTTTGCATACACCGGTAGCAAAGGTTCTCCGTTATCATACGCTGCGATTCCGTGTCCGCCGCCGCTTGTCAGCGGAAGACGCTTTACTTTATGCGGAAGCCGTTGTCCTGCGAGGCAAGATAGAACGACTCGCCGACCGGGATGGTATAGGGCTTGTTCGGTTCCATCTTCGTGCCGTTTTCGAGGAACGTTCCGTAGGTGGAGCCGAGGTCGGTTACGACGACGCCCTCGGCGATCTCCTGCACGGCGCAGTGAACGCCGCTGATGCCGGGCGTTTTTGCGGGGAACACGACCTGGCACTTTGCGGGGTCGCGGCCAACGGTCAGCTTGCCGTGCACTGCGTAAGATTTACCGCCGAGTGTGCTCGAGCGTCCGACGTTCATAATCTGCCGCCCTTTGATGGCCTCGCTGGGGTTCCTGCGCGGCGGCTGCGGCGGCACGTTCGGCGCCACGGAGACGTTGGAGGGCGTTTCCGGCTTTTTCTTGCCCTTCATAAGCAGCAGCACCACCAGCACGACGACGGCGGCGAGCGCCACGCCGATTCCCGCGAGATAATACCACGGCAGCGAGGAGATGGTTCCGGTGGTCTGCTCCGGCAAAGCGGTGATCTCCGCCGCCGTTTCCGTCGTCTCCGGCGCCGGCGTTTCCGCCGATGCGAGCATGTACGGGTAGCCCATCGTGTCGAAATAGTCGATCGCGTAGTCGATGTAGAGCGCGAAGCTTGTGTCGTTGCCGTAGGCCGGATCGACGATCATGCTGTTGATGCCGACGACGTAGCCGTCCTCATCGACGAGCGGCCCGCCGGAATTACCGTGGTTGAGCGCGTTGTCGATCTGCAGATATTTCGTTTCGCCGTAGAGATACTGCTGCTTCGTGATGCTGCCCTTGGTCACGGTCACGTCGTCGATGCCGGAGCGAATGATGCCGCTCGAATCGTCCGAAACGGCGGGGAAGCCGAGCGCGTAGACCGTTTCCGTGACTTCGGCGGTATCGGCGCGGCTGAGCGTGAGCGGCTTGCGCAGCGAGGTCGGCGCTTCCAGCCGCAGAACGGCCAGATCGACGCCGTTGGTGAAGCACTTGATCACCTTGGCGGTCGCGGTGGAGTCGGAGTCGACGTCTTCGAAGATGACGCTGACATCTTCCGCAATGCCGATGTCCGTGCCGTAATCGTCCGTGGCGGTGACGACGTGCGCGTTTGTCAGGATATATTCAACGGGTTCGCCTTCCTCGCCGACGAAGAAACCGGTGCCCATCTGGCTGTAGGTGTAACCGTTGTACGTATAGACAAACAGAATCCGCACGACGCCCTCCCGCGCATCCTGCACGGGCGAGGACGCGGCGGCGCTCTGCAGCGTCAGCGACAGCAGCAGGAGCAGCGTCATGGTCAGAACGATCCATTTTTTCAAGGTTTTCATACGATTCCCTCCCCATGTGTTCAAATGATGATATTCATAAAAAGGTAGATTCGGGCGAGCCGCTTTTGTCAGAAGATCCGCAGCACGACCGCCGTGAAATTATCCTGATGCGGATCGCCCTTGGCCAGAACCATCCGTTCGATCCGCTCGGCGGACGACGGCGCGTCCGCGGTAAGCGCCTGCGCGATTTCTGCGTTTGTCAGTTCGTTGAACACGCCGTCGGACATCAGAACGATCCAGTCGCCCGCGAGAAGCTGAACCGGATGGATGCAGCAGTCGACATGGGCGAGTTCCCCCATGCCGATGTAACTGGTCAGCGCGCGGCGCTGGCTGTCCGCGGCCGCGGATTCAAACGAGATCTCGCGGCGCGCCGCCCGCAGATCGAGGTCGGCCTCGTATACCTGCTCGCGGGTAAGCTGAATCACGCCGCCGCCGCGCACCAGGCAGATCCGGCTGTCTCCGACGCTGGCAAACCACAGGTTGCCGTCCAGAATCAAAGACACGATCATCGTAGAGCCGCCCTGCCCGGGCACGCCGCCGGTGACGTTGTTGCCCGTGTCGTTCGCGCGCTCGATCAAATAAAGGAGTTTTTGCGGCGCCGTCCAGGAGCCGGGCAGGTTCGGAAATTCCCGCATGACGGCGGACGTGACGCCTGCGCTGACCATCTCGCCGTGCTGCAGACCGCCCATGCCGTCCGCGACGACCGCGAGCACGCCGCAGCTGCGGCAGAGTTTCGTGTCGGTCAGGTCGGAGATCGCAAAAGAATCCTCCTGATTTTCACGTCTGCCGATGTGGTGCGCGTTCCCGACCTCCAGCCCGCTCGGTTTTGTTCGGGCGGAGGGCATGGGCGAATGTTTCGCGCCGGTATGCCTGCCGCCCCGCAGAGCGGAACGAAGCAGAACGAGAAACAGCGCCAGCAGCGCGGCGCCCGCCAGTACCCATAAAACGGCAGAGAAACCAAATCTGCCGGCAGCCGACTCCGGCAGCGGCGTATCGGCCGGCAGCACGGTTGTTTCCGCCGTCGTTTCTTCCAGTTCGGACGTTGCGACCGGTTCGGACGTCGCGACCGGCTGTTCCGACTGGATCAGCGGGACCGTCGTCACTTCGCCGCCGGCGCCGTCCTGTCCCGACGCGTCGGGCGACTGTTCGGCCGAAGGCGGCGCCGTGTCGACCTCCCCGGGGACCGGCTCGTTCTCTGAAAGCGAATTACCGCCAAGCGTCATTCCCAAGCGAATTCCTCCCCGCAGAGCGGAACGAACAGAAGCGTCGTTTTGCCGAGCAGAATGCGGTCGTATGGGTTCAGCTCGCGGGACTGTTGCGGCAGGAGCAATTCATCATTTACATAGATCAGGTTGCGTCCGTCGCCGGCGCCGAAAAAGAACTTGCGGGTCCTGGCGTCGAAGGCGACGTGCGCCATGTTTTCCTTTGAAACGGAGCTGTCGTTCGGAATGCGGATCTGCATGCTCGCGCCTCTGCCGAGCGAATTGTTGCCGCTGCGGATCCTGAAATCGGAGCCCTTGTCCGGGCCGTCGCAGCAGACGAACCAGCCGACGACCGGATCGAAGGAACTGTTTCCGGTCCCGCTTCCCGGCGTGATGGCGACCGTTACGCCGCTGTTCGGGTTGAGCGGCACCGTCGCGCCGATGTCGTCTCCGCCGGTGGCGCCGCCCCAGTCCGCGCCGGGTTCGGTATTGAGCGGTACGCCGACGGTGCTCTCCAGCGGAATCGTCCTGTTTTCCGAACTCGTGGCCGGATTGCAGTACGGGCATTGGTCAAACTTGGACTTGTCGAAGAAATGTCCGTTTGGACAACGCTGCATGTTCATAAAGAAACCCCCTTGTCATTGCTTTTCATATTTGGATTGCTGGTGAACCGCTGATTGATTCCGTCGGCTTCCGCCGATGCGGGACCGACTTATTCGAGCAGGAACGCGTTTTCGCCGCCGACGTCGAAGCAGATCGTCGTTCCGCGGGCGACGCGGTGCGGCCGCCCCGAGGGAAGCCGAACGCCGCCGGGAAGGTAGGTTCCGTTTCTCGACCAGTCCGTGAGATAGTAACAGTTCTCTCCCAAACTGAAACGGACCATGCAGTGCCGCCTGCTGATGCCTGTGCTTTCCTTGGGGAATATGATCTGGCACACCGAAGGGTCGCGCCCGATCATCAGGGAGGGAACGCCGTTCAGATCGAACCGCGCGCCCGCGTAGGCTCCGCGCACGCCGATCAGCACGCCGTGCGGCTGCGAACGGGCGGACGAAATCGGCTCGCGGTACCCTCCGCTCTGCCGCTGGGGGGAAGAGAGCCGGTAGAGCACCGCCGGAAACAGATTCCGGGCAAAGGATAAGGCGACGGCGGCCGCAAGCAGGAGAAGGCCGATCACCATCCCGAAGCGCACGGGCATATAAAGTCCCGCAAGAGCCGACTGCATCACGGCGTTCCTCAGATAGAGGAGCGCGGCCAGCAGAAGGCAGCCGAACCCAAGCGAAATCCAGCGGAAAATGGACGTTACGAGATCGATTTTTATGAACATGCCGACGATGGAAAGAACCAGCGTGGCCAGAAAAGCAAGCGCGATGCCCCAGATCAGGACCAGAGCGGCCATCTCGGAGGAAGTCAGGTCGAGGTATGCGAACAGATAGCTGTTGGAAAGGCTGTCCAGCAAAGCGCCGACGTAGCTGTAGGAGCCGACAAGCGGCACTTTGATCAGCGGCGCGAAGAGCAGAATCAGCGTGCCGGACATGGTCGTCAGCGCGGTCAGAAGATCCCGGACCGACCAGATTTTGCTGCTTGAGGCCGTATCGAACGGCCGTCCGCAGAAAGCGCAGAATTTTCCGTCGCTGTCTTTACCGCATATGGAACAATGATGGATCATAGCGACATCCCCCCCGTATGGTCCACTTTGAAATTTATGATTCGGACAGTCTTAATGAAGCCGAAACAATCACAAATCGTCCGTCGGAACGAAATGAGACTGCATTGCACGTATTATACCATAATTTTCGACGGAATAAAGCGAATCTTGCAACACTGCGACATTTTTTATGCTGGGAACCGGCTGCGGAGCGGGACGTTGACGTTGCAATATGTTTCGTACTAAAATAACAGACAGAGTGCGAGCGGACTGATGAATCGAGCGCGGGGCACGTTCCGCCTGCGCGCCGGCGGCCGGCAGGGTGCGGGCGCATCGGAAGGAGGAGCGTTCTTCTTCCGCTCTTCCTGTTTCCATCAATCGATTTTATTAAAATCAATATACGGAGGGGAACAATGAAATTCGTACGATCTGCGATACTTCTGATTCTCTGCCTGCTTCTTGTGCCGACGGCCGGCTGCACGGCGGCGGACGAGGGAACCTCTGCGGCTGCCGATTCACAGGCGCCGGAGACGGCGGTGCTCGAAGCGGCGGATACGCCTTCGCCGACGGACACGCCGGCTTCGTCGGCGGACGACGATGCGGTTGTGTTTGAAAATGAGAACGTGCGGGTTATCTTTCTGGGCGTCGGACCGATTTCGGAGGGCGAGGAACTCGAGGGCCTGCTTTTCAGCGTGGAGAATCGATCGGACTGCGACTATGCGATCACGACCATGCCGCTCGATATCAGCATCGACACAATCGATCCGGGCGCCGGCGAAATGAAGATCGGGGACACGGCGTTCGGCGCGCTCTCGCTCGGCGAATGGTTCGTCTACGCAGGGCAGACGCTTGCATTCAGTTTGGCGCCGACCGACGAAGACGGCACTCTGCTTGACGTGCTGTCGGCGGGGTTTGCCGAAACGGCGGTCCTGACGCTGTATTTTACGGATATCACCAATGAGACCGTGTTCGATACGGGTGCGCTGACGCTCAGCCTTCCGAAGACGGACGAAACCGCGCAGGGCGCCGTGATCTTTGAAAACGACGAGGTCACGCTCTCCTATCTCGGGATCGGACCGTACCAGGATGGGGCACCCTTCAACAGCCTTCTGTTCAGCGTGAGGAACGCAACGAGCCAAGTTTACTATATTACAACAACCCCGTATGAAGACACGAGCGGAACGACCGTCCCGTCGGACGGCGTCGTTCTCCTCGACGATACGCCGTACGGCGCCTGTATTCTGGAGAACTGGCTGGTGCTTCCGTACGAGACGGCGGAATTCAACGTGACGCCGCTGAGCGGAGATGCGATCAGCACCGTTCCCGACGACGGCTCGGTCCGGACCGCGGTCCTCACGATCTATTTCTCCGGTTCGGATGATTCGTTCGATACGGGCGAACTGACGGTCGAACTGGCCGATTCCCAAACGGCCGGCGCGGAAGCAACCCCGGCGGACGACGCGGCCGACGGCGCGAACGAAACGGCGGATCGGCTGCTTTCCTATTCGGGCGAGGATCTTTCCGGCAGCCCCGTCAGCGGCGAACTGTTCACGAAGAACAAGCTCACCATGGTGAACTACTGGGCGACATGGTGCGGCTACTGCGTCGAGGAGATACCGGATCTTTCCGAACTTTCGGAGGCGTATGCGTCTCAGGGCCTCGGCGTTCTGGGCGTCCTCATCTGGGACGACGATAACGTCTCGGGCGCGAAGCAGTTCTGGACCGATTCCGGCGTGCTGTATCCCTCGATCGTCGCCGAGGGCGTGTTCAGCGACCTCATGGCCGATCAGAACGGGATACCGGTCACCATGTTCTTCGATTCGCAGGGGAATCAGGTGGGCGAGACGATCGTCGGTGCAATGGACAGGGACAACTGGGAAAGCACGATTCGCAGCTATCTGAGCCTGGTGAACTGAACCGCGCCGGCCGGTACAAGGGGGGGACTTTGGAGGCTCCGCATCCAGCCGCAGCCTAGGGCCGTAACGGCCCTGAGAACCCGTTTTCGCAAGCGCCCTGCGGGGTCAGGGATTCCCAAGGGACGTGTCCCTTGGGTGGGGTGCAGGGGGGAACCCCCTGAAAAGGACTTTTTTGACAGGCTGCGGCTGCGCCGGCAAAGCCGGCGCAGCCGGATTGTCCCTCGGGGGCGGCTTTTGTGCGCTCCCTGCGGCACATCCGCACGGCCGGCGCGGAATGGCTGAACGGCAAAACATGGAAGGATGAAACGGCATTGAAAAGCAGTTTGCGGAGAAACGAAAGATGGACGGCGCTTGTTCTGTGCCTCTGTCTGGCGTTTCCCGGAGGCCGCGCGCTGGCGGAAGGCGGGGAGGACGAGACCGGCGGCGAACCCGTGGCGCTCGAAACCAGCGCCGATCTGCTGGCGATCGGGGACGATCCGTTCGGGAATTACGTCCTTGCGGCCGATATCGACATGAAGGATGTGGACTGGACGCCGGTTCCGTTTTCCGGCACGTTCGACGGAAACGGCCATACGATCTATAATCTTGCGATCCGGCGGACCGGCGATACGTCGAGCATCACCTACGACGGGCGGCACCGGGGCTATCACACGTACTACGCCGCGCTGTTTTCCGTTACGAAAGGTGCGACAATACGGGACCTGCATCTGCTCAACGTTACGGTCGATGTAACAACAGACGCACCCTGCTTTGCCGCGGGAATCGCCGGCTCCATGGCGGACACCGAGATCGCCGGCTGCAGCGTCGAGGGACGGATCGCCCTGAACGCGGCGGCCGGGCAGTGCGGCGTCGGCGGGATCGCAGGGTACGGCTGCGGCACGATTACGGACTGCGACGCGGACGTGACGCTGACGATCATCGCCGTCGACCCGGACGTTGAGAGCGAGGAGTTTTTAGGCGGCGTGCTCGCCAGCGGCTACGCGGACGTCGACGGCTGCAGCGTGCGGCTCGACGGGTACGCCTCCGTGCACGGCTACGCGCATAACGGCGGGCTGATCGGCATGGACGACGTCAACTCCAAGACGAAGATTCATTGGGGGTACGTAAGGAACTGCATGGTCGACGCGGCCATTTCGTTCTTCGAGGACACGGAGGACCGCCGCGCCTACTGCAAGCCCTATATCGGCGAGAAGCAGAACGAAGGAACGGTTCTGTCCAACAACACGACGATTCGCTTCGAGAGCAACGAGAGCAAGGACTTCAGCCGCCCGCTGCAGCCGGAGATGTGCGAAAATCCCGTCTACGACGCGGTGGTTACGCCGCCCGGCTGCACGACGTTCGGCTACACCACCTATACGTGCGAGAGCTGTGGCTATTCCTACACGGACGACTATACGGCGCCCGCGCACACGCCCGGCGAATGGGAGATCGTTACGCCCGCGACGTACGAATCGGAGGGCCTGAAGCAACAGTTCTGCACGGTATGCGGCGAGCTGCTCGCGGAGGAGACGATCCCCCGGCTGATCCCCGTGTCGTCCTGCACGCTGAACGAAACCGGCCTGAAACTTGCCTATCGTTCGTCCGAAACGCTGCGCGCATCGGTCGTTCCCGCCGATGCTTCGGATCCCGGCGTCGTCTGGTCGTCCTCGGACGAGACGGTGGCACGGGTGGACGATGCCGGCGTCGTCACGGCCGTGGGCGCCGGAACCGCCGAGATCACCTGCCAAAGCAGCGACGGCTTTGCATCCTCGGCCTGCGCAATCGAGGTATTCTATACGTTCAGGCAGAAGCTGATCCGCACGCTGCTGTTCGGGTGGCTCTGGTACTGAGCGGACGCCGGCCGCAGGGGGACCGGCTGCGGGACGGCCCGCTTTGCCCTTGCCCGGGAAATCCGCTGCAAAGTATGCTACAATAGACAAACGGAGCGCCGCGCAAAACCGTTGGCTGCGGCATGCGCGTTCCGCATTTATGCATAGGATGAACGGGCGCCGTTTTTCGGATGCCGCCGCTCAGGACGGAATGCGGACCGCAACGAACGTTTTTTAACGTCTGGGAGGGATAAATATGGATGTACGGCCGATCGGCGTATTCGACTCCGGTATCGGGGGGCTCACGGCGGTGCGCCAGATGATCCGCCTGCTGCCCGGCGAGGACATCGTTTATTTCGGCGACACGGGGCGCGTGCCGTACGGCGGACGCTCTGCGGAGACCATCGTGCGTTACGCGCGGCAGGACGTGGCGTTCCTTCGCAGCTTCGATCTCAAGGCCATCGTGATCGCCTGCGGAACGGTTTCCACCACCTCGCTCTCCGTGCTCCGGCAGGAAAACGCGCTCCCGATTCTCGGCGTGGTCGGCCCGGCGGCGAAAGCGGCCGCGGCGGCGACGCTAAACGGGCGCATCGGCGTCGTCGGTACGAAGGCGACCATCCGAAGCGGTGCGTATGAGAGTGCGATCCGCGCGCTGCTGCCGGAGGCGTATCTGGTCCCGAAGGCTTGCCCGCTGCTCGTGCCGCTGGTGGAGGAGGGCCGCGTGTATCCGGGCGATCCCGTAACGGAGCGCGTGGCGGAGGAATACCTTTCCTCCGTCCGGGCGGAGGGGGTGGATACGCTCGTGCTCGGCTGCACCCACTATCCGCTGCTGCACGACGTGATCGCGGCGTACATGGGAAGCGGCGTCACGCTGATCGACACGGGCGAGGAGGCGGCGCGCGCCGTCATGGCGCTTTTGAAGGAGCGGGATATGCTTGGCGACGCGCAGAGAAGCGGCGATCGGCGTTATTACGCCAGCGACAGCGCGGAGGATTTCGCGGCCATGGCTTCGCTCTTTCTCGGCTCGGATATCGCCGGCCGCGCGGAGCACGTGGCGATCGAGAATTACTGATACAAGTTGCCAATCTGACGGAGCGGGCAGCCGCTCCGTCGGGCCATCGAAAAACCTTGGTTTTTCGATGGAAGCCGCTGTGGCGGGAATCTGCATGCAGCATCGCCCTCGGTCGGCTGCGCCGACTGTCGGTTTCGCTGCATGAAGCGTGTCAAAACCACCGTACACGCCGCTGGTTTTGACGGATTGTTTGGTTAAACTTTCATTTTTTATATTGTTAAATTGACACAGCAATTTGACTGGGACTATATTGATAAGCTGACGGAGCGGGCAGCCGCTCCGTTTTGTCTGCCGGAAAGGTTTCCGGGATGATGATGAGGGATCGGACTGCCCGGCAAAGGTGCTTTTCTGCAGCCGCAGGACGCCGGAACCGCAGCGTTTCGGAATACTTTTACCGTCCGCAACCTATATATCATATATTGACAGACATTCCGGACTGTGATACCATCCGGGAAACGGCGCTCGGCGGGCGTTTGCCGTCCGTTCAAGACGCTCGGCCGCCGGTTTGCGCACAGCTTGAATAACAGGTCCTCGCGGCACGTCCTTGAAACCGCCGTCCAGGCGGATTCGGGGGCTTTTTTTAAACGTCGGACAGAGGACCGGAAGGAGAAACGCCATGGAACGTCTGTTCGTTACCGACACAACTTTGCAACAGGAATCCAACCGCGCGGAAGCAGCGCTGAGCTTCCGCGAAAAACTGGAGATCGCGCGCTCGCTGGACCGACTGCGACTGCATGGCGTGGAACTTCCCCCGATCAAAAACGAAAAGGCCGACGCGCTGCTGATCCGGTCCATCGCTTCGACGGTGCGGGACAGCCGCCTCGTGCTGCCCGCCGCGCTCACGCCGGAGGGCGTGGAGGCCGCGTGGAACGCGCTGCGCGGCGCGTTCCGCCCCTGCCTGCAGATCGCGGTTCCGACTTCGACCGCGCAGATGGAATACATCTGCCATAAAAAGCCGGATCAGATGCTCGGGCTCATCGGCGAACTGGTCAGGCAGGCAAAGTCGCTCTGCCCCGAGGTGGAGTTTGCCGCCGGCGACGCCACAAGAAGCGAACGGGAGTTTCTCTGCCGCGCGCTGGAAACCGCGCTGTCGGCGGGTGCGGACACGGTGACTCTTTGCGACGGTTCGGACGGCATGCTGCCGAACGAATTCGGCAGATTCGTTATGGACGTATACGCCTGCGTGCCCGCGCTTTTGAAAAAACTCGTCGGCGTGCAGTGCACAAACGCGCTGCATCTTTCGGCGGCCTGCTCGCTCGCCGCCGTCGAGGCGGGCGCGCGGCTGGTGAAAACATCCGCCGCCGGCGACGGATTCCTCTCGCTCGAAACGTTCGCGGAGATTCTCCGCGCGCGCGGCATGGACCTTGGCCTGAACGCGGGCCTTGCCATGACGGAGCTTACCCGGACCGCGGGGCAGGTGCGCCGGATGGTCAGCGCCAGCCGCGGCGCGGCCACGCCCTACGATAACAGCGTGCAGCGGCAGATCGACGACAACCTGCGCCTCTCTTCCGGGTCTGCGCTTTCGGATATCGCCGCCGCCGTGCAGAAGCTCGGCTACGAGCTGTCCGAGGAGGACAACGCGAAGGTCTACGCGGCGTTCCGGCGCATCGCCGAGAAGAAGGACGTCGGCGAAAAGGAACTCGACGCGATCGTGGCCAGCGCCGCACTGCAGGTGCCGCCGACGTATACGCTCGAGAGCTATGTGATCAACAGCGGAAACGTGATCACCGCCACGGCACATATCAAGCTTCTTCGGCAGGGGAAGACCCGGCAGGGCTTCGGCCTTGGCGACGGCCCGATCGACGCGTCGTTTCTTGCCATCGAGCAGATCGTCGGCCATCATTACGAGCTGGACGATTTCCAGATCCAGGCGGTCACCGAAGGGCGCGAGGCCATGGGCAGCGCGCTGGTGCGCCTCCGCGCGAGCGGGAAGCTCTATTCCGGCAACGGCATCTCGACCGATATCATCGGCGCGAGCATCCACGCCTACCTCAACGCGCTCAACAAAATCGTGTATGAGGAGGGCGGACGGGAGTGAAACTTTCGTTTTCAACCCGCGCCTGGAGCGGGTATTCCTGGGAGGATTTCTGCCAGGCGGCAAAGACGGTCGGCTACGGCGGCGTGGAGCTGCACGGAATCGTCGGCTCGCCCTGGACGGCGGACGGCGGGCCGTTTCACCGTTCCAGCGCCGCCCGCACGGTCCGCAGGCTGTTCGACGAAGGACTGCGGCTCGTCTGCCTCGATTCGGTCTGCGATATTTCCTCCGGCGACGAAAGAAACGCGGAGGAGCTCTCCGCCTGCGTTCGTCTCGCGCATGATTTTTCGATCCCCTATGTCCGCGTGCGCGCGCTCGACGCCTCCGAGACGGGACTGGCCGCCGCGGACGCCTGTGTGCGGAGCGCCCTGCCGGACGCCGAGAAACGCGGAGTGACGCTGCTTGTGGAAACCGCCGGCGCATTTTCGGATACGGCGAAGCTGCAGGAGTTTCTGACGCGCTTTTCGAGCGACAGCCTCGCCGCGCTCTGGGATCTGTACCACCCGTACTTCGATCACGGCGAATCGCCGGAAACCAGCATCAAAAACCTCGGCGCATACGTCAGGCACGTGCATGTGAAGGATTCCGCCGAGGAGAACGGCGCGCGCGTTTTCCGCCTGCCCGGCGAGGGCGGGCTGCCCATGGCCGCGCTCATGGCCGCGCTTTCCTCCATCAACTACGACGGGTTCCTTTCGCTCGAGTGGGACCCGAAATGGATGCCGGAGCTGGACGACCTCGAGAGCGTGCTCGCGCACTTCGCCAACTACATGCAGCGTTTCGGTACGCCGGCGCGCAGCAGGCCGCACCTCTATAAAAATCGCGCGGGGACCGGCAGTTTCGTCTGGCGCAAGGATATCCTCATCGACGCGACGTTTTCGCAGGTGCTCGACCGCATGGCGGAGGAATTTCCGGACCAGTACGCGATCAAGTATACCACCCTGGACTACACGCGCACCTATGCGGAGTTTCGGGAGGACGTCGACGCCTGCTGCCGCGCGTTCGTTGCCTTGGGCGTCGGCCCGGGCAGTCACGTCGCCGTCTGGATGACCAACCTGCCGCAGTGGTACATTGCGTTCTGGGCGGCCGCCAGGATCGGCGCGGTGCTCGTGACCGTCAACACGGCCTACAAGATCCGCGAGGCGGAATACCTGCTGCGGCAGAGCGACGCCCATACGCTGATTCTGGGGCGGGGATACCGCGATTCGGATTATTCCGGCATCATCGCCGAGCTCTGCCCGGAACTGAAGGACACCCGGCCCGGCGAGCATCTGCACAGCCGCAGGCTGCCGTTTCTGAGGAACGTCGTCACGGTCGGCTACCGGCAGGACGGGTGCCTCGGGTGGGAGGAAATGCTGCAGAAGGCGGGCGGGACCCCGATCGAGGAGGTGCGCCGCCTCGCCGCGGCGGTCAACCCGCACGACGTGTGCAACATGCAGTATACGAGCGGTACGACGGGCTTTCCCAAGGGCGTGATGCTCACGCATTACAACATCGTCAACAACGGCAAGTGCATCGGCGACCGCATGGACCTTTCCACCGCCGACCGCATGATGATCCAGGTGCCGATGTTCCACTGCTTCGGCATGGTGCTGGCCATGACCGCCTGCATGACGCACGGCTCGACCATGCTGCCGCTGCCGTACTTTTCGCCCAAGCCAGCGCTCGCCTGCATCCATCAGGAGCATATCACGGCGTTTCACGGCGTGCCGACGATGTTCATCGCCATGCTCGAGCATCCGGATTTTGCCCGGACGGATTTTTCGTATATGCGGACGGGCATCATGGCGGGCAGCCCGTGCCCGATCAGCGTGATGCGCGACGTGGTCGAAAAGATGCACATGCAGGAGATCACGATCGTGTTCGGCCAGACGGAGGCCTCGCCGGGCTGCACCATGAGCTCCGCGGACGATTCGCTCGAGGTGCGCGTGGGCACCGTCGGACGCGCGCTGCCGGAGATCGAGTGCCGCATCGTCGACCCCGAGACGGGCGTGGAGCTGCCGGCCGGGCAGATCGGCGAGTTCGTGGCGCGCGGCTACAACATCATGAAGGGGTACTATAAGATGCCCGGCGCGACGTGCGCCGCCATCGACGCGGAGGGCTGGCTGCATACGGGCGACCTTGCCATGCGCACGCCGGAGGGCAACTACCGCATCACCGGGCGGCTCAAGGACATGATCATCCGCGGCGGCGAGAATATCTACCCGAAGGAGATCGAGGAGTTCCTCTATACGCATCCCAAGATCAAGGACGTGCAGGTGATCGGCGTGCCGGACGAACAGTACGGCGAGGCGGTCATGGCCTGCGTGATCCTCAAGGACGGCGAAACCGCCACCGAACAGGAGATTCAGGAGTATGTGCGCGCCAGCATGGCCAAGCATAAGGTGCCCAAATACGTGGAAATGGTGGACGCCTTCCCGATGAACGCGGCGGGCAAGATCCTCAAGTACAAGATGCGCGAGGAAGCGATCGCGAAGCTCAGGCTGGAAAAGGCGGCGGGCATCGTTACCGCGTAGCGAAAAAGGCCCGACCTGCATAAAAATGAAATAGGCGTTGACAAACGCCGGCGAAGCTGATAATATACAAACCAATTTCATACGGATCAAAGGCTGTGACGAAGACGGACGAACGCGCCGCACAAAGAGAGCCGGGGAGGGTGGAAGCCCGGCGGCAGGCAACTTCACAGGTCCCATCCCTTCCGAGCCGAAAACTGGAAAGCAGGGCTGCGAGTAGAGTTTTCCGTTGTTGCCGCGTAAAGGCAAAGGGCTTGTTGGAGCCTGACGAGTGGCGTTTTTCAAACGCAAGTTGAGTGGTACCGCGGGTGGCGTTCAGATGAATCGCCCGTCTCAAGAAGAATCTTGAGGCGGGCGTTTTTTATTGCGGCGAAAGCCGGAGATAAAGATCGGAGGATCCTGAGGCGGGCGTTTTTATTGCGGCGGAAGCCGCTTGAAGGTTTGTAAAAGCCGCGAAGCGGGCGCTTTTAGGAAAAAGCGCAGTATGGAAACAAAATCTGACGGCAGGGAGGAAGCAGGAATCATGGAAGCGATCGAAGTAAACGAGCAACTGATGGAGGTTGCGCACCGCATTCGGGAGATGCGCGAGATCTCCGGCCTTACGCAGGAGGAGATGGCCGGGCGGACCGACGTCACGGTCCGGCAGTATACCGCATACGAGGCAGGGGGCGCGGACCTTCCGTTTACGTTTATCCATAAGTGCGCGCTCGCGTTCGGCATCGGACTGACCGATCTGCTCGAAGGCGACAGCGCGAAGCTCTCGAGCTACACCGTGACGCGCAGGGGCCGCGGGCAGCCCGCCGCGCGGGAGGAGGGCATCGAGATCGACAGCCTTGCGCCGCTGTTCCGCAACAAGATCGCCGAGCCGTACTGGGTGCGCTACGACTATTCCGAAACCCAGCAGAACCGCCCGATCCATCTGACCACGCACAACGGCCAGGAGTTCGATCTCGTGCTCAGCGGTTCTTTGAAGGTGCAGATCGGCGAGCACAGCGAGGTGCTCGGCGAGGGCGACAGCATCTACTACAACAGCGCCACGCCGCACGGCATGATCGCCGTCGGCGGCAGGGAATGCCTGTTCGTCGCGGTCGTGCTGCCCGGCGAAGGCGCGGCGGATACGGCCGAACTGCATGCGAGCATCGTGGAGGCGCGAAAGAGCGAGGACTTCGTTTGTAACCGCTTTATTCAGACGCGGGAGGACGAACGCGGCGCGCTCGCCGGCGTGACGTTTGTCAACGCCGATCAATTCAACTTCGCGTTCGACATCGTGGACGAGATCGCAAAAAAATCGCCGGAGAAGCTCGCCATGCTGCATGTGGATACGGACGGCGTCGAGCGGCGGTTCACGTTCGAGGACATGCGGAGGGCCTCCAACCGCTGCGCGAACTACTTCCGCTCGCTGGGCGTGCAGAAGGGCGACAGGGTCATGCTGGTGCTCAAGCGGCATTATCAGTTCTGGTTTGCCATGCTCGCGCTGCATAAGATCGGCGCGGTGGCGATCCCCGCGACCTACCAGCTTCAGGCGCACGACTTTACCTACCGCTTCCAGGCCGCGGACGTCTCCGCCATCCTCTGCACGGCGGACGGGGACGTGGCGCGCCAGGCGGAGATCGGCTGGGAGGGCTGCCCGGACCTGAAACTTCGGCTGATCGTCGGCGGCCGGCGCGAGGGCTGGAGGAACTTCGATGAGGAGTATCCGCGTTTCAGCAGCCGGTTCGACCGTTCGGCCGATGCGATCGCCGGCGACGATCCGATGCTGATGTTCTTCACCTCCGGCACGACCGGCTACCCGAAGATCGCCTCCCACAGCTGCAAATACGCGCTCGGGCATTTCGTAACCGCGAAATACTGGCACTGCGTCCGTTCCGACGGGCTGCACCTGACCGTTTCGGACACCGGCTGGGGCAAGGCGCTCTGGGGCAAGTTTTACGGGCAGTGGCTCTGCGAGGGGGCGGT
>CAZIQO010000032.1:0-12542 GCA_964541465.1 uncultured Oscillospiraceae bacterium
GGCTCCTCAGTTTGTCTCCGGGAGCGGCTGACAGGCGGGGCACCAGTACACCGCGCCGCCCATGTAGGCGGCCTTCTGTATCTCTGCGCCGCAGACGGGGCAGGGTGTGCCGCAGGTGTTCCTGCTCAGAATGGTGCGGTATCTCCCGGGGTTGCCGAACAGGTCCTTTTCCGTATCGCGCCCGCCGAGCCGCGTCATCTCCGCGAGCGTGTTTTTTACGGCGTAGAACAGCCCGTCCAGTTCGCCGGCCGAAAGGGTTCCCATTTTGCGCTTCGGGTGAACGCCCGCGCGGAAGAGGATATCCTGCAGCACGCCGTTGCCGAGGCCGGGGATCCGCTGCTCGGTCGCGAGGAACGCCTTAGAGGAGAGCTTCTCCGTTCCCGCACCGCAGAGCGAGGTAAAGTATGCGCGGTCGAAGGCGGCGCATAGCGGCAGGGGCTTTTCCTTTGCAAGGCGGTAGTACTTGCCCGGATCGTCCGAAACGGGGAGCGCCTGAACGGAGCCGTACATCTGAACGGAGCAGACGAGGGTGCTTCCGTCCTCGAATTCCAGCAGAAGCTGATGTTTTGCCGGCGCCTGATCCGCGGACTCGCAGTAGCGCAGGTTCGCGCCGTCGCTGAACACGATGCGGCAATCGCCCGCAAGGAGCTCGACCATCGCCCCGATGCCGAAGCTTTTTCCGATGGTCCGTCCGGTCAGCAGAGCGGGGTACGTCGCCGGATCGCCGCTGTAAAAGGCGAATTTATGCGGCGAAGCGTTTGCAACGACGCTGCGGATGGTCTTTGAGCGCACCGTTTCGTTCAGCTGACGGGCAAGTGTCGTGCTCTCCGGAATTTCCAACATGGCAGTGCACCTCTCTGAATGGAATATAGGGCGGAAGGAAAATCACGCGCTTCGATCGGATCGAATGCGGTCGGCTCCGATCCGGCGGAAAGTCCGGCAAAATGAGGAAGTGTTCGGCCCGCGCCGCGCGTGCGCGGCACAGAACCATTCTAACATACTGCCGGGGAGATTCAAACACTGCGCGTTGCGGAGAGAATGCCGAACGAAAAAACAGGGATGGCGTGTGTATCAAATGAATTTTGCATTGAAATACAGGTGCTGCAGATATTCGCCGGAAGAAGGCGTTGTCTTGTGAACGGGAAGCAGAAATATTATATACAATGAAACAGCGGAAAACAGTTACGGACGAAAAAGGGCTGCGGGAACGGCTTTTCATCACTTTCACGAATGTTGTTGATTTTTTCGGGAAAATTCGGATTAACAGTTGAAAAATGTGGTTTTTGATGTATAATGCACTCATTCGCGCGCGGCGCGCATAAAAATCCGGCGAAAAGAAAAGCTGACCAAGACTGACTGCTCGGGTGATTGCGCTTTGACCATTCAAACGCTTAAAAAGCTGTGGAAATCCAAACGGCGGCTCCGTTCGTCCTATTATGACGATTGGCTGCATTTCAGTCGAAAGTATGTCTATATTCTGCTATGCATCGCCGCATTGCTCAACATCCTGCTGCTGATTCCCGACCTGTGCTTCATTCCGACGGCGTCGGGCCGGGCAACCGCGGCGGCGACGCGCGGCGTGTTTCTGCTGATTCTCCTGGGCTTCGGTCTGTGGATCAGAAAAATCAGAAAATTCCGCTCGTTTTCCATGATCGTAACGTTCTGCGAGGCCGCTGCGCTTGCGGCCTACCTGATTATCATGGGCCAGTATAACGAACCGAACTTCATGATACAGGCGCTTGGGATCGTCATTTTCAATCTTGTGGTATTTCTGATCCCGAACCGTCCGGAGTTTATGGTGCCCATGGCGGTGATCGGATCCGTCGCCTTCTTCGTGTGCGCGCACGGTCTGATCCGGGCGATCGACCCGATGGAGTTCCTGGCCGCCGCCGCGTATGTTACGGCAACCATCGTGCTGTGCGCGACTTCCACATACAACACGGAGCGGCATCAGTACCGCGAATTCCTTTCGAAAAGAGAACTGGAGCACATCAGCTCAACCGATTATCTGACCGAGACCGCCAACCGGTTCCGGCTGGAGGAGGAGGCGGAGCGGTGGCTCAAATTCTGTCAGCGGCAGGAGCTGCCGCTTTCACTCGTGTTTATCGACGTGGATAATCTCAAGGAGATCAACGATCAGTACGGCCATGCCATCGGGGATTCCGTACTGGTGGATCTCGCCCGACTGATCCAGAGCAAGCTGCGCAGCTCCGATATTCTGGCGCGCTGGGGCGGAGACGAGTTCGTCATGCTGCTGCCGAACGCCGCGCTGCGGGACGCGATACAGTTTACGGAGCGGATCCGGGATGCAATACAGACGAACCGGTTCGTCATGCAGATCAGCGTCACCTGCAGCTACGGGGTTGCTGAAATGAAGCAGGACTCCGATTTCAGGGGGCTGCTCTGCGAGGCGGACAGGCTGATGTATGACGGAAAGCGGCGCGGAAAAGGAGAGATCCGCTATGCGGACGGCGAAGGCACCGGGCTTGCCGCGCACAAGACCGCGGAGATCTGATTCGGCCGCAGACCACGCGCGACCTGCGGAAGGGCAGGCCGCGGGTATCAGGCGCGTTCGGCTGCGCATGACGCCGGAATGACGCCTGCACCCGCCGCAAAACACGGCGGCGCAATCGGCCGGCCAATCCGTCGGATCGTCTGAAACGGCACTCCGCCGCCGAGCAATTCCGACCGCCGGGCTTCTGTTCCCGGCGTTTTTTTACGGATTTAAAAAGTAACAATCGCCGCCTGTATCGCCGGCGGCCGGAAGCGGCGCAACCGTCCGCGGCGAGCCGTACGAAAGGGATTCCCACGGCGAACCGGACTGCCGGGGAATATCGGTTCTGTGAAATTTTGCCGCGAAGCTGCGCGATTCGATGAAAAAACATGGTCTTATCAGACGCGCGTGACGCCATACAAGCAAAAAAAGTGCGAAAAAACATAGTAAAACGTAACAAATTTCCAAAAAATTCATTTTTTTATCTTTACGATGTATATTTTTGGAAGTATACTGATTAATATCCAATAATTTCTGCATACGGACGATTAATATGAATTTCTCAGAAGAATTGCATGTTTTCAGCATTCGCAATATGTTACATTTTGCGTTTTGCAGGAGCATACGGTACGCCACAGTTTTTTGCGGCGAAATGTGAATTCTGAATCCGAATACAGGTTCGGAGCCATTCAAAACGATGATGGGGAGTACGACGTTGTAACACAGGATCATGCAGGAACATCCAAGCGCAGGGCGGGCCGCAACGGGCCGCTGAAACAGAAGCGCGCTTCGAAGACCGTTCCGGGGACACAGCAATAGAACAAGTATGTTTTACAATGGGGGACTGACAGATGAAGACGTATTTTGGGCGGAAGATGAAGTCGTTCGGAATCCGATCGATTCGGCTGCTTGCATGCATTCTGCTTGCGCTGCAGACCGTATGGGTCCCAAACACCGCACTGGCGGAAAGCGTTTTTTACTTCCGAGGATATAACAACGAGAACGTAACGAGCAATACGTTCGCGTTTGCAAGCTCGGGCGCGACGGTCAGCGGCACGGACGTGACGATGACGGACAGCGAGGAAGGCACGGCGGTCGGCTATATCGCGCTCAACGAGACCGGGCACGACATTTCGACCTCCATCGATCTGGGCGGGCTGGAGATCGACTTCTCCACGATCGCGACGGTGCTGGCGGAGGGCGAGGAAGGCCTGGCAAGCGATACCCCGGCGGTGCGGATCAGCTTCTGCAGCAGTTCGGACACCGGCAGCGAAATCGGTCACGTCAGCCTGACGAAAAGCGACGTCACCGTTCCGGGCGACACGACGTTTTCATCCGGCGCTTCCATTCCCGCCGGCACGCGCGCGATCTTCATCTACCTCACCGGCACGAACGCGTCCGGCGAGAATACCGTTTCCTTCCGGGGCACGAGCCTTGTGATTCACGATTCATCCGCGCCCTCGTGCAGCATCAGCTACGACACGGACTGGACGAATCAGCCGATTACGGTCACCATTACGGCGGCGGACAGCGACAGCGGGCTTGAGGGTATCTATCTCAACGACGCGAAGGTCTCCGCTACGTCCCCCTATACGTTTGTCGTTTCGGAAAACAACACCAGCTTTTCGGCGTACAGCAAGGATTACGCGGACAAGACGTCCGACGTTCAGAACGCCACGGTCGCCAACATCGATACGAGTGCGCCCGATACGCCCGCGTCGATCACGCTGTCCTCCGACACCTGGACGAACGGTGCCGTCACCGTCACCATGCCGGACCTGAGCGCGAGCGACGGCACCGCACCGGAACGGTACATCTATCAGCTCAACGGCGGAACCTGGCAGGATCTTCCTGCCGATTTTGCGCTTACGGAAAACGGGACGTTTGTGATCCATGTCGCCGCCGCGGACGAGGCGGGGAACACGTCGTCCGGCTATGCGGAAGCAACGGCCTATATCGACACCACCGCGCCGGTGATCAGCGGGATCAGCCAAACCGTATCCAGCGGAAGCTGCCGCGTGGAATTTGAGGTCAGCGACGGCGGCGACAGCGGAATCGACAAGATCCGTTACGCTGCGGGCGAACAGGACGCAGCGTACTTTGGCGACGGCGGGACCGACATCACCGATCATACGTTCACGGTTTCGGTCGGCGGGACGTATACGATCTTCGCGTCCGACCATGCCGGCGGGTACGATCTGCAGACCGTTACGCTCAACACGGCGCCCGTGCTCGCGGACATTGCGGCCCAGGAGGTCGACGAAGACAAACTGCTTACCGTTCCGCTGAGCGTTTCCGACGCGGAAACGTCATTAAGCCAGCTGACGATCGAGGCCGAATCCTCGCTGCCGGAGCTGATCGCTTCGGTCACCGTCAACAAGACCGACGAATCGGCCAGCTTGGATATTCAGCCGGTTTTGAATGCTCACGGCGGACCGGCGACCGTCACGGTAACCGTAACGGACGCGAACAATGAAACGGTCAGCACAACGTTCGGCGTCACCGTGCGTTCCGTCAACGACCCGCCGGAGGCGGCGGACGATACGGACATCACCACGCCCGAGGACACGAGCATCAAGATCGACGTGCTGCTGAACGATTCGGACGCTGCGGACGGAGACACGCTGACCATTACGGAAGTCGGGACGCCGGCGCACGGCACGACCGATATCGTGATGGGGCAGATCAAGTATACGCCGGCAGCGGATTATTCCGGCACGGACGAGTTTACCTATACGATATCCGACGGAAACGGCGGAACAGCGACCGCAACCGTGGATATTACGATTGAAAACGTCAACGACGCGCCCGTTGCGGTGGACGACACGGCAACGGTGAACGAGGATGAAAACGTCCTTGTCAACGTGCTGGAAAACGATACGGACGTGGACATCGGCATGGTCGCGGGCGAGGCGCTCTCGATCCTGTCGGTTGCAAACGGGGAGCACGGCACGGCGGTGATCGATGAGGGGCAGATCCGGTATACGCCGAACGCGAATTACTGCGGGACGGACAGCTTCACCTACGTGGTGCAGGATACCGGAGAGCTTACGAGCACCGGTACCGTGACCGTGGACGTCACCGCGGTCCCGGATGATCCGTGGTACGAGGGGCTGGACGCGGAATACACCATCAGCGAGGACAGCGTCGACGCGGAAATCACGTTTTCGATCCACGATGTGGAAACGCCGGCCGACAGTCTCATGCTGCAGGCGGCGTCCCTGGACGAGTCGCTGATCAGCGGCAGCGGCATTTCGATCACCGGCCTTGGCGACGACGACGCGGCCGTTTCGCTTCTGCTTTCGCCGGAGGCGGATCAGTTCGGCGACGTAACGATCGCCCTCACGCTCGGCGACGGGTTCGTTTCCGTGGAGCAGACGATCCTGGTGCACATCCAGAACACGAACGACCCGCCCACAGCGGAGGACGACGAGATCGAGTACGACGAGGATACGCCGGTCGTGACGATTGCCATCGCCGACCTGCTCGAAAACGACTCCGACCCGGACGGCGACGCGATCCAGTTTGCGGGAATCGGCACCACCACGAGCGTGGGCACGCTCACGCAGCCCGACGACGATACGCTGCAGTATGTGCCCGCCGCAAATTACGACGGCGAGACAAGCTTTACCTATCAGATTTCGGACGGGACCGTAACCGCGGAGGCGACCTGCACGCTCACGGCGAATCCCGTCAACGACACGCCGACGATCACGGTGGAAAATTCCGCGTATGAAACGGACGAAGACACCGCGGCCACCGGCATCGTGGTCCACATCAGCGATCAGGAAACCGCCTCGGCGGACCTGTATGTGACGGGCGGCAGCAGCGATGTGAACCTGGTTCCCACGGACGGCATCGCGGTTACAAATAACGGGGACGGGACCTGCACGCTGACCGTTACGCCGGCGCCGGACGCGAACGGAACGGCGACGGTGCGGATCACGGTCAGCGACGGCAGAGCCGCCGCGTCGACCACCTTCTCGCTGCAGATCAATCCGACGCCGGACGCGCCGGTGGCGGAGGACGACTATGTCTACGTGTCGCTCTCTGGCAGGCGGACGTTCAGCGTGCTGCCGAACGACCACGATATCGACGGCGACACGCTGACGGTCTCCGAGTATGCCGAGAGCCTGGGCGGCACGCTGATCTTCGACAACGAGACGCAGACGTTCACGTACTATTCCGCGAACGGCGAGGTCAACCATGACGCGCAGTTTACCTACACCATAACCGACGGCGAGTATTTCGACACCGCCACAGTGTATCTCGATATCAACAGCGTGACGCATCCGCCGGTGATGAGCGCGATCGGCGACCAGTATGTGGAAGAGGACAACACGATCAGCGGCATCCGTTTCAGCGTTACGGACGAGGACTATAACGATACGGCGACCATCAGCGTCGAGTCCAGCAATACGACGCTGCTGCCGGAGGACTCGAGCCACATTGCGGTGACCGACAACGGGGACGGCACCTATGCGCTTTCCCTCACGCCCGCGGCCGATGGAAACGGGTCCGTTACCGTGACCGTAACCGTGACCGACAGCACGGATAATACGGACAGCACCTCTTTTACGCTCACTGTGGTTCCGGAGAACGACGCGCCGGTCGCGGTCAGCGACGTGGTAGCCGGCAGCGAGGATACCGCCGTAACGTTCAATCCCATTACCTGCGAGGGTACGGAGGACAGCGACCCTGACGGCGACGACATCTGGATCAACTCGATCTCCTCGCCTTCCCACGGCACGCTGACGAGGAGCGGCAGCACGTATACCTACCAGCCGTACACGAACTGGAACGGCACGGAAACCCTTTCGTATCAGATTACGGACGGCCGCGCGTACGCAAGCGCGACGGTGACGATCAACGTCAGCCCCGTCAACGACGCGCCGGACGCCTGGGATAACTGGCAGACGCTGCCGAACCTCATCGGCGCGACCGCGATAATCAGTGTGCTGGGCAACGATTCCGACACCGACGGCGACGAGCTGTTCATCGACTCGATCACGGTTGATCCGGAATATGGCACGGCCGTCATCAGTCTGGACAAAAAGACCATTACCTATATACGAACCGCGATCTCTCCCAACAGCAACGGCGCGGATTCGTTTACCTACAAGATTGCCGACCGCAATCCGGTAACGGAGGAGTGCCTCTACGATACCGCGAAGGTGTACATCGGCGTTGTGTTCAGCAGCTCCCTTTATACCTACGGACGTTCGGTGACCTGCTATGAGGACGCCGACCCGTTTACGTTTGATCTTACGGTCAGCAATCCCAACAGCGTGACGTATGATCTCACGATCAATACGACGACGTCGCTCGGCACGCTGGAGCCGGTGGATAACAATACCGTACGCTTTACGCCGGCGGCCGACGCATACGGGTACGCCTCGATTCAGTACACCGTTGCGGAGGAAGGCGGCGGCGAGTCGGATACGGGTACGATCTGGCTTACGGTACACCCGGTCAATGATTCGCCGGTGATCGACGATGCTCCGACGTCGGCCTCCTGCGTGGAGGATTCCGCCGGAGCCACGTTCGACGTGGCGTTCCACGACCCGGACTGCGCGACCGGTTCGCTGTACTTCTACGCGTCCGTGCGGAACGCGCAGACCGAATCGCCCGTTCCGTTCACCGTCAGTTACTCCGTCACCCGCACGTCTACGGGCGCCACGGTGACGGTGCACCCCGGCGAGAACGTAAACGGGACGGCCGATCTTGTCGTCGGCGTCAGCGACGGAATGACCGCGGTGGAGCGGACGCTGGACTTCACGGTCGAGCCGGTGGACGACGCGCCGGTGCTGAAGCCGGTGAGTGCGACGATCTATGAGGACGTGCCGATCGACTTTACGGTCCTTCTTTCGGACAGCGAGGTCGACGGGGACGATATCGCCCTGTCGATCGCGGAAGGCGACGGGCCTGCGAACGGAACCGCAACCGTGCTTTCGGACGGAACCATCCGCTATACGCCGTCTCAGGATTACAACGGTACCGACGAATTCTACTATACCGTTCAGGATCAGACGACGGCCGGGCTGAGCAGCCGGCAGACCGCCACGATTTCGATCACGCCGGTCAACGACCAGCCGGAGATCTACGATCTGGACTACTATCAGACCACGCCCGAGGATACGCCCATCGACGTGACGCTGACGGTGCACGATGTCGACAACGACCTCTCGGATGCCTCGTGCTACACGATCACCTCGGATAACGAGACCCTCATCAAGAACGAGAATATCTCGATCTCCAACGTTTCGGGCGAGCAGATGAAGATCACGCTCACGCCCGAGGAAAACGAATTCGGCACCGCGCTGATCACCATTATCGCAAGCGACGGGACGCTCACCGCGCGCACGCAGTTCCGGCTCCATGTCGTTTCCGTCAACGATACGCCGGTCGCCAACGACGACGCGGCTTCGGTGGACGAAGCCACCGGCGCGGAGCCGGGGGAAACCAGCGTGACGTTCGACGTGATCGCCAACGACACGGACGTGGAGGACCCCTTCCTTGAAATCTCGTCGATCACCAACGTAAGCAGCGGCAAGGTCGTCAACAGCGGCAGCGGCTATGTGACGGTCACGGCCGACGGCGATTACAGCGGCACGATCACGTTTACCTATACCGCAATCGACGACAACGGCGCGACGGACAGCGCCGACGTGACGGTGACCATCCACCCGGCAAACGACCCGCCGAGGGTGGAGGACGACGAGATCACCATCTGCGAGGACCAGACCGTTGCGATTCCGGTGCTGGCCAACGATACGGACATAGAAGAGGATACGCTCAGCGTCGAGAGCGTGACGGCATGCCAGCACGGCACTGCGACGGATATGGACACCTATGTGGAGTATACGCCGACGCTGGATTACTACGGCACGGACACCTTTGAATACACGGCTTCCGACGGGAACGGCGGTACGGCCACGGCCACGGTGAGCATCACCATTACGCCGGTCAACGATGCGCCGACGATCGCGAAGCATTCGAGCACGCCGAACGAGTGGGAGATGGACGAGGATTCCGTCGGAACGTTCAACTTCGTCGTGAACGACGCGGAAACCGCAACGGAGAACCTGATCGTCACGATCAACTCGCAGACGCCGTCCATCCTCAAGAACACCGGCATTCTGCTCACGACCAACGAGCTCGGGTATAAGACGATTACGGTGACGCCCGAGAAGAACCAGAACGGCACCGTGCCGGTGCTGTTCAAGGTGAGCGACGGCGCGCTCTCGAAGACGGTCGTCTACAACATCGTCATCGACGCCGTGAACGATCCGCCCGCATTCGGCGAACTGACCGGGGTAACGGCGGAGGATCATGCGCTCTCGTCGAGCGTGACGGCCACCGATCCGGAAGGCGACGAACTGACCTATGCGGCCGTCACCGACCCGTCCCACGGCACGGTGACGGTAAACGCAGACGGCACCTATCTCTATACGCCGACCCAGAATTACGTCGGGTCGGACAGCTTTATGGTGAGCGCGGACGACGGGCAGACGGCCAACCACAGGGGCGTCGGCGTGGTCTCCATCACGGTGACGCCGGTCAACGACGCGCCGGTTGCCGTAAACGATACAATCACCACGAATGAAGATTTTGCGGTTACGATTCCCGCGCTGACAAACGACACCGATCCGGACCTTGTGTACGGCGACGTACTGACGATCACCTCGGTCGGCACGCCGTCCCACGGCACGGCGTCGATCACGGAGGACGGCATCCTGTATACGCCGAGCGAGAACTGGAACGGGGACGATACGTTCTCCTACTCCATTTCGGACGACAGCGGGAGAACCGATACGGGTTCGATCACGGTTACGGTTACCCCCGACAACGACGCGCCATCCGGCGGCGACGATGAAACGTCGACCGACGAGGACACGCCCGTGACGATCGCCGTGACGGACAACGACGATATCGACGAAATCACCAACCCGACGCTCGAGGACGTGACGGTCTCGCTGGTGGACGATCCCGAACATGGCACGGCCGTTGCGACCGAAGCGGACAAGAGCATCCTCTATACGCCGGATGCGAACTGGTACGGAACGGAGGAATTCTACTACACGGCGCACGACAGCGGCGGCCTTGAAACGAGATTCAAGGTGACCGTCATCGTTGATCCGGTCAACGACGCGCCCGTGATCGAGGAAAAGCCGCTTGCGGACCTGACGACGAACGAGGACATCGCGGTCGGCCCGGTGACGTTCACGGTTAGCGACGTCGAGGACGCGGCGAACACGCTGACGGTAACGGTGACGCATAATAACAGCACGCTGCTGCCGGCGTTCACCGTGACGCCGGACGCAAGCGGGAACTGCTCGTTCACGATCACGCCGAAAGCGAACAAGTCCGGCACCGCGCAGATCACCATTACGGTGAAGGATTCCGGGAACCTTACGGACACCGATACGTTCGAGCTGACCGTAAATGCCGTCAACGATGTGCCCGTGGCGCAGAACGATACCGCCACGACGAACGAAAACACCGCAAAGACGATCGACGTGCTGGACAACGACGACGTGGATACGAAGAACGAAGGCGACACGCTGACCATCACGGGCTTTACGCAGCCGGACACCGGGTACGGCACGGTGACGCAGAGCGGGCAGAAGCTCGTCTTTACGCCGAACGCCGACCGCGCGGACAAAACGAACTATCAGAGCACTTTCACCTATACGATGCAGGATGCGTCCGGCGAGACCTCCGGCGCGAGCGTGACCGTCACGGTCACGCCGGTCAACGATAAACCGACCATTTCGGATATTTCTGGCGTGGCGACGATCGACGAGGACGCGCCCGACGGGACGGGAGAACTGTCGTTCACGGTAACGGACGAAGAGGACGACGACGACTCCCTTGAGATTCTCGTCGCATGCAGCAACACGACGCTGTTCCCGATTTCGAACATCACCGTGACCAACCCGACAGGCGGGACCGGCTCCGAACGGACGGTCAAGGCCGTGCCCGCCGCGGACCAGTTCGGGACGGCGGAGATCACGCTCACCGTGAAGGATGCCAACGGCGCTACCGCTTATGATACATTCACGGTAACGGTGGCCTCCGTCAACGACGTTCCGGCAAACGGCGACGACAACTGCACGGTGACCGAGGACGTCGAAACGAATCTTCTCGTTCTGGAAAACGACGATCCGGACTATGCGACGACCCCGGAAGAGCTCACGATCACCGCTATTTCTGACGGCCCGAGCCACGGCACGGCGCAGATCGCGACGGGCGGAAAGTCGATCAACTATACGACGGAACAGGACGGCAACCTGCCAGATTCGTTCAAGTATACGGTCCATGATTCCCGCGGGAATACCGACAGCGTGTTCACCGTGAACATCACGGTGACGCCGGTCAACGACGCGCCGGTGATCGAGATGGTCGACGGCACGATGCCGGAGTATACGGTCAACGAGACCGTGGCGAAGAACGATATCGCGTTTACGGTAACGGATGTGGACGACGATACGGATTTCGACACGGGGACCATAACGCTGACGGCCAGAAGCAGCAATACGATCCTGCTCAAAGACGGCCTTACCATCCATGACGGAACGGGCGACGTGCGGTATATCGACGTGCAGCCGTATCAGAAATGGAACGGCACCGCGACGGTAACCATCACCGCAACCGACGGCGGCGATCTGACGGACAGCACGCAGTTTACGTTCGTCGTCAACAATGTAAACGAAATTCCCGTTGCAAACAACGATTCGTACACGATTCCCGAGGATATGCTCTCCAACGTCAGCGTCGAGGACAACGATACGGACGATGACCTGCTGACGAATCCGGATACGGAGACGATGACGATCTGCGAGCTGACGGACAATGATGAAAATGCGACGATCACAATCGGCGCGGACGGCAAGACCGTCGATATCCAGCCGAACGCCAATTACAACGGCCCGCTGAGCTTTACGTACACGGTCGAGGACGCGTTGGGCGCGGAGAGCAACACGGCGACCGTCACGGTGACGGTGACGCAGGTGAACGACGCGCCGGAGCCGGTGAACGACACGGC
>CAZIQO010000032.1:12642-31176 GCA_964541465.1 uncultured Oscillospiraceae bacterium
TCACGGTGACGGTGACGCAGGTGAACGACGCGCCGGAGCCGGTGAACGACACGGCGACGGTGAACGAGGACGGGACGGTAGCGATCGACGTGCTGGCCAACGACGTGGATATCGACCAGACGGTGGGCCTGAACGCGAATCCGAGCGCGGAGGTGCTGAGCATCTCGATCGACGAAAGCGATCTGGAAGGGCCGGACCACGGGTCGATCAGGGTCGAATCCGGGGAGATCGTCTACACGCCGAATGCGAACTTCAACGGGACGGACACGTTCGAGTATAACTGCGACGACGGCGAAGCGCTGACGACGGCGAGCGTGACGGTGACGATCAATCAGGTGAACGACGCGCCGGTGGCGAACGCGGACAGCACGACGATCGACGAGGACCACACGGCGACGGTGGCCGTGCTGGATAACGATACGGACGTGGACACGAACGAAGATCTGAACAAGGCGCCGGGCGCGCTGCACAGCACGAGCACGTTCTATATTGAATCCTACGGCTTCGACGGAACGGCGCACGGGACGCTCTCGGAAGACGGCGGCGTGATCACCTACACGCCGGAACTGAACTTCGTCGGCACGCAGAAGATCACCTATGTGCTCAACGACGGGCACGACGGCAAGGCGACGGGTACGCTGACGGTCGGCGTGAACGTGCAGAACGACGCGCCGGTTGCGCACGACGACGCGATGAATACGGCGGAGGACACGCCGGTCACCGTCAATGTGCTGGACAACGATACGGATCAGGATCCGGGCGACACGCTTTCGTTCGTCGGGTTTACGGAAGACACCGCGAGTATGCCGGGCGATTTTGTAACGACGTCCGCGGGAAGCGTGACGTTTACGCCGGACGCGAATTATCACGGCTCGTTCACCGTCGGCTATCAGATGCGCGACGCGGGCGAACTGGTGAGCTCCGCAACGATTACGGTGACCGTAACGGCCGTCAACGACGCGCCCGTTGCGCAAGCGGCCGACAGGACGACGGCGGAGGATACGCCGTTTGACGTGGATGTCAGCGGACTGATCAGCGACGTGGATATCGCCACGGACGGCGACGTTCTGCACGTAACGGTCGCCACAGACGACGCGCCGACGTACGGGACCGTTTCGGTGAACGGAACCGTGATCACCTATACGCCGAACGCGAACTGGAACGGCATGGACAGCTTCATCTACACCGTTACCGACACGCTGGGCGCAACCGCCAGCGCGACCGTCACGATGACGGTCACCGCCGTCAACGACACGCCGACACCGGTGAACGATACGGTCTCGACCAACGAGGACACGACGCTTGTCATCGACGCCCTGGCAAACGATACGGACGTGGATACGGACAAAACGCTCAACGCGTCGCCGCAGGCGCCGCTCACCCTCCAGTCGGTGGGCGCGGCCTCGCACGGAACTACCTCCATTGACAAAGGCAAGATTACGTATCAGCCCGCAGCCGACTATAACGGACCGGACAGCTTCACCTATACGGTGACGGATGGCACGCTGACGGCGGCGGCCACGGTCGGCGTAACGGTGGTTCAGCAGAACGATCCTCCCGAGGCGGTGGACGATACCGCAAGTACGCCCGACGAGGATCCCGTGACGATCGACGTGCTGGCAAACGATACGGACGTGGATACGGACGGAACGAAGAACTTTGGCGACCCGCACGCGAGAAGCGACTTTGCGCTTACCGAGGTCACTACGCCGGGCCACGGCACGGCGGTGATCCTGAACGGCGAAATCGTCTATACGCCGGAGGACCGCTTCGCCGGATCGGACAGCTTTGGTTACACCATGACCGACGGCCACGGAGAAACGTCCTCCGCCACGGTGAACGTAACCGTGCTGAGCGTGAACGATCCGCCGGCAACGCCCGTTGTAAGCGCGCCGGCCGGCGGCGAGCGCTACGGCGGCTCGTCGACGATCGACGTGGTCTGGAGCGGATTCGATATCGACGGAGATATACTGACCTATACCCTCGAGTACTTCGACGGAACGGCATGGATCGTCGTTGAAACCGGACTGACGGATACGACGTATGCGTTCGCCGTTCCCGCCTTGCTTGGGAGCACGACGTCGCTGCGCTTCCGGGTGAACGCCTCCGACGCGGAGTATACGAGCGACTACGGATACTCCGGCACCGTGGAGGTCGACAAGGACGCGCCGGTGAGCGTTACCGTCACGATGAAAACGGCGGACGGCAAGACCTACACGGCCGGAACCTGGACGAACCAGAGCGTGACGGTGACCGCTGTCAGCGCGGAGGACGCCTCCAGCGTCACGTTCCAGTACTCGCTCGAGGACAAGAGCTTTACGACGAGCGATAACAAGGTCGTGACGGCCGGGACGCACAACGTTTACGTGCTTGCGACCGACGAGTTCGGCAACGCGGCGCAGTTCGGCGGATATCTGGCGCGCGTCGACAAGCAGCAGCCCGCCGTTCCCACAATCGCCGAGAGCGTCAGCGGCACGAAGGCGCTGCTCAAGTTCACCCTGGCCACGGACCCCGGCGGCAGCGGCAACAGCTACATGATCCTGCCGGACGGGTCGCGCCTCAACGCCGGAACCGGCATGCAGTACACGGCGGCGAAAAACGGCGAATACACGTTTGTTCTCTACGACGTTGCCGGGAACAGCACGACGTTTACGTATGAGGTGACCGTCATCGACGAAACGCCGCCCGCCATCGCCTGCGATTCCGGGAGTTACCGTACGGGCGATACGACGCAGGACGCAATCACCGCGACGCTGACGTTTACGGACGCGGAGTCGGCAATCACCGCAAAGGGTTATCAGCTCAGCCTGAGCGCAACGCCGGGCGGCGCATACAAGAGCTATACCGGGAGCATCACGATTGCCGACGCGGGGACCTACTACATCCACGCCTACTGCCAGAATGCGTTCGGGCTGACGACATACCGGACGTTCGGGCCGTTCATCGTCGAAGCGGCGGCAGAACCGACGCCGACGCCGGAGTCGGCCGAGGCGACGCCTGAACCGGATTTCGGAGACGTGGAGGTTCGGGTGGAGGATGTCGAGGATGCGCCGGAAGGAACGCTCTATATCCGCCTTCCCGGCACGGAGGAGTGGTCCGAGACGCTTACGCTGGAAGGCGTCGGACCCGGCACGTACCTCGTGGAAACCATCGATGAGGACGGCAACGTCGGAACGGCGCAGGTCCGCGTTACGATGCGGGACATCATCGCAAGGAATATGCGCGGCCAGAGCGGGAGCACCTGGGGCGCATACGTCGCGGCCGCCTGTCTGCTGCTTCTGCTGCTGTTCCTCGCGTTCGGCTTCAACGTGCGTATCCGCATCTACGGGCGCAGGCACGACCGGGAGCACAGACTGCACACGGTGCTCCGCGTCCGGCGCAGAAAGGACACGGTCATCGTCAAGCTGAGCAGCAAGCAGATCCGCGGCGGGGTGTATGGGGCCGCGCGTCTGAGCAGAGGGCTGACGAAGCGCATGCGGGACCGCTGGTTCGTGGTGCTGGTCAACGGCGAGGAACTGTTCCGCGCAAGGATACCGGACGACGCGAAGGATCCGTTCGTCGGGATGTTCCGGATCGACGACGAGCGCTGACGAAGGCGCGCGCACAGAAAAAAGAACAGATAAGGCGAAGCGGAGGATGAAAATCCTCCGCTTCGTATTATCCCGGAATGATGAAGGGAGAGGGGACGTTTGGAGGCCTCGCCTCCAAACCACCGCTCAGGGCCGCAACGGCCCTGAGAACCCATTTCCGCAAGCGTCCCGGAAAGGGCTCTTGCGGAGTCAGGGATTCCCAAGGGACGTGTCCCTCGGGTGGGGCCAGGGGTGAAACCCCTGAAAACAGATTTGAACTGCCGCTTGGTTTCGCCATACGGCGGCGAAGCAGAACGCCGCAGCCCAGCCGCCCATACGACCGCTCAGGACGGCGGATCGTCTTTTAGGGAGACGGCGAACCGGCAGACGGGATCGCCCGCCAGCGCGCACGCGAGAAGCTTCACCTGAAGTTTTCTGCCGAGAACGACCTCAAACGGGAACTTTGCGTACCCGGCGCTGCAGTAGCACCAGCTTGGCGAAAGAACCGGCTTGCCGCTGAGGATGGCTTCCCGCACAAACGGGCAGTGGCAGGCGTAATAGCGTTTCCGGACGGGATCGGTTTCGGCAAGATACTTCGCCGGGTCATAGGGGATCTTTGTAATAAACAGCGTATCGTCCTTCCGGACGGCCGAGAGGATCTCCTGATTGGAGGCGACGTAGTCGACGACCTCCGGCGTGATGATCTGCTCGTACCATACCGTTTTTGTCTCCGCGTGCCCGCGCAGCTCCTCCACCTTTCGGCGGTGCCGGTCGGCGAGATACTCGTCGAGGCAGGCGGCGGCCGCGTAGTGCTGTTTTTCCTCGTCGAAGGCGCTTTCCGGTATTCCGTGGTTGTTGCCCGCGAGCGCCTGCCGGACGGTGCTCTCCGGCAGGCGCGCCTCCAGGCGCGCCATCAGCCGGCTGGTAAATTCCGGGAAATCGGCCGGTTCCGACCCGAGCGGAGGGCGCTCCAGCGATTCGAAGATCCCGTCGGCCGCTTCCTTCCCCGCCGTTTCGGAGACCCGGTCCCGGATGGATTCGATCACGCCGAGTCCGCCGAGCAGCGAGGTAAAGAAGAGATAGACGTCCTTACGGTCGATCAGGTAAAAATACCGCGCCAGCGCCAGCAGGCAAGGCAGGGTATTCCGGCCGTCGGCGATTAAAAGCCGGATATACGACCGGATCTCGTCAACGGAGGCGCGCGCAAGGGAAAGGTCCCGCTCTGCAAGCCATGTTTCCAGCGCCCGCACGTCGTCGACGGCCCGATCGGCTTCGGCCTGCTGAAAACCGCGCGATCTGTAATGGCCCCGGAGAATCGTTTCGTTCATGTGCCGCCTCCCAAACTGCGTTTCGTTTGCGTCCGGACGATGCTAAGCCCGTTCGCCTGTCTGCATCATATCCGAACGGATATCCGCACGCAATGATTTTTTACGGCGCCTGTCCGGGATCTGGCCCGAATTCGTTCCGCTTGCCGACAGCCGGCTTTTGGATTAGAATAGTTGGGAGCGGTCGCGCGGGGGGCCTGCGTGCCGGCGGGAAAATGCGGGGGAACGAAAAAAGGCGGACCATGTGCACGAGCTTTCTGTTTCACGGCGGCGATGTGATCGCCGGGTTCAATTTTGATACGAATGTTTTTCGGTACCGGTTCATCCGGGGCAGAAGCGGCTCTTTTTATGCCGCGCTTTGGTACAGGGGCCGGTGGGAGCCGAGCTTTGGCGTAAGCGCGGGGGGCGTGTTTGTCAACGAACTGATGAACGCCGAATGCGAGGCGGGCAAATACCGGCGCCGCGCGGACTGCTACCGGCTGAACCGGCTGGTGCAGGAAGTGCTGCTTGGGCATCTTTCGTTCGGCGAAGCGGAAGCGATCGTTCGCGAAAAGCAGATCGTCAACGCGCCGGGGTTCTCGCTGCATTCGCATATCACGAGCGCGGACGGCGACGTGCTCGTCGTCGAGCCGGGCAGAGGATTCGAGAAGAAACGGCCGCGGTATTCGGTGATGACGAATTTTTCGCTGTTCGATCGGGAGAACACCTGCGGCCTTCTGGGCGCCGGGTTGGACCGGTACGAGACGGCCGAAGCCATGCTGCAGAGTGCGCCGGACAGCTTTGGCGTAAGCGACGCCTTCGAGGTGCTTCGATCGACCGTGCAGCGCGGCGAATGGCCGACCGTCGTTTCCATGGTCTATTCCGCAAGGGAAAACGCGGTTTACTATGCCGAGAAGCAGCGGTTTTCCGACATCGCGCACCATTGCCTGTGAAAGAACCGGGCGCGGAAGAACGCGGCGGACGACGGCGGCGGAAGCCGAAGAAAACGCGCGCAGGCCGACGGGTTTTTTCTTCATAATCCGGCAATGAAAGTGTCGGAAAAATGTTGGTTTTTCGTAACGACAGCGTAACAATCCCTTCGTATGATAAAAGTCGGAAAGCGAGGCGGATCCTATGGGAAAACGCGTTTATATCATCACAGGAATCGGGGGGCATCTTGGGAACACAATCGCACGTGAGCTGCTCTCGTCGGGCGAAACGGTGCGCGGCTTTGCGCGGCCCGATGAGGACGTCACCATGCTCTACGGCGATACGGTGTCCATCGTGCGCGGCGACGTGCGCGACAGGTCCTCTCTCGAACCCCTGTTCTACGGGCTGAACGCCGACGAGGACGAGATCATCGTCATTCACTGCGCGGGTATCGTCACCGTCGCGTCGCGCTACGATCAGCGCGTTGTGGACGTCAACGTCAACGGCACGCGGAATATCGTGGAGCTGTGCAAGGAGCACCGCGTCAAGAAGCTGGTGTACATCAGCTCGGTCCACGCGCTGCCCGAGCTCCCGCAGGGAAACGTGATGCACGAGGTGGACGGCTTCCGGGCGGACGCGGTGATCGGCCTGTACGCCAAGACGAAAGCCGCCGCCACGCAGATCGTGCTCGACGCCGCGCGCGAGGGCCTGGACGCGACGGTGATTCAGCCGTCCGGCATCATCGGGCCGAACGACTACGGCCACGGGCACCTGACGCAGATGATCATTAACTACCTCAACGGGAGCCTGACGGCCTGCGTCGAGGGCGGATATGATTTCGTGGACGTGCGCGACGTGGCGGACGGCGTGATCGCGGCCGCCGAGAAAGGCAAGAAGGGCGAGTGCTACATCCTCTCCAACCGGTACGTGCCGGTGCGGGAGCTCATGAACACGCTTTCGCGTGTGACGGGCGGAAGGAAGATCCGCACGGTTCTGCCGCTGTGGTTTGCAAAACTGACCGCGCCGCTTGCGGAGCTTTACTACAAGATCCGCCGGGAGGCGCCGCTGTTCACGCGCTATACGCTCTATACCCTGACGAGCAACGCACGTTTCACCAACGAAAAGGCGAAACGCGAGCTCGGATATTCGCCGCGCGATATCAGCACGACGATCCGGGATACCGTGACGTTTCTGACCAAGGAGCGCAGAAACCTCTTCCGCAAGCGGGGAATCCGCAAAACCGCGCTTTCACCCGTCTGAACGAAGCAATAGAATCAGGAGAGACCCGAAACGGCCCGCAGAAGCGGGCCGTTTCAGTCTGTCAAGAAAGTTTTTTTGCAGGGATTTCACCCCTGCACCCCACCCAAGGGACACGTCCCCTGGGAATCCCTGACTCCGCAAGCGCCCTGACAGGGCGCTTGCAAAAATGGGTTCTCAGGGCCGTTATGGCCCTGAGCGGTGGTTTGGAAGAGCCTCCACCGCCTGCTCCCGGCACAGGCTGCCGAACGCGCCGCAGCCGCCGTGTGAAAAAAAGCGGGAGGTCAGCGCATGCGGCGGATGATGCGGTTCGCCTCGGCGTAGATGCGCTCGGGATCGTCGCCCACGAAGAACTCGCCCCGCTCGTATAGGATTTTGCCGGCGACCATGGTCAGCGCAACGTTCTGCTTGCTGCCGCTGTAGACGACGTTTTTTGCGATATTGTTGAGCGGCTGCATGTTGGGCTGATGCAGGTCGAGCACGGTCAGGTCGGCCTGCTTGCCGGGGGAAAGACAGTCGCACTCCGGAAAGCCGCATACGTACGCGCCCGTGCGGCAGGCCATATCGAGCACGTCCGACGCGTCGAGCGCGTCCGCGCCGCGGCGGAGCTTCTGCAGCCCCGTGACGAGAAACATTTCCCGGAAGAAATCGAGGCAGTTGTTGCTCGCCGGACCGTCGGTGCCGATCGCCACGGGGATGCCGCGGTCGAGGTATTCGGCGACGGGGGCGACGCCGCTGGCGAGCTTCATATTGGAGCCCGGGCAGGTGACCACGTTCATGCCGCGGGCTTTGAGAATCTCTATCTCGGGTTCGGAAACGTGCACGCAGTGGAACCCGCCGCCTCCAAAGTCGAACAGGCCGAGCGAATCGAGGTATTCGATCGGGCGGAGGCCGCTGTGCGCAACGCAGGAGTCCACCTCCTGCGCGGTCTCGCAAAGGTGCGTGTAGAACGGCTGCCGGATGGACTGCACCATCGCGGCAAGGTCGAGAAGCAGCGGTTTCGAGGTCGTGTATTCCGCGTGGAAGCCGAGCCGGTAGCGGATGCGCGGGTGCAGCTTGGAATACTTTTCGTATTCCTCGGCGGTCTCCTTCGCCGAACCGCCGTAATCGTTGGCGCAGCCCACGAGCGCCGCGCGGAACCCCGTGTCGATCGCGGCGGCGGCGATGCTCTCGCGGAAGAAGTACATGTCGAACATCATCGTGACGCCGCCGGAAAGGTACTCCAGGATCGCGAGCTTCGTGAGCGTATACACGTCGTCCGGCGTAAGCTGCGCTTCCTTCGGGAACACCTGCTGCGTGAGCCACTGCTGCAGCGGCAGATCGTCCGCGAGCGAACGCAGAAACGTCATGCCGGAGTGTGTGTGCGCGTTTTTGAATCCCGGCAGAACGAGATTGCCGCGGCAGTCGATCTCGCGGTCGAACGCACCGCGCGTTTCGTCCTTCGCCTCCTGCGCCGGATGCATGGAGACGATCGTGCCGCCGTCGACGGTCAATTCGCCGGAAAACAGCGGCGTCCTCCCGTCGAGCGGGAGAATCCTTGCGTTGAACAATCTGATTTTCATGCCTTCATGATACCACAGCGCGGCCGAACGATCCACAAAAAACCGCATCGCCCGCGCACTTTCAAAAATCCGCGCGCCGTGCTATGATAGAACCATGGACGAACAACTCACACAGCAGATCGAAACACTGAAATCCCTGCTCGGGCGCGCGAAACGCGTTGCGTTTCTGGGCGGGGCCGGCACCTCGACGGAAAGCGGCATCCCGGACTTTCGCTCAAGCAGCGGCGTATTTCAGGCGACGCAGCAATACGGCTACCCGCCCGAGGTGCTGATTTCGCACGAATTTTTCCTGCGGCATACGGAGACGTTTTACGACTACTACCGCAAATACCTGCTCTTTCCGAACGCGCAGCCGAACGACGCGCACCGCGCGCTCGCCGAGCTGGAAGCGCGCGGAAAGCTGACCGCGGTGATCACGCAGAACATCGACGGCCTGCACCAGAAGGCCGGCAGCCGCGAGGTGCTGGAACTGCACGGCAGCGTGTACCGGAACCGCTGCATGCGCTGCGGGAAACGCTATTCGCTCGAGGAGATCCTCTCTATGAGCGGCGTGCCGAAATGCGCCTGCGGCGGAACGATCAAGCCGGATGTCGTGCTCTACGGCGAGGGGCTGGACGAGGACGTGCTGCGCCGCGCCGTGGGCCACATCGCGCGCGCGGACATGCTCATCATCGGCGGCACGTCGCTCGTGGTCTATCCGGCGGCGGGGCTGGTGGACTATTTCCGCGGCGACAGTCTCGTGGTGATCAACCTTTCGCCGACGTCCCAGGACAGGAGCGCGGCGCTTGCCATCGCCGCGCCGATCGGCCAGGTGCTGCGTGCGGCGGTATCCGGCGCCGGGGCGTGACGGCTTTCCGGCCGATTTTCCCGGATTGCCCGCTCGGGCGGCACATGGTACAATACGAGCAGTGTGAGCGGCGCGCTCGGAAGATCGGGCCCGTTTGCACGCGGAAGGCGGGAGTATTGCTATGGGATTGTTTGACACGTCCGACGTGGGGATCGACCTCGGTACATCCACGACGCTGGTCTGTCTGAAGAATAAGGGGATCGTGCTCAAAGAGCCGTCCGTGGTGGCCGTGGAGCGCGTCACCGGGCGGATCGTCGCCATCGGCGAGGAAGCGCGCAAGATGATGGGCCGGGCGCCGGCGAACATCCTCGTGATCCGTCCGCTGCGCGACGGCGTGATCTCCAATTTCGACGTGACCGCGCGTATGCTGCGCTATTTCTTCAAAAAGGTCGTCGGCACGCGCCTGCTCGTCAGGCCCCGCGCGGTGGTCTGCGTGCCATCGGGCGTCACGGAGGCCGAGAAGCGCTGCGTTGTCGAGGCGACGGACGAGGCGGGCGCAAGGTATACGTATCTGATCGAGGAGCCGCTCTCCGCGGCTATCGGCGCCGGGCTGGATATCAACGAGCCGAAGGGGCATATGGTGCTGGACATCGGCGGCGGGACCACGGATATCGCCGTGATCGCGTACGGAGCCATCGTGCTCTCCGATTCCATCAAGATGGCGGGCGATAAGTTCGACGATGCGCTCCGGGCGTATATGAAGCGCAAGCACAGTCTTACGATCGGCGAACGCAACGCCGAGGATGTCAAGATCGCCTACGGACGCGCGCATATCGAAAAGGAACAGCGCATCGTGGAGATCTGGGGCCGCAATCTGGCGACCGGGCTTCCGGAGGCGGTGCCGATCGGCACGAACGAGATGGTGGACGCGCTCTCCGAGCCGCTCTCCGCCATCATGGGGCGCGTACGCGGCATCTTTGAACGCACGCCGCCCGAATTAGCGACGGATATCGCGGAAACGGGCATCGTCGTCACCGGCGGCGGCGCGCTGCTCGCGGGACTGGACCGATACGTGTCCGAGCGCACGAACGTGCCCTGCCGCATTGCGGAGGACCCGGTTTCCTGCGTGGCGCTTGGGACCGGGCGCGTGCTCGAGGATCTGAAACGTTACAACGCCGCGGTATACGATTACCGGCGCGGCGAATATTTCGACGGCTGAACCGGGGCGCCGGGAGTGCGGTCGGTTTAGCGATTCGTTAAAAAAATGTTCAATCCATAGACACGATTCGCTGATATAATCAATCTGCAAAAATGAAAAGGACGCGAAAGGCGGGTTTTTTGCGGTGCCCGTCGAAAGGAGCCCGAACGTGGCAACGACGCCTCAGAGGAAGAAAAAGAAGCCGATTACGCTCAGGCGGATTTGGAAGATAACGAAGCGGTACGCCATGGCGCTGCTGCGCAGTGCCGCCCGCGGGATTTATTACGGCATCCGTTCGGTATATCGTTTTCTGATGGACCTGCCGCCGCGCATTCTGCTGATCGCCAGCAGCGCGTTCGGCTTTCTTGTGCTGACCATCATCATTCTCGCCATCGCGCTGCCGGGCAATCGCTCCAGCGCGGACGCCGCGGAGACGCTCGCGGCCTATGCCACCGGCGAGAGCAGCGTAACGGCGGAATCCTTCGACAGCGGAACGGTCGATCCCTACGCGGATTACGACGCGTCCGCGGAGGCGGAGACCACGGCGGATGAAAGCGTCAGCGAGACCGACGCTTCGGAAACGGACGCGGGCGACGTGGAATTCACCGTGGAACTGGAGGAGGGCGACGACGGCGCGGTCGTTGCGGAGATTCAAAAGCGCCTTATGGAGCTTGGATATATGGACTCCGACGAGCCGACCGAGCACTTCGGGCCGCTGACCAAATCCGCGCTGGAAACGTTCCAGCGGCATAACGGCCTGGATGACGACGGCATCTGCGGGCAGACCACCTATTCGCTGCTCATGAGCGACGATGCGAAGATCTACGTGATGCAGAACGGCGACTCGGGCGAGGACGTTGAGGGCGTGCAGGAGCGGCTCTACGAGCTCGGCTATCTCGACAACGAAGCGAACATTCAGGGAACGTTCGGGGACAAGACCGAGGAAGCGGTCAAGGAGTTCCAGGAAAAGAACGATCTCACGGCGGACGGAAAAGTCGGAACGAAAACCCTGAGCATGCTCTACGGCGAGGATGTCGTGAGCAACGCCTATACGCTCGGCGACGAGAACCCGGTGATCAAGGCCTGTCAGACCGCGCTGAAAGAGCTCGGCTATATCACCTTCAAGCCGGACGGCGTGATGGGCCGCGCCACGGTGTCCGCCATCAAGGCGTTCCAGCAGGCGAACGGCCTGACGCGCGACGGATGTCTCGGCCCCGTAACGCGCGATCTGCTGCTTTCCGGCGAAGCGCAGGCCATGGTGATTCAGCTCGGCGATTACGGAACCGAGGTAAAGAACATCCAGACGCGCCTTGCCAAGCTCGGATATCTTTCCACGGCGAACGCGACGGGGTATTTCGGCGAGATCACGCAGGACGCCGTCAAGGCGTTTCAGAAGCGCAGCGGCCTGACCACGGACGGAATGGTCGGCGCGGTTACGCTCACCATGCTGAACTCCTCCAGCGCGAAGAAGGCCGCGTCCACGCCGTCCAGCGAGACCGAATCCTCGTCCGGCAGCAGTTCTTCTAGTTCGAGCAGCTCGTCCAGTTCGAGCAGTTCGTCCAGCAGTTCCTCCTCGTCGAGCGTTTCCAGCAAGACGGGAGTGGAAAAGCTGATCGCCCTTGCCGAAAGCAAGCTCGGCTGCGAATACGTGCGCGGCGCGAAAGGGCCGAACACGTTCGACTGCTCCGGCTTCGTCTACTGGTGCATGAAGAACGCGGGCATCAGCTGCAGCTACCAGACGTCCATCATGTGGCGCACCTGCTCGCGCTATCAGAAGATCACGAGCATGAGCTCGATCGAGCGCGGGGATATACTGGTCTTCTCCGGCAGCACGAGCGCCACCGGCCACGTGGGCATCTATATCGGCAGCGGAAAGATGATCGACGCGAGCTCTTCGCAGGGCGAGGTGCGCACTTCGACAACCGTACTCAAATCCGGCGGATACTGGTCGCAGCACTTCATCTGCGCCTATCGCGTATTTTAATTCGACAGTGTTCGCGCGGGCATGACAGAATTCGTCATGCCCGCGCATATGTTATTTCCGAGGTGATCCGATGCGGAAAGGAACGGCGCTTCTGCTTGCGCTCGCGTGCTTTTTCTCGGCGTTGCTGCTTGCGCCGGGACGGGCAAGCGCGCGCGACGAGCTGAAGAACGACGATCCGGAGAAATACTATATCCTGCTGGATCTCAACAATCAGATCGTTACCGTGTTTGAGCGCGACGAAAACGGCGAATACACGAAGGTCGTTCGGCGCTTTCTGTGTTCCTCGGGGCGCACGGACGTCGACGAGACCGACCCGGAGGACGAGGCAACGCCGACGCCGCGCGGGATCTGGAAGATCGGCGGGCGCGAGCGGTTTGGAAAATTCGCCAACTTCGGCGGCGAATACGCGCGCTACTGGGTGCAGATCGTCGGCAGCATTTTCTTTCATTCGGTTCTCTACGGCGACCGGACGGTGAATTCGCTCAAACGGAGCGCCTTCAACAACATGGGGAAAAACGTGTCCCACGGCTGCGTGCGGCTCTACGTGGAGGACGCCAAGTGGCTTTACTACTATGCCTGCCCCGGAACGACCATCGAGGTCAGCACCAGCGAAAAGCGGGATAGCGAGCTCAGAAAGGCGCTGAAAACGGACATGACGTTTTCGGAATACAACGCGTTTCAGAAAACGATCGTGGACGACGCGGAGGAACTGCCGAACGACAAGGCATGGGTGACGGTGGCGGGCGCGCGCCTGAGGAAGGGCAGCGGCGCATCGTTCGATTCGATCTGCCGCCTGAACGTCGGCGACGAGCTGGAGGTGCTTTTACAGAACGAGGTCTGGGTCAAGGTCCGCTACGGAAAACGGGAGGGATACGTTAAACGCGGCTACATCTCCTACCGGGAGGGGGAGATGGACACGAAGGAGGACGCGACGCTGCTCAAGACGACCGAATGGATGTATGCGGAGCCGGACTCGGATTCCGAACGCATCTGCAAGGTGCCGGCGCAGACGTCCGTCAAGGTGCTTGAAACGACCGACGAGGGATGGACGAAGCTGGCGTACTGGAACGAAACGGGGTATATCCGCACCAGCCGCTTTACAACCGGATGGGGCGAGATCATGGACTGAGACGGCATACGGCGCGCGGGGGATGCGCGCCCTGAATGGAGACCGTTTTCCGGCGCTCTGCGGATTTCCGGCGCTCTGCGGACCGTCCCGCGGGGTGCTTTTTTGGAGAGCCGGCGGCGAAGCCCGGCCGGGGGGATTCAGGGAGCCTCTACGGCTGCGAGGAGAAGGTCAGCCGTTCGGGCGGCAGCACGGAGCTTTCGGCCGCCAGACCGAACAGCAGCGCGCGCGCGCGGCGGTAGCACAGGCCGCCGGCGTCGTACAGATTTGCGCCGACGGCGGCGGGCAGCACAGCCGAGAGCATGCGGTCCGCGCCCCCGCCTGTGGAAGCGGCGAACACCTCGATATCGTCCCGATTTTTGGAAAGCAGCACGCTCGCCGCCGAGACGGCCAGATCGCCCGTTTCGGCGTAGACGGCGTCCAGCATACCGGGGTAATAGGCATTCAGTTCGCCCGCAAGCCAGCTTCCGGCGGACGCGTCCGCGCTCGCGTCGCTTTCAAAATAGACCGCTTTTGCATACACGCGCCCCTTTTTCACGGCCGCTTTCCAGAGTGCATACGCGTCGCCGTCCTCATCGCAGAACAGGCCGATCATGCGCACGGGCGTTTCGTGCGGCGGGTAGGCGATCGCCAGTTCGAGCGCGGCGGCCGCGGCGCCGGCATCGTCGTACGTAAGGTGCGGAACCTCCTCCGAAACGGTCTGCCCGTCCGCGGCGTAAACATAAAGCGGAAAATCGACGTTCGGCAGTTCGTCGGCGGAACCCGTCAGGAAAACGACGGCGGCCGCGGCGCCCGCCGGCTCGTACTCCGCGAGCGCGCCGACGCCGCCGGTAACGAACGAGAGCGAAAGATCGTCGTTTTCCGCCGCGTCGGATACACCCTCGGCAAACGAGGGCGAATCGTCCGCGCCGAATACCGCGACGACGGGCACGGGCGTCGGCGACGGGGACGGCGTCGGTACGGCGGTGGGCGTCGGCACGGGCGTCGGCGTGCCGAACGGGAAAAAACCGGCCTGTGCGCAGCCGGAAAGCGGCAGTACGAGCAGCGCGGCGGCGGCGACGGCCAGCAGGAAGCGGTACGTTCTCATACAAATTAGTATACCATGGGCATGCGTGCCTATGACAGCGTTTGGCAGGAAAGCGGATCGATTTTGAAAGAAAAGGCCGGCACCCATGCGAAAACCGCCGCATCAAACGATGCGGCGGTGCGTGAGATCCGGTTTGTGACAATGCCGGTCAGTCGCCGGCGGTCGGTGTCGGCGTCGGTGTCGGCGTCGGCTCCGGCGTTTCTTCCGCGCCGTAAAGCAGTTCGTGCAGAGCGGTGGCCGCCTTCGTGATGTTAAACTGCATCTGGTCGGTCTTTACACCGGTCGTTTCATCGACATAGTAGCTGTAGCTGCCCTCTTCGGGCACGCTTGTGGTCACGAATTCGAAGTCGGTTGCAAGCAGCGTTTTTGCAACGCTCGTCATTGTGTCGATCGACATGTTCGTGGAGACGTAATCGCAGGCAAACGTGATCAGCGCGTAGACGCTCGCCGCGCTCATCTCATTTTTGATCTTCTCGTAAACCAGCTCGATGATCTTCTGCTGCCGGCCGACGCGGTCGAAATCGTTCCCGGTGCTGTCGCCCAGGCCGGTGTGACGGTTGCGCGCGTAGATCAGCGCCTGCGCGCCGTTGAGGTGCACGATGCCGGGTTCGGCGCTGATCGTATCGGCGTTCTTGACGATATCCGGCTCGAGCTCGTGATCGCCCGTAATGCGGTCGTTGATGAAGTTGATCTCCGCCTGATCGAGATCCACGTCCAGCCCGCCGATCTGGTCGATGAGCGTTGCGAACCCGTCGAACCCGATGCAGACGTACTCCTGAATATCGAGGTCGAAGTTATAGTTGATGGTGTTGATCAGCTCGCCCGGGCCGCCGCCGCCGTAACCGCCGCGGTACGCGCCGTTGAGTTTGTTGGAAAACGAAAACGTGCCTTTCGTGCCGATGCGCTTTACGCGCGCGTCGCGCATGAACGAAACCAGCGTGATCTTGCCGGTCGATTTATTCAGGGAAGCGAGCATCATCGAATCGGAGCGTCCCTCGGAGTTCTCCGCGTCGGTCTCGCTGCGCGAATCGGTGCCGACGAGGAGGATATTGACGATGTTGTCTTCGATGGCCTCCTCCTCATAGATGGGCATGGGTGTAGGCGACGGAGTCGGATCCTCGCCGACGACGGTGATGACCTCCGGTGTCGATTCCGTTTCGGCCGTCTGCTCGTCCGCGTCGAGGGCGTCCCCGGGATTTTCCACAATATCGACCGTTCCGGAACGCATGCTGCTGACCACATACAGCGCGAGCGCGCCGCAGGCTACGAACAGCACGACGACGACGATCAGAACGACCTTCATGAGTTTCGACATAGGATGTTGTTCCTTCCTGCCAATCTGGAACGCATTGGCTATAAAGCGACAACATGATACCATAAACGCCGGGTTGTTTCAATCCCGGCGAAGAAACTCACAACTTGTTTACAACTTCAGCGCCCAAAACGACTAATACGCATTTGCCGGTATGGGCCACAGCGACGGCGCGGGCGCGTCCACGTACGAGGCGTCGGTTTCCAGCGAAACGGGGAACAGCGGGACCGTCATATGCCTGCGCAGCTGCTGGACGGCGCGCGCCGCCTCCGCACAAACGGCCGGGGCGGCATTTGATGCCGCGGTGAGCACGTAAAACAGGCAGCCGGCCGCGCTCAGCGCGGCGACGCGCTTTTCGGACGCGTCTTCGTCGATCGTATGCGCGTCGTAGGACGCGTAGGCGCCGTACAGCGCGCCCTGCCGCGGCGCAGCGCCGTTCAGCAGGGACTCCGCGGGAAGGAACAGCATGGCGTTGGCCGGGAGCAGCCCGTCGAAAGCGGCCGCGCCGTCGAACACAAGAAACGCGCATTCGTGCTGCCGTGCCATTACGCCGGCAAGCGCGGCGGGGTCGGCGTCCGCGGCGGGGTAGACGGCGTATGTGCCGGTGCCGAGCGGGCGCAGGGACGAAACGCGTTCCGACAGCAAAGCGGGGGTCGCGTCGTGCACGCACGAAAGGAAGGACACGCCGCGGCATCCTTCGCGCACCGCCGCGCGCCGCCTGTTCGCGCCCCGGCTGAGGCAGTGGTACCCAAACGCCATTCCGAAGGTCTTGAGCGATTCCGCGTCGACGGTGCTGCAAAGCGCCGCGAGCAGCGGATAGTACATGCTCGACGGATTTTTCAGTGTTTCTTCCGATTCATAGAAGAAACCGCTTTGCTTCGCGCCCGAGGAAAACAACCGCCCGAGCTCGGCCAGCCGCCGCGCCGTGCGATGCGTATCGATCCGCATTTCGCGGATCCAGTGATCGACGGAAGCGTTCAGAAGCACCGAAGCCAGCTGTTCATTCATCGTATCGCCTTCCTGTCGGATCCATTCCAACAATTCATACAGACAGAGTAAGCCATTTAAACCGCGGCACACAGGGGCAGAATCCCGCCGCCGGGAAAAAACCGCACGAATCCACCGAAATGCCCAAAAGTGTAACATCTTGACGAAACTATGGAAAAATGTCACATCGCCTCCGATCTGTTCAGAGACAGTGAAAGGCCGATGTTCTATGATGGAAAAAAAGCCGGAACGGAAAGGAAGGATTCTTGTGGGAAGGACGATTTCGGAAGGCGCCAAGGCGTTTGCATATCGCCGGGTGCTGAATTATATCAACAGCGATCCGGTCAAAAACGTACCGAAGGTGCTGAACTGGCTGGAGAAACATGATTCAGGCGATGCGGTCACGAGGCAGACCAAGGCGATCCGGGAGGTGTTTCAGAACCCGGAGAGCAACTGGCACAAGCTGGTGATGAGCCTGTGGTCGGACCTCGACGACGGCGAGCGTCGGCGGCTGTTTGAGACCGTTGTAATCAACGACTCGCTGGTCGGCATCGACCGAAAGAAGAAGTACAGGGAAAAGTACGGCTGCAACATTCCGTGGGCGATCCTCATGGATCCGACCTCCGCGTGCAATCTCAAGTGCACCGGCTGCTGGGCGGCCGAGTACGGCCATAAGCTCAACCTGACGCTCGACGAACTGGAGAGCATCATCAAACAGGGCGAGGAGCTCGGCATATATCTGTACCTCTATTCGGGCGGCGAGCCGATGATGCGCAAGAAAGACATCATCACGCTCTGCGAGCGGCATCCCGAGTGCGCGTTCCTTGCGTTTACCAACGGCACGCTCATCGACGAGGCGTTTGCGGATGAAATGCTGCGCGTGAAGAACTTCGTGCCTGCCATCAGCGTGGAGGGGTTCGAGAAGGACACCGACTTCCGCCGCGGCAAGGGAACGTTCGCTTCGGTGCAGCGGGCCATGAAGATCCTGCGCGAAAGAAAGCTGCTCTTCGGCGTGTCGTGCTGCTACACCAGCAAAAACGTCGATATGATCGGCAGCGAGGAATACTTCGACGCCATGGTGAACTGGGGCGCGAAATTCGCGTGGTTCTTCACCTATATGCCGGTCGGGCGCGATGCGGTGCCGGAACTGATGGCGACCGCGGAGCAGCGCAAGTTCATGTACGACCGCATCCGCGGGTTCCGCAAAACGAAGCCGCTGTTCACGATCGATTTCTGGAACGACGGCGAATTCGTCGGCGGCTGCGTGGCGGGCGGCCGGAGCTACCTGCACATCAGCGCGGGCGGCGATATCGAACCCTGCGCGTTCATCCATTACGCGGACTGCAACATCCGCGAGAAGACGCTGCTGGAGGCGATGCGTTCCCCGCTGTTCATGGCGTATCACGACAACCAGCCGTTCAACGAAAACAT
>CAZIQO010000033.1:0-31091 GCA_964541465.1 uncultured Oscillospiraceae bacterium
TTTGCCGGAGCTCCCCGCGGACGCGGAGCTGGCGCTCTACGGCGACGAATCCGTCCTGAGGGAAGGACTCGGGGCGCTCGGCGTTCACGACGGGCGTGTGCGAATCGTCGGCACAAGCGAGGTCATCGGCTGTGACGAACAGCCGACGCTCGCCTTCCGGCGCAAGAAGGACTCCTCCATGGTGCGCGCCGTCGGCGCGGTGGCGCAGAAGGAGGCGGACTGCGTGCTCTCCGCGGGCAGCACGGGCGCGCTGCTGACGGGCGGGACGCTCGTGATCAAGCGGCAGAAGGGCGTGAAACGCCCGGCGCTCGCGACGGTGCTGCCGACAAGGGACGGCCGCGTGCTGCTGCTCGACTGCGGCGCGAACACCGACTGCAAGAGCGAATACCTCGTGCAGTTCGCGATCATGGGCGCGGCGTATATGAAGAACGCGATGGGGATCGCGTCCCCGCGCGTCGGCCTGCTCAACAACGGGGCCGAGGAGGAAAAGGGAAACGAGCTGACCAAGCAGACCTACCAGCTGCTGAAAACCGCTCCCGTGAACTTTGCCGGCAACTGCGAGGCGCGGGACGTGTTTGGCGGCGCGTTCGACGTGGTCGTCTGCGACGGGTTCGACGGAAACGTCGTGCTCAAGGGCGCGGAGGGCGTGATCGGGCTCACGGTCGGCCTGCTCAAAGAGGGCTTTATGAGCAGCTTCAAATGCAAGATCGGCGCGCTGCTGTGCAAGGGCGCGCTGCGCGGGCTGAAGCATAAGCTCGATTATACCGAGTACGGCGGCGCGCCGCTTCTGGGCGTCTGCGGCGGCGTGATCAAGGCGCACGGCAGCTCCGACGCGAAGGCGTTCCGCTCCGCGATCCTGCAGGCGGTCCGGCTGGTCGACTCGGGCGTGACGGAGCGCGTCGGCGCGGAAATCGCGGCCGTGTGCCCGGAGGAATGACCTGCCAAGGCGGTTAGGATTGACAGGATGCGTTTCGTCATATAAAATACTTGACGGAATGAGGTGCCGTGTACGCATCACAAAGGAGTAAGCATTATGAATTTCGAAAAGGTTCGGGATATTATCGCCAAGCAGCTGGATATCGATCCTGCGACCATTACGATGGAAAGCCGCCTGATCGACGACCTGAAAGCGGATTCCCTCGATATCGTCGAGCTCATCATGGATCTGGAGCAGGAGTTCAACATCGAGATACCGGACGAGGAGCTTCCCAAGATTCAGACCGTTTCCGACATCGTCGGTTATCTCGACAAAGACTGATCCGGACATGCAATCAATTGCCCGCATCCGAAGGAGAACAAGGGTGCGGGTTTTTTTGTAAGGGGAGACCTTCCGCATGACAAAGGACGAACGCGCGGCGGCGGCGCCCAACGCGCTCCGGGCGCTCGAATCACGGCTCGGATATACGTTTTCCAACCGTTCCCTGCTCGAAACGGCGGTGACGCATACCTCGTTTGTGAAGGGCGGCGGAAAAAAACGCCCGCATAACGAGCGGCTGGAATTCCTGGGCGACGCGGTGCTGGAGCTGTGCGTGAGCGACCATCTCTACCGCGGCCATCCGCAGATGCAGGAGGGCGAGATGACGCGCCACCGCGCGCGGCTGGTCTGCGAGCAGGCGCTCTTTTCCGCGGCGGAATCGCTCGGCGTGCCGGACTGCCTGCGCCTCGGAAACGGAGCGGAGCTTACGGGCGGACGCTCCAAGCCTTCGATCGTGTCCGACGCGCTGGAGGCGATCATCGGCGCAATCTATCTCGACGGCGGAATCGAGGCGGCGCGGCGGGTGATCATCGACGCGGTGATCCGCACGCTCGAAGAGGCGCGCGTCGACGAAACGGACAAGGACTATAAAACGCGCCTGCAGGTGTACGTGCAGAAGGACCACATCGGAGAGCTGGCGTACGAGTGCAGCGGCGCGACGGGTCCGGAGCATAAAAAGCAGTTTACCATCCGCGTGCTGCTTTCCGGCAGCGCCATCGGCGAAGGCGCGGGCGCAAGCAAGCAAAGCGCCGGACAGGCGGCCGCGCGGGCGGCGCTGGAACGGCTGGGCGTTCTGGAGGACGAGTCATGCGACTGAGCAAGCTCGAAATCAACGGATTCAAGTCCTTTGCGCGCAAGACCGAGCTTCGCTTCGGCGACGGGATCACGGCGATCATCGGCCCGAACGGCAGCGGCAAGAGCAACATCTCCGACGCGGTGCGCTGGGTGCTCGGCGAACAGAGCGCCAAGGCGCTGCGCGGCACGCGGATGGAGGACGTAATCTTCAACGGAACGCAGCTTCGCAAGGCGCAGGCCTACTGCGAGGTGACGCTCACCTTCGATAATTCCGACGGCAGGCTGAACGTGCCGTACACGGAGGTCGCGGTGACGCGGCGCGTCTACCGCTCGGGCGAGAGCGAATACTGCCTCAATAAAAACACCTGCCGCCTGCGCGATATTCAGGACCTGTTCCGGGACACGGGCATCGGCAAGGACGGTTATTCCATCATCAGCCAGGGCAAGGTGGACGAGATCCTCGCCAATAAGTCCGGCGACCGGCGCGCCGCGTTCGAGGAGGCCGCCGGCGTGATGCGTTACCGCGTCCGCAAGGAGGAGGCGGAGCGCAAGCTCGAAGGCACGCAGAAGAACCTCGAGCGCATCGAGGATATCCTTAAGGAGCTCGGCGACCGGCTTGGCCCGCTCGAGGAGCAGAGCGCGTCCGCACGCGCCTACCTGAAACTGCGGGACGAACTCAAGGATCTGGAAGTCAATCTTTTCCTGTATCAGTATGAGCGCGCAAAAGAAAAGCTCGAGGCGATCCATGCGGCGGCGGAGCAACTGACCGGGGAGCGAGATGCGGCGGAGACGAAGCAGACGACGCTGCTCGAAGCCTGCGCCGCGCTCGAGGAGCAGCTCCGCGAGCAGGAAACGGCGCTTTCGGCCCGGCAGAACCGCCTCATGGGCATGATGGCGGGCGTGGAAACGAAGCTGGGCGAGAGCCACGTGCTCGCCGAGCGGCGGGAGAACGCGTTCGCACAGAGAACGCGCATCGAAGCGGAACATGCGTCGCAGACGGCCCGGCTCGGCGAACTCGACGAAGCGCTTGCGGCCTTGCAGACGGACGAAACCGGCGCGGCGGCGCTGGCGCTGCTTGAACGGGAGATCGAAGCGACGCAAAAGCGCCTGGACGCGTTCGACGCGGACGCGGCGGAGCGGGAAACGCGTCTCGAAGCGCTCAAGAACGACATCATCGAGGCGATGAACCGCGCGTCGGACTGCCGCTCCAGCGTGTCGCGCTTCGACGCGATGCGCGCGGCCATCGGCGAACGGCTGAAGACGCTGGAATCCGAAGCGGAGCAAAAGCGCGGGGAGACCGCGCGTCTGGCGGAGGAACTGCAGCGCGCGGAGGAGGAGCGGCGCGCGGAAGCGGACCGGCTCCAAACGGCGGAACGCGACCTGAACGATTCCCTGATGCACCGCAGGAAGGCGCAGGAGGCGTACGACGCGCTGCGCGAGGAGGCGCAGAGGGACGAGCAGCGCATCTCCTCGATTCAGTCGCGCGCGCATGTGCTCGAGGAGATGCAGCGTTCGCGGGAAGGGTACTACGCGAGCGTTAAGAATATTCTGCGGGACGCGGAGAACGACGCGCGGCTTTCGCACGCGATCATCGGCGTGGTGGCCGAACTGATCCGCGTGCCGAAGGAATACGAAACCGCGGTGACCATGGCGCTCGGCTCGTCGCTGCAGAACATCGTGACGCCGACCGCGGAGGACGCCAAGTACGTCATTGAGTACCTGCGCGCGCACGACTACGGCCGCGCCACGCTCCTGCCGATGGCGCTGCTGAGCCCATACCGCGTATCCGCGGAGGAACGCGCGCTGCTCAAAAGCATGCCCGGCTGCATCGGGCTGGCGAGCGAACTCATCGAATGCGACAAGAGTGTGCGGGAGGCGGTCGATTATCTGCTTTCCCGCACGGCGATCGTAAAGGACCTCGATGCGGGCATCGCGCTCAAAAAGCGCGCGCGCGGTGCGTTCCATATCGCCACGCTCGAAGGCGACATCATCAGTACGGGCGGCTCCATGAGCGGCGGCAGCCTGCAGAAGAAGACGTTTTCGCTGCTTGGGCGGGAGCGCGAGATCAAGGAACTGAACGCAACGCTCGGCGGCGCGGAACGTGCGCTCGCCGAGAAGAAGCAGACGCTCCGCAAAATGGAGCAGGAGCTTTTGCAGCGGGATATCCAGGTGGAATCGTTCCGCGACGCGGCGCATACCTGCGAGCTCAGCGCGGCCAAGCAGGACGAGCAGATCGACATCATCCGGCGCGACGCGGAGAAGAGCCGCGAGGCCGAAGCCGCCCTGGAAAACGAACGCCGGCAGCTCACCGAGAACCTCGCCGATATCGAGCGCGAGCGCGGCGAGGCGGACCGGCGGCAGGCGGACATCGAAGAGGGCAATGCGGCCACGCGCGGGGACGTGGAACAGGCGCAGGCGGAGCTTGCGGCGCTGCGCCGGGAGCGCGAAGTCGCCGCGGCGGAACTGACCGAACAGAAGGTGCGCCGCATGGCGCTGGCAAAGGAGCGCGACGCCGTGTTTGCCGAGCAGAAACGGCTTTCGCAGGAACGGCGCGCCGTTTCCGAACGGCTGGAACAGCTTGCGCGCGAAACGGCGGAGAACGATTCGGCGGTCGCGGCGCTCAGCGGCGAGCTCGACGGCATGCTCGAACGCATCGAAAGCGAGAAGAAGACGACCGATGCGGAGAAGGACACGCAGAAAAAGCTCGAGGAGGAACGCCAGAAAACGGCGGATTCCCTCGCCGAGCAACGCGCGCGCCGCGAGGCGCTGCTGGCCGAATCGCGCGATCTTTCGGAGCGCATCCATAAGCAGGAGCTTTCGCAGAACCGGTTCGAGCTCGAGCTCGGCGCCATGCAGGACCATATCTGGGAGGAGTACGAGCTTACATACGAAAACGCCGCCGCGCTGCGGCACGATATCGCCATCGGGGCGACCAACGCGCGCATCACGGAGATCCGCGGCGGGATCAGGGAACTGGGCGATATCAACCTCGGCTCGATCGAGGAGTATAAGGCCGTATCCCAGCGGCACGGGGAGCTTTCGGCGCAGTGCGACGACCTTAACCGCGCCAGGGAGGACCTAGGCCGCCTGATCGTGGAGCTGACCTCGACGATGGAGAGCGTGTTCCTTCGGCAGTTCGAGCAGATTCAGGCCAATTTTGCAACGGTGTTCTCGGAGCTGTTCGGCGGCGGGCACGCGGAGCTGCAGCTCGCGGACCGGAACGACGTGCTCGGGTGCGAGATCGACATCATCGCGCAGCCGCCGGGGAAGAAGCTGCAGCTGCTTTCGCTGCTTTCGGGCGGCGAGCGCACGCTGACCGCCATCGCGCTGCTGTTCGCCATGCTCAAGCTCAAGCCGCCGGCGTTCTGCCTGCTCGACGAGATCGAATCCTCGCTCGACGAGGCGAACGTGTCGCGCTTTGCGGATTACGTGCGGCATTACGCGGACGATACGCAGTTCATCCTCATCACGCACCGGAAGGGCAGCATGGAGGTCTGCGACACGCTCTACGGCGTCTCCATGGAGGAAAAAGGCGTGAGCAAGATCGTTTCCGCGCGCTTCGGCGAAACCGCCTGACGCGCGGCGGTTCGGGAAGGAAACCAGAGAGTATTCCAAATGGAAAAGAAACCGCTGTTTCAGAAATGGAAAACCGGACTCGGCAAAACGCGCACGAGCTTCCTTTCGCGGCTGTTCGCGTCCAAGGAGGGCGTGAACGAGGCATTTTACGAGGAACTCGAGGAGGCGCTCATCCTCGCCGACGTGGGCGCGGAGGCGACCGAGCGGCTGCTCGACGGCCTGCAGGAGGCCGTCAAAGCGCAGAAGATTGCCGACCGGGAGGCGGCGCGCGCCGTACTGACCGGGCTGATCGCCGACGCGGTGCGCTCAGACAAACCATTTCTGGCGGACGCGGGCCCGGCGGCGCTGCTGATCGTGGGCGTCAACGGCGTGGGCAAAACCACGTCGATCGGCAAGCTGGCGAGCGGCTACCGCGCGCAGGGGCGGAAGGTGCTGCTCGCGGCGGCGGATACGTTCCGCGCGGCGGCGGCCGAACAGCTCGGCGAGTGGGCGGACAGGGCCGGCGTGCCCATGGTGCGTCACGCGGAGGGCTCCGACCCCGCTGCGGTGGTGTTCGACGCGATCGCCTCGTACAAAGCCAAAGGCTGCGATTTGCTGCTCTGCGATACGGCGGGCCGCCTGCATAATAAGACCAACCTCATGAACGAGCTTGCCAAGATCCGCCGCGTGATCGGCCGCGAGCTGCCGGATACGCCGTGCGAAACGCTGCTCGTGCTCGACGCGACCACGGGCCGGAACGCCGTGGCGCAGGCGAAGGCGTTCACGGAGGTCTGCCCGCTCGACGGCGTGATACTGACCAAGCTCGACGGTACGGCGAAGGGCGGCGTGATCGTCTCGATCCACGAATCGCTCGGCGTGCCGGTGCGCTTTGCAGGCGTGGGTGAAGGAATCGACGATTTGCAGCCGTTCGACGCGGACCTCTTCGCGGCCGCGCTGCTGGCGGAGGACGCATAAACAGCGCCGTCAATGATGAAAGCATTCGCCGCCAAACGCGTGGCGCCTGCAAAAACATATCTTCTGCTTGACATTTCCGCGTTTGCCCGTATAATGGACTGGGTGTAAAGCAAATTACCTTTACAGGCGGGCGCATGGAGCGGCTGATTGAACTCGGACAATTACTGGATTGGTACGGCGCGTTTCTGACGGAACGTCAGCGTTCGCTGATGCGGCAGTATGCGTTTGAGGACTGTTCGCTCGGGGAGATCGCCGAGCGCGAGGGGATTTCGCGGCAGGCGGTGTGCGATGCGCTCAAGAAGGCGAGGTCGCAGCTTGGCGCGATGGAGGACCGTCTCGGGCTGATTCGGAAGAACGCGCGTATGCGGGACATCCTTGCGGCGCTGCAGGAAACGGCGCAGGACGACAAGCAGCGCGCGCTGATTGAGGAACTCATCGAGTTGACCACGGAGGACGGCGATGGCGTTTGAAGGCGTTTCGCAAAGGCTGCAGGCGGTACTGAAGAAGCTCGGCGCGCGCGGCAAACTGACCGAGGGCGACGTCAACGAGGCCATGCGCGAGATGAAGCTCGCGCTGCTCGAGGCGGACGTCAACTTTCTCGTCGTCAAGGAATTCGTCAAAACCGTAAGCGCGCGCGCGGTCGGCAGCGAGGTGCTCGAAAGCCTCACGCCGGGCCAGCAGGTCGTCAAGATCGTCAACGAGGAACTCACGCGCCTCATGGGCGGGGAGAACGCCAAACTCGAGTTCGGCGCGAGAAAACCCGCCGTGCTTCTCCTGGCCGGCCTGCAGGGCGCGGGCAAAACGACCATGTGCGGCAAGCTCGGCGCATATATCCGAAAGAACTATGGCAAGGAGCCGCTTCTGGCCGCGTGCGATATCTACCGGCCCGCCGCGATAAGGCAGCTGCAGGTCGTCGGCGAAAAGCTCGGCATCCCCGTTTACGAGCACGGAACGCAGGACCCCGTGCTGACCGCGCAGGAAGCCGTGCAGGAAGCGAAGCGGCGTTTTCTGGACGTGGTTGTCGTCGACACCGCCGGCAGGCTCCATATCGACGAGGAGATGATGGCGCAGCTCGGGCGCATCCGCGAGGCGACGGACCCGGCGGAGGTGCTGCTGGTCGTGGACGCCATGACGGGCCAGGATGCGGTCAACGCCGCGAAGGCGTTCAACGAGCGCGTGCCGCTCACCGGCGTGATCCTCACCAAGCTCGACGGCGATACGCGCGGCGGCGCGGCGCTCTCCGTGCGGCAGGTGACGGGAAAGCCCATCAAGTTTGCGGGGACGGGCGAGAAGCTCGAGGACATCGAGCCGTTCCATCCGGACCGCATGGCGAGCCGCATCCTCGGCATGGGCGACGTGCTCACGCTCATCGAAAAGGCGCAGACGGCCTTCGACGAGAAGAAGACGGCCGAGATGGCGCGCAAGATGACGACCGACGCGTTTACACTCGACGATTTTCTCGAACAGATGGACCAGCTCCAGTCGATGGGCTCGATGAAGGACATTGTCGGCATGATCCCCGGCATGAACGCCGGGAAGTTCGACGGCGCGGCGATCGACGAAAAGCAGCTCGCGCGCACCAGGGCGATCATCCGCTCGATGACGAAATCGGAGCGCGCGGCCCCCGATACGCTCAACGCGAGCCGCAGGAAGCGCATCGCGCGCGGCAGCGGAACGAGCGTGCAGGAGGTCAACCGGCTCGTCAACCAGTTCAACGCATCGCGGCAGATGATGAAGAAGATGACCGGCCGCGGCAAGAAGGGCATGCGCGGATTCCCGTTCGGGATGTGAAACGGCGAAAGTACGATTACCGTATTTCGAATATAAAAAAAGCAAATAAATCGGAGGAAACAGCCAATGCTCAAGATCAGACTGCGCCGTATGGGCGCGAAGAAATCCCCGTTCTACCGGATCGTCGTGGCGGACTCCCGCGCGCCGCGCGACGGCGCGTTTCTCGAGGAACTCGGCTACTATAACCCGCTTGCAAATCCCATCGAACTGAACGTCAACAACGAGCACGCGGCCGAGTGGATCAAGAAGGGCGCGCAGCCGACCGACACCGTTCGCGCTCTGCTCAAAAAGAGCGGCGCGATCTCCTGAGGATGGGGCCGATGGAGGAGCTTGTACGCTATATCGCAAAGAACCTGGTCGACGAGCCGGACGAAGTGACGGTTACATCGCGCGAGGAGGGGGACACGGTCGTGCTCTCCCTGTCCGTGGCGCCGTCCGATATGGGCAAGGTGATCGGCCGGCAGGGACGCATCGCCAAGGCGATCCGCACGGTGGTGAAGGCGGCGAGCGTCCGCGAGAGCAAGAAATACATGGTCGACATCGTTGAGAAGTGAATTCCTGCGCGTAGGAGAGATCGTGCGCGCGCACGGCGTGCGCGGGGACGTGCGGCTTCTGCCGATGACGGACGATGCCGCGCGCTTTCGCTTACTCAGGGACGCGTTTCTGGAGCGTGGCGGCGCGCATACGCCCGTTTCGGTTGAAAACGTCCGGCTGCAGCCGGACGCGGTGGTGCTGCACATCGGCGGATTCGACACGCGCGAGCAGGCCGACGCGCTGCGGGGCGCGTTTCTCTGCGTGGACCGCGCGCACGCCGTTCGGCTGGAGAAGGACGCGTACTTTGTCGAGGATCTGATCGGCTGCGAAACGTTCGACACGCGCGGCCGCGCCTACGGGCGCATTACGGACGTGCTCGAAACGGGCGCGAACGACGTCTACGAGATCGAGCGGGGCAAACTCATGGTCCCCGCGCTCAGGCGCGTCCTCGCCGAGGTGGATGTGGAGCGCGCGCGCGTCACGTTCGACGCGGACGTGCTCGAGGAGGTCGGCTGCTTTGCGGATTGATATCCTCACGATATTCCCGGAGATGTTCGAGGGCGTGCTCGGCGCGAGCATGCTAGGCCGCGCGCGCCGGAACGGACTCATCGACGTGAACGTGCACAACATCCGCGATTATACGACGGACCGGCACAGAAAGACGGACGATTATCCCTTCGGCGGCGGAGCGGGCATGGTGATGATGGCGCAGCCCGTTTTCGACTGCGTGGACGCCGTGCTGGACGGCGCGCGCGCAAGGCGGATCCTGCTTTCCCCGCGTGGCCGGACGCTCACGCAGAAGATCGCGCAGGAGCTGGCCGGGGAAGAGCGGATCCTGCTGCTCTGCGGCCATTACGAGGGCGTGGACGAGCGCGTGCTCGAGATCATGGACGAGGAGCTCTCGGTCGGCGACTACGTGCTCACGGGCGGCGAGCTGCCCGCGATGGTCGTCGTCGACTGCCTGAGCCGGTTCGTTCCGGGCGTGCTCGGCAGCAGCGAAAGCGCGGCGGACGAATCGTTTTCCGGCGGGCGGCTGGAGTACCCGCAGTATACGCGCCCGGCCGACTTCCGCGGCAGAAAGGTGCCGGACGTGCTGCTCAACGGAAACCACGCGCAGATCGAGGAATGGCGGTGTCTCCATGCGCTGCAGAAGACGGCGCGCGTCAGGCCGGACCTGCTGAGCGCGGACGACGCGGACCGCGCCGAGGTCCCGGAGGACGTCTGGCTGTAAGCCGGCCGCCGGTTGAATCGATCAAAAAGCAATCAGACACGCCCATTCGTTTCGGGCGCAGGATTTAAGAAGCAAACGACTATGAAGGCATCGACAAAGGGCGCGCTCGCCATGCTCGTGACGGCGCTTCTCTGGAGCGCAGGCGGCATTTTCATCAAGCTGGTCCCCTGGAATCCGCTGGCCATTACGGGCGCGCGCGGTTTCCTTGCCGCGCTGGTCATGCTCTGCTACCTTCGGCTGAAGCGGATCCGGCCGACGTTCTCCCGGAAAACGGCGCGCATCGCCGTTTCGCTGGCGGGCGTCTGCGCCACGTTCGTCACGGCGAACAAGCTCACGACCGCGGCGAACGCCATCGTGCTGCAGTACTGCGCGCCCGTCTACGTGCTGGCGTATGTGGCGCTTGTACAGAAAAAAAAGCTCAAGGCGTTCGATATCGCGGTCGTCCCGGTTACGATACTGGGCGTCGCGCTCTGCTTCATCGGGCAGATCGGCAAGGGAACGGCGATCGGCGACATCGTGGCGATCGTCTCCGGCATGTTCTTTGCGGCCATGTTCATCTCCACCGAAGGCGTTTCGGAGCAGACGCGTCTCAGCGGCATCATGCAGGGGCAGTTCCTGACCGCGCTGATCGGCCTGCCGGTGCTGTTCCTGACAAAGCCCGTTTTTTCGGCGCAGGCGGTTCTGGTGATCTTCCTGCTCGGGGTCTTCCAGGTGGGCCTCGCGTATGTGTTCTACGCCGAGGCGATCAAGAACGCGCCGCTTCTGACCTGTTCGCTTTTAGCGGTGCTCGAGCCGCTGCTCAACCCCGTCTGGGTATACCTCTTCGCCGGGGAGAACCCCGGCGCGTGGTCGATCGTCGGCGGCGTCATCGTAACGGCCGCCATCACGGTGTGGTATGCGCTGGATGCGCGGTCGGCGCGCGGGAAGGCGGAGGCAAAGCCGGCGTAAATCGGCGAAAAACGGCTTGCATTCGGGAAAACGCTGTGCTATAATCCCGTTCGTGACATCGGGCGGTCCACTGTCCGGCATCCGGGCAAGAACGTTCGCAGCTTGAAAGGAGAAACTTCAAATGTCGGACATCATTCAGCAACTGGAAAAGGAGCAGATCCGCACCGATCTGCCCGAGGTGCAGACCGGCGACACCGTGCGCGTGTTCGTCAAGGTCGTCGAGGGCAACCGCGAAAGGCTCCAGAATTTTGAGGGCATCGTGATCAAGGTGCAGGGCGGCGGCGTGCGCAAGTCCTTTACCGTCCGCCGCATTTCCTACGGCGTGGGCGTGGAGAGGACCTTCCCCTACAACAGCCCGCGCATCGGCCGCATCGAGATCGTACGCCACGGCGTCGTGCGCCGCGCGAAGCTCTTTTATCTGCGCGAGCGCTCCGGCAAGGCCGCCAAGATCCGCGAGCGCATCGAGGAGAAGGGAAAATAGAATCTTCCAAGAGCAACCCCCTGCCGCGGCGGCATGGGGGTTTCCTTTTATTGACGGAACGGGAAGGAGGAGGGCTGCATGCCGGATATCCAATGGTACCCCGGGCACATGGCGAAGACACGCCGCATGCTTGAGGAGAACCTCAGGTGCATAGACGTCGTGATCGAACTGGTCGACGCGCGCGCGCCGCTCGCATCCCGCAACCCGGACTTCGACGATCTGTTTACGGGCAAAACGCGCGTGGTGCTGCTCAACAAAAGCGACCTTGCCGACCCGCAGGCCACGAACCGCTGGATCGCGCATTACCGCAGGGCCGGCGCTTCGGCGGCGGGCGTCAGCGCGGCGGGCGGCGGCGTGAAAAAGGCCGCGCTCGCGCTGATCGGGCAGGCTTCGGCGCCGCGCGTGGAAGCCATGCGGCGAAAGGGCGTGCATAAGGTCGTGCGCTGCATGGTCGTCGGCATTCCGAACGTGGGGAAGTCCACGCTGATCAACCGCATTGCCGGGTCCGGCCGCGCGGAGGTGGGCGACAGACCCGGCGTGACGCGCGGCAGACAGTGGGTGCGCGTAAGCCCGTATCTGGAACTGATGGATACGCCCGGCATGCTCTGGCCGAAGCTGGAGAACCAGCTTTTTGCGGAGCATCTGGCGTTTCTCGGCTCGATCCGGGATGAGATCATGGACGCCGAGTCGCTCGCGGCGGACCTGCTGGAACTGCTGAACCGCGCGGTCCCCGCCGCGCTTGCCGAACGGTTCCGGGCGATCGGGCCGGATACGGAGAAGGAGCGGCTGCTCGAACGCGTCTGCGAAAGCCGGGGATTTCTGCTCCGGGGCGGCGCGCCGGACACCGAGCGGGCCGCGCGCGTCGTGCTTGACGAATTCCGCGCCGGGAAGATCGCCCGCGTGACGCTCGAACTGCCGGAGGAGGACGCATGAAGCGCGTGCCGGAGGCCGAGCGGCTGGAGCGGCTTTCCGCAGTCGACCGTTCGTTCTGGTCGCGGGAAGGCGTCCTGCTCGCGGGCATGGACGAGGTCGGCAGAGGGCCGCTCGCCGGGCCCGTGACGGTCTGCTGCGCCGTGATGCCGCCGGAGCCGCTGGTGGCGTATGTGAACGATTCCAAAAAGCTCTCCCGCGTCCGGCGCGAAACGGTGTACGCGGAGCTGACCGCGCGCGCGGCCGCGTTTTCGCTTGCGTGGGTCGGGCCGGAAACGATCGACGAGATCAACATCCTGCAGGCGACGCGGCGCGCGTTTGCCGAAGCGTTCCGCAAAATCGGCCTTCCGGTGACGGACGTGCTCATCGACGCGCTCCGGGATCTGGACATTCCCGCCCGGCAGCATCCGATCGTGCACGGCGACGCGCTTTCGTACTCGATCGCCTGCGCGTCGATCCTCGCGAAGGTTTCGCGCGACCGGTATATGATCGAACAGGACGCGCTTTACCCGGCTTACGGATTTGCCCGCAACATGGGCTACGGCACAAGGGAGCATATCGAGGCGGTCCGCAGGTACGGACCGTGCCCGATCCACAGAAGGACGTTTTTAAGGAGCATTTTATGAGTACGACGAGCATCGGCAGGCACGGCGAGGAACAGGCGCTGCGCTACCTGAAGGAGAAGGGGTATAAGCTCCTTGCAAAGAATTACCGCAGCGGGCCGCACGAGATCGACCTGATTCTGCTCGACGGCGAAACGATCGTGTTCGCCGAGGTCAAGACGCGCTCCTCGCTCCGGTTCGGGACGCCGGGCGAGGCTGTCACGGCGCAGAAGCGGCGGTTTCTGACGGCCGCGGCGGAGGCGTATCTGGCCGAACACGGCCTTCTGGACGCGCCTGCACGCTTCGACGTGCTCGAGGTCTATCGTTCCGACGGGCACGTGCGGCAGATCGAAAACGCATTTCCCGGGTCCTGACGCGCATTCGTACAAACGGGACGGCATTCGGCAAAAAAGCCGCTCTGCCGCGCGGCCGGCGGAATTGTCCGCGCCGCGCCGGCGTGCTATAATACAGCAAAACGGTATCCGCCCGGGCCGAGCGCGGGCGCGTTCGCCTGCTGCCGCGCGCCTGTTGCGATGCGGAAAAGTGTGGTATACTGATCTGGACATTGCCAGTGGGGGATGGAGAAAGGAACCATTCGTGCGTAAGTTTCTTGCGGTCCTGCTATTGCTGCTTTTCATATGCGTTCCGGGCCTGTCGCTTGCCGACGGGGACACGGTAACGGGCGAGGACCTGATCTACAACGGCGATTTTTCGCTCTGCTCCGAAAGCGCCGACCTGCCCGCGGGCTGGGAACTGTCCGCCTACACCAACGACGCGGAGAGCGTTTCGGCCACAATCGGGACCGACGAGGACGGCGGTGCGGTGATCGTTCTGTCGAACCCGGCCGCGAACGACTCGCGCGTGTGTCAGACCGTTTCCGTGCAGCCGTCTACCTGCTACCGGCTCAGCGCCGATATCCTTACGGAGGACGTGCAGTATGGCACGGGCGCGTCGCTCTCGATCGACAACTATTCCATCGACGGCACCTACTGCTACGGCGAGAACCTGTTTGGTTCGGAGGACTGGCAGACGGTGTCGCTCTATTTCTTCACGGGCGAAGAGCAGACGCGCGTGTGCGTGGCGCTGCGTCTCGGCGGCTACGGCACGACCGCGACCGGAACGGCGGAGTTTCGCAACGTGACGATGTTTGCGTGCACCGAAACAAGCGCGGACGTTGTGGACCTTGCGACGGAAAACGGGACCGTCTCCAACGTGGGCGGCAGCGCGGAGCAGACGCAGACCGCCTCCGCAAACGGCATGCTCGTGCTTGCGCTGACGGCCACGGCCGTCTGCGCGCTCGCGTACGCCTGGTTCTACCGGCGGCGGCTTCGGTACGAATGCGAAACGCTCGCGCCCGCTAGGAAGCCCTCGGTCGCGCTCGCGGCCCTGCTGGTCGCGGCGTTCCTGCTGCGGCTGATCCTCTCGCTGATCTTCCACGGCCACCCGACCGACCTCGGGTGCTTCATGGCGTGGGGCAACGCGATGCTCAATAACGGCCCGGGCGAATTCTATACCTCCGGGATGTTCGCGGACTATCCGCCGGGATACATGTATGTCTGCGGCGCGCTTTCCTGGCTCTGCAAGATCCTAAATATCTCCTATGATTCGGCGGGGATGGCGTTTCTCTTCAAGCTGCCGTCGACGATCGCCGATCTCGTGGGCGCGTTCCTCCTCTACCGCGTGGCGCGGAACGAAGGCCTCGGCGAGAACGCTTCGCTGTCGCTGGCGGGTGTGTTTGTGCTCTGCCCGGTGCTGATGTTCGTCTCGGGCGCGTGGGGGCAGATCGACTCGCTGCTCACGCTCCTTCTGGTGCTCGTGATCCTTCTTTTCCAGAAGGACAAGAAGATCTCCGCCGGCGCGGTCTACGGGCTTGCGATTCTCCTAAAACCCCAGGCGCTCATGCTCGGACCGCTGCTCGCGGTCGCGTACATCGACTGGATTCCCGGCACAGGCTGGGCGAAACGCCTCGTGAAAACCGTTCTGTCGGTGGCGGCCGCGGTCGCGGTGATGTTCGTGCTCGCGCTTCCGTTCCAGAGTACGCAGCCATGGTACTGGCTCATCGAGAAGTACGGTTCCACGGCCTCGTCGTATCCCTACGCGTCGATCGAGGCGTTCAACCTCGCGTCGCTGCTCGGCGGCAACTGGAAGAGCGTGGATATGACGGTGTTCGGCGTATCGTACCGCGTATGGGGAAGCGTCGGCATCGCGCTGTCCGTCGTGTTCGCTTCGTATCTCTATATTCGTGGGAGAAAGCGGAGCCGCGGCGCGCTGTACCTCTGCGGCTCGCTGATGACGCTGCTCATCTTTACGCTCGGGCAGTATATGCACGAACGGTACATGCTGCCCGCGCTGCTTCTGATGCTTGTTGCATACGCGTATTACCGCGACCGGCGGATCCTGATCGCGTTCGGCGGAGCAGGTACGGCGGCGCTGCTCAACGCGACCTGCGCGATGTATGTGGTCAACCATCAGGCGGCGCGCGCGGCGCTCTACGACGCGATCACCCGCATCGGCTCGCTTGTGACGATCTTTTTTGCGGCGTACCTTGCGTATGTTGCCGTCCGGATCATACTGTTTGACGAAAGCAAGCCGAAGCTGGACGTGCCGAAGGACGCCGACTCGCCGAAGTCCCAGGCGCGCGCAGGGTCCGGGAAGGGCAGAAAGCGCGAGGCGATCCTGCCGCTTGCGCCGACGGACGGAAAGCTGCGCTACACGCGGCGGGATATCCTCTACGTGCTTGGCATCACGCTCGTTTACGGCGTCGTGGCGCTGACGAACCTCGGCTCCACGAGCGCGCCGCAGACCTGCTGGCAGGCCGACACGCCGGGCGAGACGATCACCGTCCGGTTCGATCAGACGGAGCACGTCGGCGCGTACAGCGTCTACGGCAACATCGACAAGGGCGGCACGCTGCTGATCTCGGCCGACGGGTATGAGGAGACGTTTGAGCAGACCTACGACGATATGTTCCGCTGGAAGAAGGTCGGCACGGATTTCACCGCAAGCGAGGTTACGCTCACGCTCTATTCCGGCACGCTCCGGCTCAACGAGATGGCGTTCTTCGACACGGACGGAAACCAGATTCCGGTGACGCTCGTCGACCCGCAGGGCACCGAGGAGTGCCTCTTCGACGAGCAGGATATCGTGCCGGCGGTGCCGAGCTACTATAACGGCATGTACTTCGACGAACTCTACCACGGCCGCACGGCCTACGAGCACCTGCATAACCTCTCGCCCTATGAAAACTCCCATCCGCCGCTGGGCAAGCTGCTGATCATGGTCGGCATCGCGATCTTCGGCATGACGCCGTTCGGGTGGCGGGTGGTCGGCGCGCTGTTCGGCATCGGCATGCTGCCGATCCTCTACGCGTTCGGCAAGCGGATCTTCAAAAATTCCGATTACGCGCTCGTGTGCACGACGCTCTTCGCGTTCGACTTCATGCACTTTACGCAGACGCGCATCGCCACGATCGACGTCTATTCGGTGTTCTTCATCCTGCTGATGTACTACTATATGTACCGCTACATCACGATGAACTTCTTTACGGACGGCCTGAAGGCGACCCTGAAACCGCTCGCGCTCTCCGGGCTGTTCTTCGGCATCGGCGCGGCGTGCAAGTGGACGAGCATCTACGCCGGCTTCGGGCTGGCCGTGCTGCTCTTCGGGTCGCTGATTGCGCGGTACCGCGAATTTCTCCGCGTCCGCGCGGAGGGGTCCGCGGCGGAAAAGGCGCGCGTCGAATTGTTCCGGGCGTACTGCGCGCGCACGCTTCTCTGGTGCTGCCTGTTCTTTATCGCGGTGCCGCTTACGGTGTACTTCGCGGCCTATACGCCGTATTTCATCTACGATTCAAGCCAGAGCGCGTCGTACGGGTTCGGCGACATGATCAAGACGTTCTGGAGCTACCAGAAGTTCATGTACAACTACCACTCCACGCTCAAGGCGACGCACCCGTATCAGTCGAGCTGGTATTCCTGGCCGTTTACGGTCAAGCCCATGTGGTACTACTTCAACAGCTACCTCAGCGGCTCCGTTTCCACGCTCACCGCGTCCGGCAATCCGGCGGTCTGGTGGGTGTCCTCCATCGGGGCGGTGATCCTGCTCGTGCTGCGGCTGACCCGGCGGATCAAGCCGGACCGCGCGCTGCAGATCTTCTGCGTCGGCGTATGCGCCAACTACCTGCCGTGGGTGATGGTGACCCGCTGCACGTTCATCTATCACTTCTTCGCGACCGTGCCGTTCATCCTGATGGCGACGGTGTATCTCGTGCAGAAGCTCGAGCAGCGGCACCCGCAGACCGCGTTTGTCAAGTGGGTCTGGGTCGGAGTGGCGATTGCGTTCTTCATTTTGCTGTATCCCGGGATATCGGGTCTGCCGGTATCCGCAACGTGGGCGGCGGCGATTTCCAGACTGCCGGGAGGGAGACTGATGTATGGAGCGTAAGAACGAGGCGAAAAAAACCGTCTGGCAGTTCATCAAGTTTGCGATCGTGGGCGTGCTCAACACGCTGGTGGATTTTGCGGTGTTTGAAACGCTCAACCTGCTGCTCGGATGGGTGTACGCCGCGCAGGTGCTCGGCTACAGCTGCGGCGTGATCAACAGCTATCTCTGGAACAGCGGCTGGACGTTCCGCGAGCAGCGGCAGCGGACGTTCCGCGAGATCTCCCTGTTCGTGGTGGTGAACATCGTGTCGCTCGGCGTGTCGCTCGGGGTCATCTGGCTCTGCAGGGATGTGTTCGGCATTACGAACGCGTGGGTGAGCAGCTGGATGCCCGCGTCCCTTTCCGGGTTCATCAAGGGCGACACGATCGATAAGCTCATCGCCACGTGCTTTGCGATCATCGTCAACTTCATCGGGAACCGCCTGTTCGTATTCCGGGGAAAGGCCGGCGCTCCTGTGCCGGAAGGGCCGGATCAAACGACGACGGCCGCCTGACAAACGGGCGATTCCTCCATTTTATCGAATCACATCCGCATGCTGCGCGGTTTGTGCGGGGTGCTGTTACCGTATAAAAAAACGGCGGCGCATGCCGCCCGATGCGGATAAAAAATGAAAAAACGGGGGGGTCGTCGCATGCTTTCTCGCGTAGCCAGCCACGGACTGAGCGGGATCGACGGATTCTGCGTGCAGGTGGAGACCGATATCGCGAACGGCCTGCCCGCGTTTGAGATCGTCGGCCTGCCGGACGCGGCGGTCCGGGAGTCGCGCGAGCGCGTGCGCGCGGCAGTCAAGAACGCGGGGTTCCTCTTTCCGGCGGCGCGCATCACGGTCAACCTTGCGCCCGCCGACATGCGCAAGGAGGGCGCGGTGTACGACCTGCCCGTCGCGCTTTCGATCCTGGCCGCATCCGGCCAGCTCGGCGCGGCGCCGAAGCTGGATTTCGTTGTGTTTGGCGAACTGGGGCTCGACGGCGGCGTGCGCGCGATCGCGGGCGTGCTGCCGATGGTCATCGATGCGCTTTCAAAGGGCGAAACGACGTTCGCCGTGCCGGAGGGCAATGCGGAGGAAGCCGCGTGCGTCGAGGGGATTTCGGTCCTTCCCGTTTCGTCGCTGAGGGAACTGGCGGACCATGCGCGCGGGTTCCGGACGATCGAGGCGCGGCATACAGAGCCGTGGCGGGGGAGCGAGGCGCGTTACGGCACGGATTTCTCGGAGATCAAGGGGCAGCAGGGTGCCAAGCGCGCCGCGGAGATTGCCGTGGCGGGTGGACATAACATCCTCCTCATCGGCACGCCGGGTGCGGGAAAGACGATGCTTGCGCGCGCGATCCCGTCGATCATGCCGGAACTGACGTACGCCGAATCCCTCGAGATTACGAAGATTCATTCCGTCACGGGCGCCACCAAGGGGCGGGGCATGATCCGCGAACGGCCGTTCCGCGCCCCGCATCACGGCGCGTCGAGCGCGGCGCTGGTCGGCGGCGGGTCCCGCGCGCTGCCGGGCGAGATCAGTCTGGCGCATTACGGCGTGCTGTTCCTCGACGAACTGCCGGAATTCAAGCACGATGTGCTCGAGGCGCTGCGGCAGCCGCTCGAGGACGGCTTCATCACCGTGAGCCGCGCCGCCGCCACGGCCACGTATCCGGCGGAGTTCGTGCTCGTCGCCGCGATGAACCCGTGCCCCTGCGGCAACTACGGCTCCCGCATCCACCCGTGCCGCTGCACGCAGTCCCAGGTGGAGCGTTACCGCGGGCGCATCTCCGGGCCGCTGCTCGACCGCATCGACATCCATGTGGAGATGCCGGAGGTCGGCTTTTCGGAGCTTTCAGAACGCTCCCGCGGCGAAACGTCGGCCGCGGTGCGTGCGCGCGTCGAGCAGGCGAGGCGCGTGCAGCGCGAGCGCTTCCGGGACGAGGGAATCCTGCTCAACGCGCAGATGAACCCGCGCCAGATCCGGAAGTACTGCTTGCCCGACCCGGCCTCGGAACGGCTGCTGCGGCTTGCATATGACGAACTCCAGCTCTCCGCGCGCGCATACCAGCGCATCCTGAAGGTCGCGCGGACGATCGCGGACGTCGAGGGCGAGGAGATGATCCGCCAGGCGCATTACGCCGAGGCGATCCAGTACCGCAGCCTCGACCGGCGCGGAAAGGAAGCGTGAGCGGCGTGCGGGACTGCGGCGGGGAGGAACGGGCGCGGCTCTGGCTGAATTATGCCGCGGAGTATAACGTGCGGCTGTTTACGCGCGTTGAAAAGCGGTTCGGCACGGTGTCGGCGGCGCTCGAGGCGTTTCTTGGCGGCGACGACGCGTTTCTGCAGGCGAGCGAGCGTGTGCGCGGCCGGATGCGCGAGGCCGCCGCGGACGGGTTTATCGACCGGTTCCTCGAGCGGATGGAGCGGAAGAAGATTTCGTTTGTATGCCCCGGCGAGACGCGCTATCCCCGCCTCCTCGCGGAAATATCGGACCCGCCGAGCGTGCTGTACTATATCGGCCGGCTCGAACCGGACCCCGAGCTTGCCGTTGCGATCGTTGGTTCGCGGCATCCGACGCAGTACGGCCTGGACACCGCATACGCGTTTGCCGGCGCGCTTGCAAGGGCGGGCGCGGTGATCGTATCCGGCCTGGCGGAAGGCGTGGACGCAAGCGCGGCGCGGGGCGCGCTCGCGTGCGGGCCGTCCGGCTGTCCCACCGTCGCGGTGCTCGGCACGGGCGCGGACGTGGTGTATCCGGCCTCGAACGCGAAGCTGTACCGGGAAATTATCGAACGCGGCGCGGTCGTGTCGGAGTTTCTGCCGGGCGCGCGTGCGGACCGGATCCATTTCCCTGTGCGCAACCGCGTCATGAGCGGCATGTCGCACGGAACGCTCATCGTCGAGGCGGCGGAGCGCAGCGGAACGTCCATTACGGCCGGTTACGCAAACGAGCAGGGCCGGGACGTGTTCGCCGTGCCGGGGCGCATCGGGGACGCGATGAGCGCCGGGCCGAACCGCCTGATCGCGCGCGGCGAGGCCAAGGCCGTGTTTTCGCCGGAGGACATCCTCTCGGAGTACCGTACCGTATACGAGCCGGTCCCGGCCGGAACGGACCAACTGCGCGTGCCGTTTGAGGCGCTTTCGGAGGACGAGGGGCGCGTCTGCCGCGCGCTTCTGACCGGCGAAAAGAGTTTCGACGAGCTGTGCGAAACGCTGCAGATGCCGGTCGGTGCGCTGAATTCGTGCTTGACAGCGTTACAGTTTTCGGGAATAATGAAACAGTTGCCGGGCCGGCTGTACGCGCTGGACGCGTCCCGGACCGTATGGACGGAAGAAGAACCGACGGGAGGAACCTGCCATGCCGGATACGCTTGTGATTGTGGAATCGCCGGCGAAAGCGAAGACGATTGCAAAATTCCTGGGAAACCACTATAAGGTCGTGGCCTCGAACGGTCATGTGCGCGATCTGCCGAAGAGCCAGATCGGCGTGAAGATCGACGCGGGCTTCGAGCCGAAATATATTACGCTGCGCGGACGGGGCGACGTGCTCGACCGTATCCGAAAGGAAGCGAAAACCGCGGACAGGATCTATCTTGCAACGGACCCGGACCGCGAAGGAGAGGCGATCAGCTGGCATCTTGCCAAGGTGCTCGACCTCGACGAGAACAGCAAGTGCCGCATCGTGTTCAACGAGATCACGTCCACCGCCGTGAAGAATTCGATCCGGAACGTGCGGCCGATCGACATGCGGCTCGTCGACGCGCAGCAGGCGAGGCGCATTCTGGACCGGCTGGTTGGGTACGAGATCAGCCCGATCCTCTGGCGGAAGGTGCGCAAGGGCCTCTCCGCGGGACGGGTGCAGTCCGTTGCCACGCGCATCCTGTGCGACCGCGAGCTCGAGATCCGGAATTTCGTGCCGGAGGAGTACTGGACGGTCACGGCCAAGCTGCGCGAGGCGTCCGGCAAAAAAACGTTTGAAGCCAAGTATTTCGGCGAGAACGGCAAGAAGCGGGACCTGCATAACGAACAGGAGACGAACGCCGTGCTCGGGCAGATCTCCGGCAGGCCGTTTGAGGTGACCGAGATCAGGAACGGCGAAAAAATGCGCCACGCGGTGCCGCCGTTCACCACGAGCAGCCTCCAGCAGGAGGCGTCCCGAAAGCTCGGGTTTACGACCAAGCGGACCATGATGATCGCCCAGCAGCTCTACGAGGGCGTCGAACTCGGCTCGAAGGGCTCCGTGGGCCTGATTTCGTATATCCGCACCGACTCGGTGCGCGTGGCGAACGAGGCGCAGCAGGCGGCGCTTGCGTTCATTGGGAAGCGCTTCGGGGCGAAATACGTGCCGCAGAAGCCGAACTTCTACAAGGGCCGCGCGCTTGCGCAGGACGCGCATGAAGCCATCCGCCCGACGAGCATCGAAAACGAGCCGTCTGCGATGAAGGAAGCCCTCACGGGCGAGCAGTACCGGCTTTACAAATTGATCTACGATCGCTTTCTTGCCAGCCAGATGAGCGAGGCGGTCTACGCCACGTCCGCCGTCACGCTCGACTGCGGCGGGGCGATGTTCAAGGCCAACGGCGTGCGCACGCTCTTCGACGGCTTCACCGTCGTCTACACCGAGGGCAGGGACGAGGCGCAGGAAAAGGAAACGGCGCTGCCGGAGCTTCGAACGGGCGAACAGTGCAAAGCGGAGAAGATCGACACAGAGCAGAAATTCACGCAGGCGCCGCCGCACTACACCGAGGCGACGCTCGTCAAGGCGCTCGAGGAGAAGGGCATCGGCCGGCCGAGCACGTATTCCCCGACGATCTCCACCATCATCGAGCGCGGGTACGTCGCGCGCGAAAAGAAGCAGCTGATTCCGACCGAACTGGGGTTTATCGTCAACCGCTTCATGCTCGAGAACTTCAGCGACATTGTAAACGTGCAGTTCACCGCCATGATGGAAACGCAGCTCGACGAGGTGGAGGAGAACAAGATCGGCTGGGTGGACGTTCTCTCCCGCTTTTACGGCCCGTTCCATGAGAAGGTCGAGGAAGCGCTCGAAAAGGCGCCGCCGGAGAAAATACCGGACGAGGTGTCCGACGTGGTGTGCGAAAAATGCGGCGCGCTGATGGTGTACAAAACGGGGCGGTTCGGCCGGTTCCTCGCGTGCCCGAACTTCCCGGCCTGCCGCAACACGAAGGCGGTCGTCGAGAAAATCGGCGTGCAGTGCCCCAAATGCGGCGCGGCGCTGATCAAGCGCAAAAGCAAGCGCGGCAAGGCGTTTTACGGATGCGAACGGTACCCGGAGTGCGATTTCGTCTCCTGGGACAAGCCGGTCAGCATGAAATGCCCCAAATGCGGCGGCATGATGGTGCAGAAAATCGGCCAGAACGGCAGCTATATCGCCTGCATGGACAAAAACTGCGGCTATATCCACCGTTCGGCCAAGCGGAAAACGGAAACCGAGGAGGAAGGCGAGGCCTGATGCCACTGCCGTGCGCGAGAGTCGTCGGCGCCGGACTCGCGGGGTGCGAGGCGGCGTACGCGCTTGCCGAGCGCGGAATCCAGGTAGATCTGTTCGACATGAAGCCGAAAAAGAAATCGCCTGCGCACAGAAGCGACGCGTTCTGCGAGCTTGTGTGCAGCAATTCTTTGCGCTCGGACCGGATTGAAAACGCCGTCGGGCTGCTCAAGGCCGAGATGCGGCTTCTGAATTCGCTCGTGATCCAGGCGGCGGACGCAACGCGCGTGCCGGCCGGCGGCGCGCTCGCGGTCGACCGCGAGGGGTTCTCGCTCCGCGTAACGCAGGCGGTGCGGACGCATCCGAACATCCGCGTGCACGAAGAGGAAATAACGGACCTCCCGGACCCGCCTGCGATCGTCGCCACGGGTCCGCTGACAAGCGACGCGCTCGCGCAGAGGATCGCCGATTGTACCGGCGGATCGCTGCATTTTTACGATGCGGCCGCGCCCATCGTATCCTATGATTCGCTCGATCTTTCAAAAATCTACCGCGCGTCGCGGTACGGCCGCGGGGAGGATTACCTCAACTGCCCCATGACGCGGGAGGAGTACTTTGCGTTTTACCGCGAACTGGTCGCGGCCGAGACCGCGCCGCTGCATGCGTTTGAACCGCCGCGCGTGTTCGAGGGCTGTATGCCGGCCGAGACGATGGCCAGGCGCGGCGAACTGGCGCTCTGCTACGGACCGATGAAGCCGGTCGGTCTGGAGATTGGCGATCAAAGGCCATTCGCGGTCGCGCAGCTAAGACAGGACGACCGGGAGGGGCGGCTCTGGAACATCGTCGGCTTTCAGACGAACCTGAAATTCGCCGAGCAGCGGCGCGTGTTCGGCATGATACCCGGACTGGAACACGCGGAATTCGTGCGCTACGGCGTGATGCACCGAAACACGTTTCTGCCCTCGCCTGGGCTTCTAAGCTTTGATTATCAGATGCGCACGCGGCCCGGGCTGTATTTCGCGGGCCAGATCACGGGCGTGGAGGGATACGTCGAATCCGCGTCGAGCGGACTTCTGGCGGCGCTCGAACTGAGCCGCGCGCTGCGGGGACTGCCGCCGGTCGACTTTACGGCCGGGACCGCGATCGGCGCGCTGGGGCACTATGTTGCCGAATACGCGGGAAACGATTTTCAGCCGATGAACGTAACGTTCGGCATTATGGACCCGCTTTCGGAGCGAATCCGGAACAAGCAGGAGCGATACCGGAAAATCGCCGAACGGGCGCTGAGAATCGTGAAAGAATTGAAAACGTATTGCTGAAAACGGGCGCTTATGCCCGCTTTGTGTTACGATGATAAAAACAAACCGAAGCGGCGGCTGCGGATGAAAAGGGCCGCGCCGGAGGAGGAAAAAGAGTGGAACTGAAGGGCACGACCATACTGGCTGTCCGAAAAGGAAACGCCTGCGCCGTGGCGGGAGACGGGCAGGTGACGATGAGCGAATCGGTCATCATGAAGGCCACGGCAAAGAAGGTGCGCCGGCTGTACCACGATCAGGTGGTCGTGGGGTTTGCCGGATCGGTCGCGGACGCGTTTTCGCTCTGCGAGCGGTTTGAAAAGAAGCTAGAGCAGTACGGCGGGAACCTGACCCGCGCGGCGGTGTCGCTCGCGCAGGACTGGCGCAACGACAAGATCATGCGCAAGCTCGAGGCGCTTCTGGTCGCCGCGAACAAGGACGAGCTGCTGATCATCTCCGGCACGGGCGAAGTGATCGACCCGGACGACGGCATCGCGGCGATCGGCTCGGGCGGGATGTACGCGCTCGCCGCCGCAAAGGCGCTCAAGCTCAACACCGATCTTTCCGCGCGGGAGATCGCCGAAAAGGCGCTCGGCATCGCGGGGGAGATCTGCGTGTTTACAAACGGCAACATCGTCGTCGAGGAGGTCTGAGCGCATGATGCTTACGCCGAGGGAAATCGTCGAGTCGCTCGATAAGTACATCGTTGGGCAGGACCGCGCCAAGCGCGCGGTCGCGGTGGCGCTGCGCAACCGCTACCGCAGGAGCTGCCTGCCGGCGGAACTGCGCGAGGAGATCACGCCGAAGAACATCATCATGATCGGACCGACCGGCGTGGGCAAAACGGAGATCGCGCGGCGGCTTGCCAAGCTCGTGGACGCGCCGTTCATCAAGGTGGAGGCGACGAAGTACACCGAGGTCGGGTACGTGGGGCGCGACGTGGAGTCCATGGTGCGCGACCTTGTGGACGCAGCCATCCGCATCTGCATGAACCGCAAGATGGAGGAGGTGCGCATGGTGGCCGAGGCGGCCGCGGAGCAGACGCTCGCCGACCTGCTTGTGCCGAACGCGAAACGGCGCGAGCGCAAGCCCTCGAACCCGCTGCAGATACTTCTCTCGGCCGGGCAGCCGCAGCAGCAGGAGCCGGAACCGTCCGAAGAGGAGAAGGCCAAGCATTACAGCGAACGCGAACGCGTGCTTGCGCAGCTGCGCGCGGGACTGCTCGAAAAGGAGCTCGTGGAGATCGAGGTGGAGGAACAGACCGGCGCGAACGATGCGATGTTCGCCGCCGGGATCGACCTCAATCTCGGCGAGGTGTTCGGCGACCTGCTGCCGAAGAAGCGAAAGAAGCGCAAGCTCCCCGTGTGCGAGGCGCGGCGTGTGATCGTCCAGCAGGAGTCCGAGAAGCGCATCGACATGGACGACGTGCACCGCGAGGCGCTGCAGCGCGCCGAACAGGACGGCATCATCTTCATCGACGAGATCGACAAGATCGCCGGCCCGGACCGCACGGGCGGCGGACCGGACGTGTCCCGCGAGGGCGTGCAGCGCGATATCCTGCCGATCGTCGAAGGATCCGTCGTAAGCACGAAGTACGGCCCGGTCAAGACGGACTTCATGCTTTTCATCGCCGCCGGCGCGTTTCACACCGCGAAGGTGAGCGACCTGATCCCAGAGCTGCAGGGGCGCTTTCCGATCCGTGTCAAGCTGGACGATCTGACGCAGGAGGATTTTGAAAAGATTCTGACGCAGCCGGAGAACGCCGTGACCAAACAGTATACGGCGCTCCTCTCCGCCGACAAGGTGCGGCTCACGTTCACGCCGGACGCGCTGACCGCGATTGCGAAATACGCCTGTTTCGCCAATGAGAACACCGAGAACATCGGAGCGCGCAGGCTGCACACCGTCATGGAAAACCTGCTCGACGACATCTCGTTCAACGCCAACGGGCAGCATCCGGAGATCGATTTGACCATCGACGCGGCGTATGTGGACGAGCACGTCGGCGATGAATTTCACGAGGACGACGTACATAAGTATATCCTGTAACAAGGAGGACAAGGGTTGCAAAGACGAGCCGTCACAACCGCCGCAATCGGCCTGATACTGGCCGCGCTCTGCATGTGCTGCATCGGCTGTTCCGATGCGGAGGTGCAGATGGTTGTGATGCAGCTCGCAACGCCGACGCCCACGCCCGAGGTCGTTTCGATCGGGCGTACGGACACCACGGGCGTTGCGCAGAAGGAATACACCATGACGGTCGTCGCGCCGGAAACGGACGCCGCTTCCGAAGACGCGGCGGTTTCGGTCGGGATACAGACGGCGACACCGACCGCCGCGCCGACAGCGAGTCCGACCGCAACGCCGACCGCCACGCCGACCGCGACACCGACGGCCACACCGACCGCGATGCCGACCGCAACACCGACGGCAAAGCCGACCGCCACGCCGACGGCAAAACCCACCGCAACCCCGACGGCGAAACCTACCGCAACGCCGACGGCGAAACCCACCCCGACGCCGACGCCGACGCCGACCGCGACGCCGGAACCCACCGCAACGCCGACCCCGACGCCGACCGCGACCGCAACGCAGGACCTGCCGGACGTTTCGGACGGCCCCTACGATGCGGAGGATCTGCTGCTTGCGGCGCGTACGGCCTACTTTGAGGCGGGAAAGACCGAGGAAGGGTACCGCGCGGTGCTCTGCGTGATCGTCAACCGCGTGGAGTCGAGCCGCTGGCCGAATACGGTCTACGACGTCGTCTACCAGAAAAGCCAGTTCACCGTGGTGGGGCGGACCGATTTTCTGACCCAAACGATCCCGGACGCGGTCATCGAATACGCCGACGACGTGTTTAACAACGGCAACCGCCTGCTTCCGTCGGACGTGATGTCGTTCCGCAGCGAGCGCGATGACAAAACGTGGGGCGACCGAACGTTCTACGGAACGTACGGCGGCAACGATTTCTACTGCTGAGGCCCGGGAGCCGAAGCACAAAACAAAAGAATTTCAGAATATATGGAGAAACAGCCAATATGGCAAGCAAATTAAAGATTATTCCGCTCGGCGGCGTCGGCGAGATCGGAAAGAATATGACCGTGATCGAGTACGGCGGGGATATCGTCGTGGTGGACTGCGGCCTGATCTTCCCGGACGAGGAGATGCCGGGCATCGACGTCGTCATTCCGGACATGACATATTTACGGGAAAACAGCCAGAAGCTGCGCGGTTTTCTGATTACGCACGGGCACGAGGACCACATCGGCGCGCTGCCCTACGCGCTGAAGGAATTCGACGTCCCCGTCTACGGCACCCGGTTCACGGTGGCGTTGATCGAGCATAAGCTCGACGAGGCGCACGTGAGCGGAAAAAGGCTCAACAGCGTCAAGCCGGGAGACCGCATCGAGCTCGGGTGCTTCAAAGTGGAGTTCATCAAAACCGGCCATTCGATCGCGGGCGCGGTCGCGCTGGCGATCAGCACGCCGATCGGCACGATCATCCACACGGGCGACTTCAAGGTGGACTTCACCCCGATCGACGGGGAGCCGATCGACATCAACCGTTTCGCCTACTACGGCTCGCGCGGCGTGCTTGCGCTCATGAGCGACAGCACGAACATCGAACGGCAGGGATATACCCAGTCCGAAAAGGAGATCGGCAAGACCTTCGAGCATTATTTCGACGTGGCGAAGGGGCGCGTGATCGTGGCGTCGTTCGCGTCGAACGTATACCGCATCCAGCAGGTGGCGGACGTGGCGATCGCGCACGGCCGCATCCTGTGTTTCCAGGGGCGCAGCATGGAGCAGGTCGTCCAGATTGCCATGAAGCTCGGTTATCTCAAGGTGCCGGCCGACTGCATCGTGCGCGTCGAGCAGCTCAAGCGCTACCGGGACGACCAGATCTGCGTGATCACGACCGGCAGCCAGGGCGAGCCGATGAGCGGACTGTTCCGCATGGCGACCGCCACGCACCGGCTCAACGTCGGGACCGGCGATACGGTGATCATCTCCGCCTCCGCGATTCCCGGAAACGAGCGCGGCGTGTCGCGCGTGATCAACCAGCTCTTCCAGAAGGGCGCGATGGTCGTATACGACCGCATGGCGGACGTGCACGTGTCCGGCCACGCCTGTCGCGAGGAACTGCGGCTCATGATGGAACTGACCAAGCCGAAATTCTTCATCCCCGTGCACGGGGAATACCGGCATTTGTTCATGCACGGCCAGCTTGCGGGCGAGATGGGCATCAAGCCCGAGAACATCTTCGTTGCGGACTGCGGGAGCGTCATCGAGCTCACGGTCAAGCGCGGCCGCATGGAGGAGTACGTTACGGCGGGCAGCGTGATGGTCGACGGCATCGGCGGTATCGACGACGTCGTGCTCAAGGACCGCAAGACGCTCGCGCAGGACGGCCTCGTAGTCGCCGTGCTGACCATCGACAGCGAGACGGGCCGCATGCTCGCCGCGCCGGAGATCGTTTCGCGCGGGTTCGTGTACATGCGGGACTCCGAGGAGCTCATCGCGGAGACGAAGGCCATGCTGGTCAAGGAAACGCGCAAGTTCGAGGGCGCGGACCGCAGCGAGTACGCGGGCATCAAGAACGGCGTCCGCAGCGCGCTGAAGACCTTCCTCAAGAGCAAGACGAAGCGTACGCCGATGATCATGCCGATCATCATCGAGATCTGACGGAGTTCAGCGAATGTTTCAGGAGGCGCCTGTGGTATACGACACGGCGAAACGGCTCGCGGACGAGCTCAGGCAAAGCGAGGAATACACGGCGTACGCCAAGGCGCGCGAACGCGCCGAGGCGAACGAGTCGACCAGGGCGCTGCTGAAACAGTACGAGCGGCTTCAGTTCCGCGCACAGGCCGCGGTCGTCGCCGGGGAGCGGGACGACGAAACGATGCAGAAACTCCAGAAGATCGTCGAACTGCTTCAGTTCGACGAGGACGCTTCGGCCTGTCTGCTGGCCGAATACCGGTTCAAGACCATGCTCGGCGACGTGTACCGCATCCTTGCGGAGGCGGTCGGCGTGGATCTCGGCGCGCTCGAAGCATAGCTTGACGCCGCCGGAAGGATTGTTATACTGATGCATATGAGCAATCGAACGGAAATACGAAAGGAACGGCGGCGCAGGAAATACCTGCGCGCGTGGAAGGCGGTCCGCCCCGCCGTCGTGCTGGGCGTGAGCATCCTCATCGTGTTTTTTGCCGCGCGGGCGACGGTGAACCACGTGCTCTACAAATACATCAATCCCGTCGATGTGAACGACGCGACGCCCATCGAGGTGACGATTCCCGCCTCCTCGTCGGCGAGCAGCATTGCGCGCATCCTCTACACCGCCTGCGGCTACGATCAGGAAGGCCTGATCTCGAGCACGGCGGCGTTCAAGGTGTACGTCGATTTCGTGGGCAAGGCGAACAGCCTCCAGGCCGGCACGTATACCCTCAGCAAAAACATGTCCATCAAACAGATCGTCGAGGAACTCTGCGAAGGGAATCCGCCCAAACAGACGGTCAATTTCACCGTCCCCGAGGGCTACACCATCACCGGCATCGCCGAGGTGCTCAAGGACAAGGGGCTGATTGAGGACGACAGCGAGCTCTTCGACGCGGTCGAAACGGGCGAAGCATACGAAAACTTTGATTTCATCGTGGACGCGATCGCGGCGGAGGACTCGTCCGCGCGGAACTATATGCTCGAAGGATACCTTTTCCCGGACACCTACGAGGTGTACGTGGACGCGAGCGTCGATACGATCCTCATCAAAATGCTCAACCGCTTCAACGAGGTGTATACGGACGAATACGCCGCGCGCGCGGAGGAGCTCGGCATGACGACCGACGACGTCGTGACGCTCGCGTCGCTGATCGAGCGCGAAGCGCAGGCGGCGGACGATTTTGCCAAGGTGTCCGCCGTGTTCCACAACCGCCTGAATCAGGATCTCGAGCTGCAGTCGTGCGCGAGCCTGTCGTACGTGCTCGGCGTGACGAAGTATACGTTCACGGAGGCGGAGCGCGCCACGGATTCGCTCTACAACACCTACCTCTACGAAGGCCTGCCGGTCGGACCGGTGTGCAATCCCGGCAAGGCGGCCATCGAGGCGGCGCTGTATCCGAACGAGGAGTTCCTCGAGGAGGGGTACCTCTACTTCTGCAACCAGAACCCGGCCGAGACGAACGAACTGGTCTTCTCCAAGACCTACGAAGAGCATCAGGAGAACGTCCGCAAGTACCAGCAGTACTGGGGATAAGCGCGGATCGGCCGGACGGCGGCCGGACGACGAACGGAACTTACGAAACGACAGTCCGCCGGGGCCTGCATTGCATGCAGGCCCCGGCGCTTTTTTAGGCTCACCGTCAATAGTTGGGGTAGAGCAGCAGACTAAGAGAAACAAAGGGAGCTGTGAGCGAGAGCGAACAGCTCCCTTAACCATTGGCCGTGCAGAGGATTCGAGTGCGGAAATTACGAAAACTGCGGTAACCAAAGGCGATTCGCTTGAGTACCTTGATCTTGTTGTTGACGCCTTCGGTAAAGCCATTGGAATAGGGGCAGTCGAATGCGTTGAGGATATAAGGCTCCCAGTTTTGCAGCATCGTGAGGCATGCGGCGAACTCCGAAAGGTCGGCAACGAAGGCATGTGCACGAAAGGCGCGGAGCCGCTCTTTTGCCTGCAAGGAATCGGATGAATTCATGAAGTCATAGAACTTCTCCTTCAACAAATAAGCCTCTCTTAGGTCGTGAGAATACAGCAGCATGCGTTCCACGGCGGCCTTGTTCTCGGCGGAAAGTTTTCCCATATGAGCCAGGAGCAGCTTTCTGCTGCGCTTGAAATATT
>CAZIQO010000034.1:0-30766 GCA_964541465.1 uncultured Oscillospiraceae bacterium
GCGGGAAGCGCTTCTACGAGAGCAACTATCTTTTGCCAAAGCGCCATCGAATCACGAACAGGCTGGCGGCGCGGGGGATCGATCAGTTGCGAAAGAAACAGTCCCGAAAGGAAATCGCCGGTTCGCTCGGCGTCTCCGAGTCGTCTGTTGGCCGTTGGCTGAATCTTCTGGAATTCGGAAAGCCTAGCAGGCTGCCGAAAGTCCTTTCCATCGATGAATTCCGAGGCAACACGGAGTATGGAAAGTTCCAGTGCATCCTGACCGACCCGGTTCACAAACGCATCGTAGACGTGCTTCCAACGCGCTATCACGCGCAGATTTACGACTATTTACGGGCTTTTCCAAACAGAAATCAGGTGCGGTATTTCGTGATGGACATGAACCGGGAATACCTCGATATCGCGAAAAAGCTGTTGCCAAACGCCAAGATTGTGATCGACCGATTTCATGTCGTGCGCTACTGCACCTGGGCGCTGGAGAACGTCAGGAAAGGGGTCCAGCTGAAGCTGCTGCCGGAACAGCGCAAATATTTCAAGCGCAGCAGAAAGCTTCTGCTGGCACACATGCGCGATCTTTCTGCCGAGGACAAAGCCGCGGTGGAACGCATGCTGCTGTATTCTCACGACCTAAGAGAGGCTTATTTACTGAAGGAGAAGTTCTATGACTTCATGATTTCACCCAATTCCTTACAGGCAAAAGAACGTCTCCGCGCCTTTCGCGCGCATGCCTTCGTTGCCGAGCTGCCGGAATTCTCCGCATGCCTCACCATGCTGCAAAACTGGGAACCTTACATCCTCAACGCATTCGATTGTCCCTATTCCAACGGCTTTACCGAAGGCGTCAACAACAAGATCAAAGTGCTCAAGCGCATTGCTTTTGGTTACCGCAATTTTCGTAACTTTCGCACTCGAATCCTCTGCACGACCAATGGTTAAGGGAGCTGTTCGCTCTCGCTCTCGGCTCCCTTTGTTTCTCTTGATCTACTGCTCTACCCCAACTATTGACGGAGAGCCCCAACTATTGACGGTGAGCCTCCTTTAACGGGCGCTCCTGTTGCGGTTTGTTGTTTTAACCGTCTGTTGTACCGGCGGAATCGGTAGAATCGGCCTCCTTCTGTTCGCATCGGAGCAGCAGCCGGTTTGTGCCGTTGTCCTTGCAGGTCATCAGGGTCAGCCCGCAGTCGCCGCGGTATGATTTCAGCGCGCTGAACGCGTCCGGCGCGATGCTCTTGATCTGATACACTTCGTAGCGGACCCGCGTGTTGGTCGCGGTGTCGGTCAGATAGATCTCGCTGCCGACGGAGAGTTCGCTGAGCCGCCCGAAATGGGAGCCGTTCTTATAGTTGTGGCCGATGATGACGAGGTTGCCCGGTTCATTCGGGTCGGGCCCCTTGTAGCGGCATACCGAAATCTTGAGCAGCTTATAGGACCACTTGCCGATGATCGGGAGTTCCTCGTCCAGCTCGGGAATTTCCAGGATTCCGATCACGCCGTCCTCGCCCGCCGCTTCGACGATCTTGTCGATCGTGGTCTGCAGGTCGGACTCGTCCTCCGGCGCGTCCGGGCGGACGTATTCGCCGCTTTCGATGGTGCTGTTGTCGGAGCCGTCGTCGGCCAGGTGTTCGTTGGCCGAGGCCGCCTCGCTGGCATCCGCGTCCGCATCCGTGCTCTCGACGTCTCCATCCTCGGGGTTCGGCGTTTCTTCGGTTTCGGCAGGCGCAGAGGATTCCGGCGAAGCGGTGACGGTGGCGGCGGGCGTAGGCGTTGCCTTCGCCTTGTAGGCCGCAAGGAGCGCTTCGGCGTTCGCGCCGGCTTCCTCGCCCTCCCAGATCTTCATGCCGATGAGCGTGAGCGCAGCAAGCCCGAGCACAATCGCAATCAGACCGAGCGCGCGGATCACGCGCGCTTCGGTCTGATCTCTTTTGCTCCGCTTACGCTTTGCCAGTGCGTTTTTTCCGGATGCCATACAGAACTCCCGCCGTAACAAGCAGAGCGAGACTGAGCCCGCCGAACACATACGCGAGCGTGAAGTCCTGACCGGTCTGCGGCAGGCTGCTTAAGCCTGTGATCGTGATCGTGTGATAGATCTTGCCGCCGGTGGAGGCGTCGTTGATCCAGACGTACAGCTTCGTGCCGGTGGAAGGCGTGTTGTAGCGCGCATAGAGCTGGATATGCGCTTCGCCGTTGTGCATATCCGCGCGGCGGTCATTCAAGTCATCGCTGGTAAGCGAAAGGTAGCTTGATGTCCAGCTCCAGTGCACCGTGCTCGTGTCGTCGTCCACAATCGTGCCGTCGGCTTCATGCAGATTGACGGTGTAGGTGCCGGTGCGCGTGGTCTTGTTCAGACTGGACGGGCCGTCCAGGGTAAGATACCGGTTGGTCCGAACGGTGACCGTTGCAGTCAAGGCCTTGGTATAGGTGCCCGCTCCGCTGATGGTGGCGGTGATGGTGGAGGTGCCGCTCGTGCCGGCTGCGCTCGAGGTGAACGTCGCCGTACAGATCAGCGTGTTGCTGCCGATGTCGGTAAAGGTCGTGGGCGCCGAAAGCGAGCCGATGGAGGTGCTTCCGTTGCTCCAGGCAACGGTGGACGCCGAGGAGATCAGCGCGCCGCCGTGCTCGACCTTGAGCTGGATCGTCCCAGCGGTGCTTGCCGCGGTGATGTTTTGGCTGGACGGCGTCAGGGTGATCGTCGGGTTGACCGTGACTTGGCAGGTCTTGGTCTGCACGTCCGCCGATCCGCCGGGATCGCTGGTGGCGGTGATGGTCACCGGCGAGGAGGGCAGGGTCGCGCCGACCGCGGTGACGACGCCTGACGCGGCATCGACCGTAACGAGGGTAGAGTCGCTGGAACTCCATGTGACGCTGCCGGAAACAACGTTGCCCGCCGTAAGCGAATACGTCGCGCCGCCGTCGAGCGTAAGCGTCGTGTTGCTGATGGTCATGGCATTCACGGTGATCGTGACCTGCGCCTGCTTGACGGTCGCGTCGTTGTCGGCATGGCCGCTCAGCGTGACAACGGTCGTACCGGCATGGATGCCGGTTATGGTTGTGGTCGTCACATCGGGATCGTCAAAATTGATGTTGTCGTTTGACTTGTCCCAATGGAAGATCGGCGTGCCGGTTGGATCGCTCTGTACCATGGAACCGGTCAGGTGTACCGTGCCGCCGACGGGAATGGAGTAGCTTTCGCCGGCGCCCGGCGCGATGCTCACGCTGTCGACAGTCGCCAGCGCCGTATTCGAAACGCCGAGAATGACCAACGCCAGCGCGACCGTCATAACGACCGCCAGCGATTTGGAAAGGTTGGTTCGTTTCATTTTTGTTCCCCCTTTGATGATCGGAACGGTATTTGCAAATGGAAAAAACCGGCTTCTTTGACTGCTATCATCATACGAACCGGGACCGAAGATGTCAACAAATTGACAAATCGTTTTCCATTTCTTAACCGAATCGTAACGGGAGCGCCTTTTTACATTCGATTCGGATGCGAAAGACGGGATTTGTCAGCGGTAAAATGTGTTGCCGCCGATGAATTCCCGGATCAGCGAAGTCGGAGGAATTTCGTCTTCCACGTTCGCCTCGACGAAGTAGTTGAGAAACTTTACGATCGAATGCGCGTCGTCGTAATACGGACTTTCGGGCTGGACGGCGGTCAGCAGAGGAAAGATGTGTTTCTTGAGCACGGCCGGCTCGTAGACGAGTGTCGTGTTGAAGATCGCGTCCGCGTCCTCCTGATAGGGGAAGATCCATTTCTCCTCGCCGCGGCGGACGCTGTCCCACATCGAAAGCGTCCGCTCGATGGACGCGCCGCGCGTTTCATAATCGCGCACCATGCGCCTCAGCAGCCGGATCGAGGTCGTCGGGATGCGGTTGTGGTCGTCGAGGTTGAGCGTCGTGAGTGCGGAAACATAGAGGCGGAAGATCAGCCCGCGATCGACGCTTTCCGGCAGCAGAGCGGGGTTGAGCCCGTGCAAGCCCTCGATTACGAGCGGCGTGTTTTCGTCGATGCGGAGCGTGTGCCCGTTCATCACGCGGCGCTGCGTGAGAAAATCGAAGCGCGGCAGTTCGACCGTCTCGCCTGCGAGCAGACGCGTCAGATCGCTCTTGAACTGTGTAACGTCGATCGTATTGATATTTTCAAGGTCGATATTGCCGTTTTCATCGACCGGGATTTTATCCCGGTCGATATAGTAATCGTCGAGAGAGAGCAGCACGGGCGACTTCCCGTGCACGCGAAGCTGAACGCAGAGTCGGTGCGCGCTCGTGGTTTTGCCCGAACTGGACGGTCCGGCGATGAGCACGGCGCGCGCGCCGCGTTCGACGATCTCGTCCGCAAGCGAGGCGAACCGCTTTTCGTGCAGCGCTTCGTTGACGCGGATCAGCGTGCGGATCTCGCCATTGAGCACCATGTCGTTGAGGTCCGCCACGACGCCGCAGTGCATCAGGTGGCCCCATTCGTCGCTTTCGGAAAACACGGCGGACAGGTGCGGCAGAAAGACGTGTTTTGCCGGCACGTTCGGGTTCTCCGCCGAGGGGCGCAGAAGGAACAGTCCCGGCGGATGCGCCTGCAGATCGAATACGCTCGCGTAGCCGGTCGAGGGGGCCATTTCGCCGTAGAAATAATCCACGTAATCCTCGTGGCGGTACACGTCGAAATAGGAAAACTGGCGCCACTGCAGGAGCCGCACCTTGTCGGCCTGTCCGTCGGAGGAAAAGAAATCGATCGCGTCGTCGATGTCCACGCGCTTGCGCTCCAGCTTGAAATCCGCTTTGACGATCTGCCGCATCTTTGCCTTGATGCGGTCGATTTCCTCCTGCGAAAGCGGGGTTTCCCGCCCGACGTTGATATAGAGCCCCGCGCCGACGGCATAGTTGACGTGCACGTGCAGCTTTGGAAAGAGGTCGCGCATGGCGAGCAGAAACACAAACAGCATCGTACGCTCATAGATGCGGTTTCCGCGCGCGCTGCAGTAGCGAAGCAGCGCAACCTTGCCGTCCGACGCGCGCATGGCGCGCCGGAGCGTGACGCGCTGCGACGGCTTGACGTCCTTTTCCCGCACGGGGACGTAGTTGAGGGTAAAGGTTTCTCCCGCGATGGTCGCCGCGAGCGGTCGGGTCCGCAGATCGTCCGTGTCCAGCCCGAGCCGCCGGACAAGCGCAAGCAGCGATTCCCCGCACGCCGCGTCGATCGGATGTCCCTCAATGTTCAGTTGCATAACGGCCTCCTTTCGGCGATCGAAGCCCGCCGACGGCGCGCGTTCCCCGCGCTACCGGAGCACCCGGGTCAGTTCGATTCGCCGTTTGATCTGAAGCTTTTCAAAAACGGATTTCAGGTGCATTTTGACGGTATTGACGGAGATGCCGAGTTCCGCGGCGATTTCCGCGTTGGTCTTTCCCTCCGCCGCGAGCTGCGCCGTTTCGTATTCCCGGCGGGTCAGTTCGCCCGACAGCTCGCCGGAGCGGATGTCCCTCGTCAGCTTGGACAGTCCGGCGGAAAACATGGCCGTCAGTTTTCCATATTTCGGCAGTTCGTTTCGGTTTCGTTCGTGCAGGACCTCCTCGAACAGACCGCCCGTATGCGGCGCGTACTCCGCCGCGAGCAGCCAGAGCCCGTCCGGCGCGATGCGGTCGGCGGCGGCGGCCAGAAGAGCTTTTGCCTCCTCCCGCCGGTTTAGTCCGGCGAGCGCGCTCGCGCAGGAAAGATCGAGGCAGACGCCCAAGAGCGGGATCCCGTCGACGCCGAGGTTTTTCTGGTATTCATATACCGCGACGACGCGGCGGTACTGGTGCGCGCGGATCAGGTATCGAACGTGCCCAAGCAGCGCGAACGGAAATACCAGGTATGGGAACCGGGCGTTGCTGAGGCGGTACCGCATGCCGAAGGGACCGTCTCCGCGGACCGCTCCGAAGCTGCCGTCCCGCAGCCAGAATGGCATTTCGTCCGAACTGCCGAGCAAATTCGTCAGCTCGCCGACGATAAGCTTATGATAGATCGCACACAAAGCGTCCCCGCCCGCGCTGGCCGAAAGCCGCCGGATCGTGCGGAGGGCGTACCCCCATTCGCCTACATCGCTCTGATACACGGCAATATGCGCAAGCAGCCGCGCCCCGTACATGCCGAGCAAATGCTGGGACGTGCTCTCCGCCGTATAGACGGTGCGGTACGCAAACGAGGCGGCATCCTCGAGCCTGCCGCGGTAATAGGCCAGCTGCGCCTGAAACAGGCATTCCACGCCGGCGCCGGCGCCGGCGCCGGTAAAGCGGGAGTACAGCGCGGTGGCGCGTACCAGGCGTTCCGCGGTCCGGTCCGCGCTGCCGGGTTCGTTCCAGAAGCAGGCAAACGGGTCCGGCGCGCCCATGCACATGGGAATGCCGCCGCAGAGCACACGGCTTTTCGCGCCGTCGAAGAGCGCGGATGCGCGCTGGCAGACCGCGAGCAGCGCCTCCGCATCCCGGAGGTTGTCGAGAAACGCGATCAGAAGGGATTCCGCCAGCAGGCGCTGTTTTTCGCCGGGCGCGGTTTCGGTCTCCGAAAGCGCGCCGATTCCGGCGTCGGCCTCCGCCAGACAGCGGCGGTATCCCTTCAGATCGCCGTCATAGATGCGCTCGTATGCATTTTTCAGCGTGACGAGGATGGCTTCGTGCATGTTGTCCGCTCCGGGCGGGTCTCCGGCCGCGCATGCGTCAGCCCCAAAGCAGCGAAAGCGCCGGAACGACCTGCTTTTTTCTTGAAATTACGCCGGGAAGGAACGCGGCGTGGTCTTTGAACGTTACGTTGAACGCATGTTCGGCGGTCTCGAGGTCGCCCACGGCGAGCAGCGTCGTTCCCTCCTTGAGCACGTCGGTCAGCATCAGAAGCATCATGTCGAACGAACGGCTGCGCATTTCGCGCTCCATGAGCGCGAGGAAATCCGCCTTGCGCTCGCGCAGCCGCTCGGAGTCCAGCAGGGTGATCTGCGAGATGCCGAGCGAATGCCCCGCGATCTGGAACTGTTTGAAATCGGAGAAGTAGAGCTCTTCAAGATCGTGGTTTTCCGCGAACGAAACGGCGAAGATATCCCGCCCGAGGTCCTCGAGCGAAAGTCCGGCGATGCGGGCCATGCGCTCCGCCATCGCGCGGTCGACCGATGTGCATGTGGGGGACTTGAACGCGATGGTATCGGAGACGATCGCGGCGGCGAGAAGCCCCGCGAGCTTGCGGCTCGGCATGACGCCGCGCTCGAAATACATGCTCGTAACGATCGTGCACGTGCTGCCGACGGGTTCGTTGCGCACGTATACGGGCGCGCTGGTCTCGACGTCCGCGAGGCGGTGATGGTCGATGATCTCGAGAATCTCCGCCTGCTCGAGCCCCGGGACCGACTGCGCAAGCTCGTTGTGGTCCACCAGCACGACGCGCTTCCGGTTCGGACGCAGCAGGTGGAACCTCGAAAGCGTGCCGACGACGCGCTCGCTCTCGTCGACGATCGGGTAACTGCGGAAGCGCGATTTGAGCACGGCCTCCTTCACGTCGTCGAGGTAATCCGTCAGGTGGAACGAAACGAGGTCTTCCCTGCGGCAGATGCGCGAAACAGGCACCGCGAGGAACACCAGCCGGGACGCCGCGTAGGGATCGTAAGGCGTGGAGATGATGCAGGTGTGCCGGCTGTCTTCCAGAAGCGAACGGTCGATTTCCGATTCGCATACGATCAGGCAGCCGACGCGTTCGCTGAGCGCCTGCCGGACGGCGTCCGGCTGGCTGCCGCAGATGACGATGCTGCCCTCCGGCAGCTTCGGCATGCCGGCGTGATTCGGGAGGGCAAGGATAAGCTCGCCGGAAAATTCGTTGAGCTCCGCCTCCGGGTTCATCAGCCGTCCGTCGAGGCAGGCCAGCAGATTGAACAACGGCACGCCCTCCACGCGGTTGTTGTTGATGAAACGCATGTCGTAAGAGGCGATCTCCTCCGGCGTGAGCATGCCGTAAAGCCGGCCGTCCTCGTCGGTGACGGGCAGGGCGGGCACGCTGGCGCTGCCGCTCGCGATCGTCTGCCAGGCGTGATACACGCTCACCGCGGCAGACAAAATGGGCGGCGTATCGAAGGAAAGGTCGGATACCTGCGTGCGCACGTTCCGGAGCAGCGGCGGGGTCTCGAAATCAAACTTTTTAAGCACCATCTGCGTCTGGTCGCTGAGCTCTCCGATGCGCGCGGCCGTATAGTCGCGATCTCCGAGCGCGTTTCGAAGCATCGCGTAGGCGATCGACGCGACGATGGAGTCGGTGTCCGGGTTTCGGTGTCCGGTAACAAAAATGGGTTCCATGCAGCCTCCATATGGATATCGTTTTGATCGCGGACGGCGGAAATCCCGCGCCCCGCGCGGTGCGCGGCGACGAACCGGAACGAAAAACGGCCGCGGGGGCGATCAGCCGGCGGCCGGTCCGTATCGTCTCGTATTCTTTATTGTAGCGATTTCATCGCCGGTTCGCAAGGACGGGCGGCCGCCCGGCGCGCCTGTGTCGAAAAGGGTTTCGTCTATCTCGGCGAACCGACGAAAAACAGCGCGACGGTTCCCGGGCCGGAATGCGCGCCGATGCTGGTTCCGATCGTATCGACCACAACCACCATGGACGGATACCGGTCGTGAATGAGACCGGCCACATAGGATGCGTCCGCCTCGCAGTCGCAGTGACCGATGAAAACGACGTCCGTCGCGTCCGTGTCCACGGCCTTTTCCATGTTCTCAAACAGCGCGTGCAGCGAACGCCTGCGCCCCTGCACCTTGCCTGCCGCAACGAGCCGACCGTCGTCGTCCACGTGCATGACGGGTTTGATATGCAGCACGGTGGCGATAGCCGCCGTCGCGCCGCCGATCCGTCCGCCCCGCTTAAGGTAAGTCAGATCGTCCACCGTGAACCAGTGTGAAAAGCGCAGCTTATTGTCCTCCGCCCAGCGGTACAGTGAATCGAGATCCATCCCCGGCTGCATGCGCGCGGCGTAGTAGACGAACAACCCTTCGCCCAGGGAGGCGCCCAGCGAATCGACAACGGCGACGCGGCGGTCCGGGTACCTTTCCTCCAGCTCTTTTGCGGCGGAACGTGCGGATGCCACCGTTCCGGACAAACGGGAGGAAAAGCCGAGGTAGAGTACGTCCTCGCCGGCGGAGAGCACGGGTTCGAACGCTTCGAGGAACGAATACGCGTTGATCTGCGCGGTCGTCGGAACGGCGCCGCCGCGCATTTTCTGATAGAAAGTTTCGATTGGCATCTCCGATTTGCCGGGGATGTAGCGATACTCCTTTCCCTCCAGGGAGAATACCATCGGCAGCACGGTTACGCCAAGCTCATCGGCAAACCGCGCGGGGAGATCGCTCGTTGCGTCGGTGAAGATACGGTAGCTCATGCTTCCCCTCTTTTCCGCGTGCCGCCGGACGACACGCCGTTTTTGGTCCGCGGCGGGCGGTTCCGCGAGTTTGAGTCATTGTACCGTCTTTTCGGGGATATGGCAAGACTTTTGCCGCCGGCGCGTTCTGTGGTATAATAACCGTACGCGCGGCGACGCGGCCCGGTTACGGGCAAAGCGTCTTCGCAGCAGCGCCCCCCGACGGCGGAAAACCGCCGTGCGGGCAGCTTTACCGGCAGGAGTTCGACCAACTATGAAGAAAATATTGTCCGTCGGGATGTCGACCATCGCTTCCATATTGTTCATCCTGATCGTGATCTTTACGATGATCGGTGTCGTGATCAACGACGAAACGTTTATCAACAACGAGTTTACGGCGCTGGGCATCAGCGAGGAAATGGGCATCAGCAACGCCGACCTTGTGCGCGCGATGACGCAGCTTGTCGATTATATGGAGGGCGACGCCGACGATATCAACGTCGAGGTGACGCTCAACGGCGAAAAGGTGAATATGTTCGACCTCGATCAGGAGGCCGAGCACATGCAGGACGTTCGCACGATCTATATGACCATCGCGTCCTACCGCGACGTCGGCGTGCTGGTGATGCTGATTCTGTTTCTGTTCGCGGCGGTCGTGGATTTCCGCAAGGCGCCGCAGCGGCTTGCGCAGGGGTATCTCTCCGGGTCGTTCGTGATGCTGCTGATCTTCGGCTTTCTCGGAACATGGGCCGCGCTGGATTTCTCCAACTTCTGGACGTTTTTTCACCAGATGCTCTTCTGGAACGACCTGTGGCTTTTCGACGCGACCGAAAGCCGCATGATCAACATGCTGCCGGAGGATATCTTCGCCGCCATCATCGGGCGTGTGGCCGTGTATGCCGGCGCGATCGTCGCGGCGCTGATCATCCTGAGCATCCTTGCGCTCGTGTTCGCTTCGCCCTCCTATAAACGCAGGCATGCCGCCGCGCTTTCGCGCAGAAAGGCGCGCAAAGCCGCGCTGCTGGCGCGCAGAAAGGCGAAGGAGGAGGCAAAAGCGGCCGCCGAGAAGGAAAAGCGCCTGGCGGAGAAGAAGGCGCGGAAGGCTGCGCTGCTGGAGCACAGAAAGGCACAGCTGGAAGCCGAGCAAAAGGCGGCCGAAAAGGAACGCCTTTCGAAGGAGAAGGCGGAGGAAAAAGCGAAGAAGCGCGTGGCGGAGAAGGCCGCGGTGTCCCGTTCCAAGGCCGCGCGGCAGAAGCAGAAGCCGCGCCCGGCCGCAGGAAAGGCCGCGTCAGGAAAACGTGCGGAGCCGGAACGGAAATCAAGCAAGAAACGACGCGGCTCCGTTGAGGACGATACGGGGTTTTTGGATGACGACGACGTATGACGCACGCGCGGCCGCGCGGCTCGGCGCGCTCGGAACAAAACGAAATGTCCGCATCCTTGCCATTGAAACCTCCTGCGACGAAACCGCCGCGGCAATCGTGCAGAACGGGCGGACGGTGCTTTCCAGCGCCGTGCATACGCAGATTCCGCTGCATGTGCCGTACGGCGGCGTCGTGCCGGAGATCGCCTCGCGCAGCCATGTGACCAAGATCGGACCGGTCGTTGGAAAGGCGCTTGCGGACGCAGGCATGATGCTTGCGGACGCAGACGCGGTCGCCGTGACGAACGGGCCAGGGTTGGTCGGCGCGCTGCTCGTGGGGCTGAGTTATGCAAAGGGCCTCGCCTATGCGGCGGGGCTTCCGTTTCTCGGCGTGCACCACATCGCCTCCCATATCGCGGCGAACTATCTGACCCATCCGGAGCTCAGGCCGCCGTTCGTCTGCCTCGTCGTTTCCGGCGGGCACAGCGAGATCATCGCAGTGGAGGGTTACGATCGGTACCGCCTGATCGGCAGCACGCGGGACGACGCGGCCGGTGAAGCGTTCGACAAGGCGGCCCGTGCGCTGGGTCTGCCGTATCCAGGCGGGCCGAACCTCGAGGCGCTCGCCGAAGGCGGGGACCCGAACCGGTATTCGTTCCATTCGGCGTTCAACGAAGGCGCCGGATTCGACTTCAGCTTTTCCGGCATCAAAACCGCGCTCGTCAACCGCCTGGAACAGGCGCGCCGGTCGGGCGAGGCCGTGGACCGCGCCGATCTGGCTGCTTCGTTTCAGCGTACGATTGTCGAAATCCTTACGGAGAAGGCGGTCCGCGCCGCGCGTTCGCAGCCCGGCGAAACGGGCGGAAAGCTGGCGCTCGCGGGCGGTGTTTCCGCAAACAAAGCGCTTCGCGCCGCGCTGGAACAGCGCGCGCGCGCGCAGGGCATCGCGTTTTACTGCCCGGAATTTCGCTACTGCACCGACAACGCCGCCATGGTCGGCGCCGCCGCGTACGAAAAACTGTGCGCCGGACGTGTCGACGCGCTTTCGCTCAACGCCGTGCCGTATCTCGCCATCGGAACGGCGCCGGACGGGGCGTAGCGCGCGGCTGCGCCGCACGGCGAAATCTGTCCGACGGCGTCACGGTTTTGTCACAATTGCATAGGTACGCGCCGGTTTTGTCGAAAATGCGGCGTGTTTTTTCTTTTTTATCGAACGAATATACAGCGTGCACAATGTGGACAACTCCCGAAAACCCCGCAACTGCGGAACGCCGCCATGTGGATAACTCTGTGGATGATGTGGATAGATCGGTGAATATGCAGCGTTTCGGCGGGAATATCTATGCATCCGGCGCGAATAGACTGTAACGGTACGATTTTGCCGCGTACCGTCCGTGTAGCATCGGCGGACGGCGAAACCGGATGCTGCGGGAGGAAAAACGGGGAATGCTGCGTGCGTTGGGGGAATGGTTCGCTGCGCTTTGCGTCGCGGCGGCGGTGACGGTTTCGCTGTTCGGCGCGGCGGAGTGGATCGAGCGGAACGCGCCGGAACCGGCCGTCGTGGAGACGATGGCGGACGCGTACACGGTCGTGGTGGACGCGGGGCACGGCGGTTCGGACGGCGGTGCGGTGGGCACGGAGACGGGCGCCGTGGAGGCGGAGCTGAACCTCGAGGTCGCCTTGCGCGTGGCCGACCGTCTTTCCGAAAACGGCATTGCCGTTCTGATGACGCGCGTGGATGAAAACGCGCTTGGCCCGAACAAGGTCGCGGACGTGGCGGCGCGCGTCGAAATCTTCAACCGCGAGGCGGTCGACCTCGTGGTGAGCGTGCATATGAACAAGTTCACGGACCGGAGCGTGTGCGGCGCGATGGCATACTATATGTCGGGATCGGAGGAAGGAAAGAAGCTGGCGCAGAGCGTGATCGACTGCCTGTGCGACGCAACCTCGCGCTCGCGCCGGCCGGCCAACCCGGGCGATTATTTTGTGGTGCGCGAATGCGCCTGCCCGGCGGTGCTGGTCGAATGCGGGTTTCTCTCCAACGCGGAGGAGGAAACGCTGCTGCAGCAGAGCGACTATCAGGACCGGCTGGCGAACGCGATCGCGGACGGCGTGCTGGCGTATCTGAACCTGCCGTAAAAACGCTCCTCCGTCCGGTGCATGCAGACGGAGGAGCCGGGCTGTTAAAAAAGTTCTTTTGCAGGGGTTTCACCCCTGCACCCCACCCAAGGGACACGTCCCTTGGGAATCCCCGACCCCGCAAGCGCCCTGAAATAGGGCGCTTGCGAAAATGGGTTCTTATGGTCATTACGGCCCTGAGCGGTGGTTTGGAGGTGGAGCCTCCTACGCCCGCCTTTATCGGCAAGCGGGCTCCTCCGTCCGGCGGATATGGACGAAGGAGCGTTATTCAGTGGAAAAGCGGGCATATCTTTTTTGAACGGTTGATTGCGTGTCAGTTGAAATCCGGCTCGTCTGCCGAAGATTCGGGTTCACCGGGTTCCGAAAGCGGCATCGCGGCGAGGCGGCGCGCCGCCTCTCTCCGGTCGCGCTTTCTGCGGACGGCGCGGTACAGAAGCATGCCGGCCGCGCTCACGGCGGCGGTCGCGGCGAAGACAACAAAAGCGGTAAGGTACTCTTTTTCGCCGATCGCATCGCCGCCGACGGTGGACGTGACGACGGACGGCAGGCGCGCAACCGACGTCAGCAGCAGCCACGGCAGCAGCCGGATCTTCGTAAGGCCCGCGCAGTAGGTCAGCAGGTCCTTCGGCGTGCCGGGGATCAGAAACAGCACGAACGCGGCCGCATTGAGCTTTTTTTCGCTGTTGAGGAAACGGACCGAATCGATCTTCTCCCGCGGGAAAAACGGTTCCACCGCGCGCACGCCGAACCGGCGCACGAACAGGAACACGATCAGACTGCCGAGAATCAGGCCGATCCACACAAGCACCGTGCCCCAGACCGCTCCGAACGCGTATCCGGCGGCGATTTCGAGCGGTTCCGCCGGGATGAACGCCACGACGACCTCCAGCACGATCATGCCGACGAACAGCACGCGCCCCCAAGTGCCGCGCGCGTCGACCCACGCACGGAACTCCTCCGGGTTTTTCAGATTTGCCAGCAGCGGACGTCCGACGAAAACGGTGAGCAGTACGAGCAGCAGCACAAACACCGCGACCGAAAGGATCGAAACGGTCTTTCGCCGCCGCGCGGCGGGGTCCCGCCTGCCGAAAGTGGAATGATCTTCCATATTTATAGTATAACAGCCGCCGGATCGACTGGAAAGAACAGGAAAACAAACCTTCGGTAAACCGCGTGAACAAAGCGGGAACATTTTCTGTCAAAAATCGGGCCGGCGGACGGTGCCCCCCTTTTCAGAAGCAGGAATAAACGGTACAATACGCGCATGGCCACGTTTCTGCTCGTCATCATCTATCTGGCGTTCATCAGCCTGGGCCTGCCGGACTCGCTGCTCGGCGCGGCGTGGCCGGTCGCTTATGCGGAGCTTGGCGCGCCCGTGTCCTACGCGGGGATCGTCTCCGTGTTCATCACGGCGGGAACGGTGGTTTCCAGCCTGGTGTCCGTGCGTATGATCAAACGCTTCGGCACCGGTGCGGTCACGGCGGTCTGCGTGCTGCTCACCGCGTCGGCGCTGATGGGGGTTTCGCTTGCGCACCGGTTTCTGTGGCTGTGTCTGCTTGCGGTTCCGCTCGGGCTTGGCGGCGGGGCGATCGACGCCGCGCTGAACAACTACGTCGCGCTGCATTACCGCGCCAGTCATATGAGCTTTCTGCACTGCTTCTGGGGCGTGGGCGCGACGGCCGGGCCGCTGATCATGTCCTGCTTCCTTTCGCAGGGCGGAAACTGGCGCGGCGGATATCATACCGTGGCGGTCATTCAGTTTGCGCTCACGGCGGTGATGTTCCTTTCCCTTCCGCTCTGGCGGCGCGCCTCGCAGCCGGGCTCGGCCGCGGCGGAGGGGGAGGCGATCGTGACCGACAACGCGGCGGCGATCCGCGCGGGCGGCGCGGCGGCCGCGGTGCTTGCGTTCTTCTTCTACTGCGCCGGCGAGACGACGACGGGGCTGTGGGCGGCGACCTATTTTGTCAGCGTGCGCGGGGTGGAGCCGAGCGTCGCCGCGAGATGGGGGTCGCTCTTCTATTTCGGCATCATGGGCGGCAGGCTGCTCTCCGGGTTTCTCGCGATGCGGGTGAAGGAGAAAACGCTGGTTTCCGCCGGCGTCGGGGTGGCCGCGGCCGGCGCGGCGGCGCTCGCGCTTCCGCTTCCGCAGACGTTTCAGCTCGCGGGGCTGCTGCTCTACGGATTCGGCTGCGCGCCGATTTTTCCGAATCTGATTCATATTACGCCGCGGCGGTTCGGCACCTCGCTTTCCCAGGCGATCATCGGGCTGCAGATGGCGGCCGCGTATACGGGCAGCACGCTGATGCCGCCGCTGGTCGGCTGGCTCGGGCAGCGGTTCGGGTTTTCCGGTCTGCCGTATTTTCTGCTTCTCTGCCTGATCGCGCTGTTTGTCAGCACGGCGGCGTGCAATCGTAAGACCGGGTTTGCCTGCGCCAAACCGACGCGCTGAACGCAGAAAAACACGCCCGAACGAACCGAAAAATCGGTTTAGGCCTGCAGCGGCGGGGACAGGGTTGACAGAACGGTAAAACGGGCGTACTCTATAAGACCGGGGAAAATAAACCCTGTTTGTTGGCATAAACAAGGATTCTGCGAGGGCTGCGGTCGGAAAGGAAGTTCAAACAAATGCAGTTATTCGTTCATATTACAAGCCACGAGGAAAGCGTAACGCCGATCCTTACAAGGCTGATGGAGGCCGGTATCCACGGCGCGACGGTTGTGGACTGCAAGGGCATGCTCACGACGCTGAACGAGGCCAGCGTGGACGCGCCGCCGATCTTCGGCTCGCTGCGGAAATTCGTCAATCCGGATCGTCAGTCCAATAAGATGCTCATGATCGTTCTCAAGGACGAGGATGTTTCCACCGTGCGGGAGATCATCCACAGCGTTGCGGGGAATCTCAGGGCACCCAATACGGGCATCATTTTTACGGTGCCGGTCATGGGATGGGAAGGAGTCCCGCACAAGTAGTATGCATATTTTGTTTTACATTGCGATCGCAATGGTCGCAGGTTTGCTGATGACCCGCGCCGCCAAACTCGTTCGTCTTCCGAACGTGACGGCCTACCTGATCGCTGGGCTTCTGATCGGCCCGTACTGCTTCAAGCTGCTTTCCACCGATACGCTTGAGACGCTGGATATTCTTACGGTGGCCGCGCTCGGGTTCATCGCATTCTCGATCGGCAGCGAGTTCAAGCTCGAACATATCAAGGCCATCGGCGGCAAGGTCATCGTGATCACCGTCTGCGAGGCGCTCGGCGCCGTGATTATGGTGGATGTGGTGGTCAGCCTGTTCGGCTTCCCGGTGCCGATGGCGCTCGCCATGGGCGCGATCGCCGCCGCCACCGCGCCGGCCGCCACGCTGCTGGTCGTGCGGCAGTACCACGCCAAGGGCGAACTGACCAGCACGCTGCTCCCCGTCGTGGCCATGGACGACGCGATCGGGCTTATCGCCTATGCGATTTCGATTTCCATCGCCAATATGATTCAGAACGGCGACGCGTTCAATTTCATGAGCACCGTGGTCAGCCCCATTCTGGAGATCGTCCTTTCGCTCGCGGTCGGCGGCGCAATCGGCGTGCTCGTGGCGATTTCGAACCGCTTTTTCCACAGCAAGGCGAACCGCCTGTGCATCAGCATCGCGGCGGTGATGCTCGGCGTGGGCATCGCCAAACGGTTCGACCTGTCGCATCTGCTGCTGTGCATGTCCATCGGCGCGGTGTACGTCAACCTCCGCGACGACGCGATTCAGACGCTCGAGCATGTGGACACCTGGACCCCGCCGCTGTTTATGATGTTCTTCGTCATCTCCGGCGCGGATCTGAATGTGGCGGCGCTACCGAAGCTCGGTCTGGTGGGCGTGCTGTATATTCTTTCGCGCGTTATTGGTAAATACTTCGGCGCATTTTTCGGATGCACGATTTCCAAGACATCGCACAAGATCCGCAAATACCTCGGGTTCTCGCTGGTCCCGCAGGCTGGCGTTGCGATCGGCATCGCGCAGCTGGTGGTGACGGAACTGCCGGAGTACGGCTCGTCGATTCAGGCGGTCGTGCTGTGCGCAACGCTGATTTACGAACTGGTCGGTCCGATCCTGACCAAGGTTTCGCTGATCAAGGCCGGCGAAATCGAAGTGGAGAAAAAGAAAAAGAAACCGGAACTGCCGCAGGCCGCGCAGTAAAGCGCCCGACGACAGCATATATTCCGCCCGCATGCCGGCCAGACCGGAAGCGGGCGTTTTTTTTCATATCTCTCAATAAAAGATTCTCTCGGATGGTGCCCCTGAGGGCTCTGCCCTCAGACACCCGCCAGGGACCGTGCGGTCCCTGGACCCTGCATGTTATTGTTATAGCAGGCGAGAGGGATTTCAAAGGGACAGGCGTCCCTTTGGCGGGGGTTCAGGGGCAGGTCCCCTGAGGGCTCCGCCCTCAGACACCCGCCAGGGACCGTGCGGTCCCTGAACCCTGTACATTCTTGTTATAGTAAGAGAGGGATTCCAAAGGGACGGATGTCCCTTTGGAGGGGGTTCAGGGGCAGAGCTCCTGAGGGCTCCGCCCTCAGCCACCCGCCAGGGACCGTGCGGTCCCTGAACCCTGTACATTCTTGTTATAGTAAGAGAGGGATTCCAAAGGGACGGATGTCCCTTTGGAGGGGGTTCAGGGGCAGAGCCCCTGAGGGCTTCGCCCTCAGCCACCCGTCAGGGACAGAGCCCCTGAGAAAACATCGCCTATTCTTCGGGAGCCGGTTTTTTCTGCCCGTGGCCGTGGCGGTAGAGCTGGCGGTTGTCAAGCGCCCACTGCCGTTCGGAGAACGCGCCGAAGGACACGCCGTCGAGCGCGTCGAACATCTCGTACATCTTGCTGTCCAGCAGGTCGAGCTCGGCGAGCACCTCCGCCTCCGGGAACATCGGCGGCTTCGGGCTGCCGAACTCCGCCTGTCCGTGATGGGAGAGCAGCATGTGCTCGAGGAGCATCGCCGTTTCCGCCGGAACGCCGAGCAGCTCGCAGGCGGCACTGACCTCGGAAATGCCGATGGAGATATGCCCCACGAGCTGGCCGCGCGCCGTGTAGGTGCCGGCGAGCCCGAGCGCGCCCGTATCGAGCTCCTCGAGTTTGCCGATATCGTGCAGGATGGCGCCCGCATAGATCAGGTCGGCGTCGAGCGCGGGGTAAACGGCGACGACGGCTTTGGCAAGCTGCGTAACCGTCCAGGTATGGTGCAGCAGGCCGCCCCGGGTCGCGTGGTGCAGCTTGACCGCAGCGGGATAGAACAGCAGCTTTTCGCGGTTCTCGCGCATGAGGTACTGAACGAGCCGCCTTAGATCGTCGTCGGCAAAGCCGCCCGCGAGCGCGAAAAGTTCGTCGTAGAGCCACGCGGGGTCGAGGGGCGCGCACGGGAGCAGCAGGGACATATCGACGTGGTCCTCGCTTGTCACGTGGCGGATCTTCTCGATCTTGAGCTGTTCGGCGTCCTTCCAGATCGTAATTGCGCCGCGCACCTTGACGATATCGTCGGCCTCGAACGTGCCGAAGAGTTCCTTTTTATAATCCCACAGCTTGGCCGCGCATTCGCCCTCGCTGTCGGCCACCACGAGGTCGAGATAGTCGCTGCCTTTGATATTTGACTTGACCAGTATGCTCTTGATGATGCAGAATCCCTCGAACGTCTGTCCCTTCGCTTCGTTCAGCAGTCGCATACGGCCCATGAAAACGTCCTCCTGTGCTCTATTACGGTAAGGTTTATTCAACAGTATACCACATTCGGCCTCGTTGCGGGCGGTCTTTACCTGTGGTAAAATAGCGGGCGTGAATACTGACAGAACATCGTTCGATATCGTTGTGATCGGCGCGGGCCACGCGGGCGTGGAGGCCGCGCTCGCCTGCGCGCGCATGGGGCTGAAAACGCTTGTGCTCACGCTCAATCTGGATTCCGTGGGGCTCATGCCCTGCAACCCCGCCATCGGCGGCACGGGAAAGGGGCACCTCGTGCGCGAAATCGACGCGCTCGGCGGCGAAATGGGGCTCGCCGCGGACGACACGCTGATCCAGATGCGCATGCTCAACACCGGCAAGGGCCCGGCGGTGCATTCGCTGCGCGCGCAGATGGACAAGCGCCGCTATCACGAGCGGGTCAAGCGCGCGCTCGAAAACCAGCCGAATCTTACGCTTCTGCAGGGCGAGGCGAGCCGGTTTCTGACCGAGGGCGGGCATATCAGCGGCGTCGCGACGGCGGAGGGCTTTGTCTACGCGTGCCGCGCGGCCGTCGTGTGCACGGGCGTGTACCTAAAAAGCCGCATCCTCATCGGGGAGTGCGTGCGCAACAGCGGACCGTCGGGCCTGCTGCGCGCCGAAACGCTCTCGGACGCGCTGGGCGAACTCGGGATTCCGATCCAGCGGTTTAAAACCGGCACGCCGGCGCGCGTGAACCGGAACTCGCTCGATTTTGCCGAGATGGAGCGCCAGGACGGAGACGTGCCGACGCCCGCGTTCTCGTTTCTGCACGGGCGTCTCTCGCTGGAACAGACGCCGTGCTATCTGACCTATACGAACGCGGAAACGCATCGCATCATCCGCGAAAACCTGCACCGCTCGCCGATGTACAGCGGGCAGATCCACGCCACCGGCACGCGGTACTGCCCGTCGATCGAGGATAAGATCGTGCGCTTTGCGAATAAGGAGCGGCACCAGATCTTCATCGAACCGGAGGGACGATCGACGGGCGAGATGTACGTGCAGGGCATGAGCACGAGCCTGCCGGGGGACGTGCAGATCGAGATGCTGCACACCCTGCCGGGCCTGCGGCGCTGCGAGGTCATGCGGCTCGGGTACGCGATCGAGTACGACTGCATCGACCCGACCGTGGTCGGCGCGACGCTCGGCGTGAAGGCCGTGCCCGGCCTCTACACGGCGGGGCAGATCAACGGCACCTCCGGCTATGAGGAGGCGGCCGCGCAGGGGCTGCTTGCGGGCGTCAACGCCGCGCTGTTCTGCCTCGGCGAAGAGCCGTTCACGCTTGGGCGCGACGAGGCGTACCTCGGCGTTCTTGTGGACGATCTTTCCCTTAAAGGCACGCCGGAGCCGTACCGCATGATGACGTCGCGCTGCGAATACCGGCTGCTGCTGAGGCAGGACAACGCCGACGACCGGCTGACCGAAAAGGCGCGCCGCACGGGGCTGATCAGCGACGAGCGCTACGATCGCCTGATGCGGAAACGGGAGCGCGTCGGTGCGGCGCTTGCCGAACTCGACCGCATCGCGCCGCCGTCCGGAGCGCTTGCCGCGCTGCTGACAAAAAAGGGCGGCAGCGTGCCCGCCGCGGGCGTAAAGCTGTTTGATCTGCTCAAGCGCGCGAAGATCCGCTACACCGATCTTCTGTCCGCGTTCGACACGCTCTCTCCGCTCGACTGGGAGACCGAGGAACGCGTTGAAACGCTCGCGCGGTACGACGGATACATTCAGAAGCAGCTCGAGCAGGTGAAGCGGAACCGCGCGCTCGAGGATACGCCGCTTCCGGCCGGTATGGATTATATGCCGCTCGAGGGCCTGCGCATCGAGGCGCGGCAGAAGCTCAACAAGCATCAGCCCGCGAACGTCGGCATGGCGGGGCGTATCTCGGGCGTGACTCCGGCGGACGTGAATGTGCTGCTGATCTACTGCAAGCGCGGGTTTCCGTGCAATGCCGCGAAACCGGAGGACGACGGATGAAGGAAACGCTGAAACGACTGCGCCCGGATCTGACGGCGGAGCAACTGGACCGCTTCGACGCGTACTACGCGCTGCTCCTGGAGTGGAACGAACGCATGAACCTCACCGCGATCACGGAGCAGGAGGACGTGGCAAGAAAGCATTTCGTCGACTCGCTCGCCGCGGAGCCGTACCTTAGAAAAGGCGCGCGGACGATCGACGTGGGCACGGGTGCGGGATTCCCCGGCGTGCCGCTTCTGATCGTCCGGCCGGATCTGAAGCTGACGCTGCTCGACGCGCTGAACAAGCGCCTTGTTTTCCTCGAAACCGTCTGCCGGACGCTGGGGCTGAATGCGGAACTGGCGCATCTACGCGCCGAGGACGCGGGGCGGGATCCCGCGTACCGCGAACGGTTCGACGCCGCTCTGACCCGCGCGGTCGCCGCGCTGCCCGTGCTGATCGAGCTGACGGTGCCGCTTCTGCAGGTCGGCGGCGTCGGGATCGCCTACAAGGGCGACGCGGCGCGGGAACTGGACGAAAGCCGCGCCGCGCTGGGCCAACTTCATGCGCGCGCGAAGGCCGTGGCCGTGCCGTCCGATTACGGCGTCCGCTCGCTGATCCTCATTGAAAAGAAGGCGCCGACGCCCGCCGCGTATCCACGCAGGGCCGGTATTCCCGAACGGAAACCGCTTTAGAAAACGTTCCGCCGCGCCGGGGAAAGAAAACCGAATTCATGGCAAAAACCGCGAAACGAACCGCAAAAACCGGACCGCGCCGTCGTCCGGCCCGGCCAAAACCCGCCGGCGCGCATCCGTACGGGGCGGTTCAGTGCGCGCTCGGTTCGGCGCTCTCGCTCTGGCTTTTTTACGGCACGCTGACGCTCTCGCCGTTTCGATGGGGCGTGCTGGCGGAGGAACTGATCGTCGCGGTCTGCGCGGTATGTGCGCTGCGGCTGCTCTGCGTGGCGCGCCCGTCGAAGGCGGCCTTCGTTGCGGCGGCCGTCGTTCTGCCGGCGGGAATCGCGCTGTTCGGCGCATACGCCGCGGTCACGAAAGATGCGCCGGTCGCCGGATTCCTCTGCGCGGCGGCGGCCGCGCTAAGTGCAGTTCTCTGCGCGCGGACGCTTTCCGGAAAACCGGACGGGGCGGTGCTGTGCGCGTTGCTGCTGCTGGCCGCTATGCCCGGCATCCTTACGGAGAGCGTTTCGCTTCGGGAGGCGCTGATGTGCGCGCTTCTGACGGCGGGCGTAACGGCGGCGGTTTCGGCGGTTCGGATGCGGTCCGTGCCGGCGGCCTTCGCCGCGGCGGCACTGCTCGGCCTGGCGGGCGCGATGCGCACGTATGCGGCGGTCTGCGCGGTCGGCGCGGCGGCGGGAATGGCGTTTGCCGGCGCGCGGAAACGCCGCGGAGCATGGATGTTCGCCGCGGCCCTGACGGCGGCGCTGCCGTTTGCGCTCTATCTGCTTGCGGCAGAATACGGCGCGCTTGAAACGGCGCTCGCGGCGAGTTGCGGTCTGCCCGCGGCGGCGTGGACCGAGACGCTGCGTCCGCACGTGCTGCGCACGCTTGCGCTGGGACTGCTTCCGTTCTCTTTGCGGCGGCTGAAGGATGTGGACCGCGCCGCGCTTCCGGCGCTGCTGGCGCTGCTCGGCGGGGCGGCGATGCGGCTGGCGTTTGGCGCGGATGCGCCGGGGCTGTGGGCGGATGTGCCGGCGCTGACCTGCCTTTCCGGCGTCGGGATCGCGTCGATCGGAACGCGGAACGGCTGAGCGGAGCGGACCGGGGCAGCGGAGGACGAGGAGTATCCGCAGGCGCTGCATATCCACGCCCTTCGGGCATCCCTGCGAACGTGAAAAGAAAGATCGACGCCCCCCTTGCACGGTACCCGGATAACGGATATTGAGAAAAAGGCCCTCCTGCCGCAGGATAAAGCGACAGGAGATTTTCATATGGGGAAGCATTATCGAAGGAGATCTTGCCAGAGGCATTGGAGCTAAAAGCGCGGGGGTATGCGCGCGAAATGATCGGAAAAAAACCGGGATACACACCAAAGCGGGCCAAAGAACGGTTCAGCCGTTATTATAAAAACCGACGCAGGAATCTGTTCTACCTAAGAGACGCGGCAGACCGGCAAAGCGGCCACCAATAACGGAAGAAAATATCGGCCAAGTAATGAAGCAGCTTGGAATGGAAAACGATCTGCTGCGGTCCTTTCTTCAAGAAGGTGGAGGGATGTGAGGCCGAAAATCAAGTTTGCGGCGATCGAGCGATACAATCCATATGACAACGCTCCTGCTGAAGAGTTCTTCCGTATACGGAAGGCGGAATGTCTGCGAAGACACAAACCGCAATCCACCGCCCACGCAAAGCAGCTCATGGATAATTTCATATACTTCTGCAATCATGAGCGCATTCAGCTCAAAACAAACCTGACGTCGCCCGAAAAACGACGTCGGTTTGTGTAATTTCAAGGATTCCTTCGATAGGGCTTTTTTTTGTGTCCAGCCAATGGGGTTCCGTGCAGCAGGCAGGCCTTTGAACTTCCGTGTGGCAGGAATCCGCTATTCCGTCGGCGTAACCTCTGCGGAGGGCGACGGTTCCGGCGTAGCCGTGGCGGTCATGTCGGGCGCGGTTTCGATGTAATCGTAGATTTTGCGCAGGCCGATGTCCGAATGCATATGGCGGTTGATGTCCATTTCGGAGAGCGTGAAGTGCATCGCGTCGCACGCGGTCTCATAGTAATATCCCCACTGGAAGCCCGCACGGTAGAAAGCGAGCTCGTAGAGCAGATAGTTGACGATGGTTTTCGGCACGCGTTTGAACTTGGCCGGATAGGTGCCGTCGTAGGTGAAATCGTAATACTGCAGGCCGTCCTCCGTGGTCTTGATGCCGTTGTAGACGAGGTGGTTCTTCACGTCGTCGCCGATGAGTTCGTGATTCGTGATGATGTTCTTGTTCGGGTACAGGTCGTCGTTGATGTCGGCGGCGGTGCCGAGCGTATGGTGGCTGACATACTGCATGTTGGACTGAAAGCGCGGCACGTAGGTGGCGCACTTGGAGATCAGTGTGTCGAGAAGGATGACGCGGCCCTCGGTGACCTTGCCGGTTTTTGCGCTCACAAGGGACACGCAGACGTACGTATTGGTCAAATACCAGTAGGCCGTTTCAAAATACGGCACCGCGTCCGAATGCACGCGCCCGAGGCTGGATTCGACGATGTATTTCTCGCGCCATTCGTTCTCGGTCGCGATGCTGCGGGTGTCCTTGAGCGAGTAGTGAAAAATGAACTTGTCGGTGTCGCCGCCGAAGAATTTGAGCGCTTCGAAATAGTTGTCGTCGAACTTGTTCTGCGTCAGGATCAGCCGCTTGGTGTCGACAATGGCGCACTCGGCGGTGTAAAGCGTGACCGGCTCGGTCTGGGAAACGGAGGTTGCCGTCAGCGTAAAGCGGTACCGCCCGGCGGAAAGCCCGCTGATATCAAAGAGCGTATCCAGCGATTTCTGCTCGATCGGGTCGGTTTCGTTTTCCAGTGAATAGCCACGGACATTCGCGGCGGGATCGAATGTGACGGTCTCCGTATCGCCTTTTGCGTCGCCGAGCGAAACAAAGCTCGCCGTCACGCTGGTGAGCGGGCTGTCGGTGTAGACCGAACCGTGGATGTTGAAGTCCAGACGCCGCTGCAGTTCCTCGCCCTCCTGCATGAGCGGCACTTCGAGGCACGGCTGAAACTGAATGCCGTCCCGCCCCACCGGAGAGGGCCCTCCGCCCGTTGCGCAGGTGAGCATGGCGACGGTCGCCTTTTTCAGACGGTATAGACTGCTCGCGTGCGGCTGCGCCGTATCCCAATAATCGACCGACGCGGAATCCTCGCCTGCGCGCAGCATGACCGCGGCGTTTGCGGCGGAGGGCTCGGTGAGCGGCTCCGCGTCTGCCGAGTCGTCCGCGCGCGAAGCGGCGGGCAGCAGTTCCCATGCAAGAATCAGCGCGCAGCATATGGATAGAGAGCGGCGAAATACATTCATCATACGACATTATACACGAAGCTTTTTTGAAAAGGAAGAAAAAAAGGGGCGAAAACCCCCGGTCGCGCGAGACCGGTGAAGCGTATTCTTTTTTAAATATCGGCGAAACGGTTACATTTCGCAAGTTTTTTCGTTACATAAATGGAAAAGCATGTAACAGGAAAAACCAAAAACAACGGAGAAAGAGGCGTGTTTTCAATAATCCTGTGATACGGGCATGTAACAATTGGACAAAACGAATGCAACCGTTCGTGGCTGTAGGCAGTTTGGGGGGAATCTTCGGACACAGATTTGCGAGCGGTCCCGATTGTTTTGCCGGAAGCGATATACGGAGATACGCGCATGAGCGGAACGTTACGGAACCGCGCCACCGCACTCTGCTTCTGCGCGGCGGCGCTGATTTTTTGAGCGCATGCGCACCCGATTCATGTTCCGCCGTACAAATATCGCCGGGTGAAACCGCGTCCGCCCCGCCACTGAAGGAATGACGGCTTTCTCAGGAGCCGAAGTCGGTTCCGACGTCTCCGCAGCGGGTGGAGGGAGCTTTTTTTATGATTTGACGGCGCGATGCGCCGCTTTTTTTATGCAAACCGCGAAAGGAATATTATGTATAACGCCTCCGCACCGCCGTCCATACTAGATGCAGAGGTGATGACCATGGAAGAAAAACGCGACGTTGAACAGGGGAACCGAAGTTTCCTCAAGAAACAGGGATTCTATATCGTATTGTTTCTCTGCCTGCTGATCGTCGGCACGGCGATCGTACTGACGGCGCTCCCGAAGCAGACCGAAGAGGATCCGCAGACGGAGGAACAGCAGTCCGCCGTGGTGGAGACGCGTCAGTCGGAGGACGAAACGCTGGAGGCAAGGGCGACCAACTCGCCGCTGCCCACCGCGACGCCTTCGCCGTCGCCAACGCCGACCGCAACCCCGCGCCAGGCGAGCGTTTCGTATACCAAGAAGGGCAGCGCGCCCGTCAGCGGCGATATCATCATGGGCTATGCGGCCGATCAGCTGCTGTACTCGCGCACGCTTGACCAGTGGACGACGCATCCGGCGATCGACATTGCCGCGGAGGTCGGCACGGAGGTCAAGGCGACGCTTGCCGGCACCGTGGAACGGGTCTACGAGGACGACGTGCTCGGCTGGACCGTGCAGATCGCGCATACGAACGACCGCGCGAGCGTGTACGCCAATCTGGACGAGGCCGTTTCCGTAACGGAGGGGCAGAAGGTCAACGCGGGCGACGTAATCGGCAAAATCGGCACGAGTGCGATCTCGGAATGCGCCGATCTGCCGCACCTGCACTTTGCGTTCCTGGTGGAGGGAAAGGCGGTCGACCCGACGGCCTATGTAAACATTCCGCATTAAGCATTCGGCAGGAAGGGCGCGGTGAAAAAGGCGGCTCCGTTCAAACGAACGGAGCCGCCTGAGACCGTCAAAAACAATGTTTTTGACGGGACAACCGCTCTTTGCCTCTCGTCCTTCGGACTCCCGGACGGCAAAGAGCACAAGGAAACCGCCCCAAGGGGGCGATCCGTTGCATCGGCAAAGCCGACGCAGCCGGAATGAATCGGTTAAAGGCTTCGGCCCTTAACAATCCCAAAGAATTTTCGACAGGCTGAGGCGATTCCGCTCAAACGAACGGGGCCGCCTTAGGCCATCGAAAAACCAAGGTTTTTCGATGGAGGCCGCTGTGGCGGGAATTTGCATGCAGCATCGACCTCGGTCGGCTGCGCCGACTGTCGGTTTTGCTGCATGAAGCGTGTCAAGACCACCGTATACGCCGCTGGTTTTGACGGATTGTTTGGTTAAATTTCCATTTTTTCATTGTCAAATTGACGCAGCAATTTGACTGGAACTTTGTTGATAGACTGAGCAGCTCAGTTCAAACGAACGGGGCCGCCTTTGTTATAAAAGCCGCCGGGAGCGCAACGGGATAAGACGAGAGTAAGAGCCAAAAACAGGACATGGAGAGACGTATTGGTGCCCTCGGCGGGTTCCGCCTTCCAATTTCTGTCGGGGATGCACGATTCCTGAACCCCGCCAGGAATTCAGAAAAAACAAAGGATGCCAAAGGGGGAATACCCTTTGGCAGAGGTGCGGGGGCGGAGCCCCCGAAAAAGAGCGGACCGGCTGATCCGGTCCGCTTCCGTGCTGCCTGCGCAAGCTTACCCTTCGTCTACCGGTATGAGGCCGGGCGGAGCAATCGAAAGGCTACAGCACTGTGGCGATCGCCGAGGCGGAGATGCAGAGGCCCTTTCCCTCGTCGTTCATCCCCTCGGTGGTGGTGGCCTTGACGCTCACGGCGCCGACCGGCACGCCGAGCGCCTCCGAAAGGCGCGCGCGCATCTGCGGAACGTACGGCATGAGCTTCGGCCGCTCGGCGATGATTGTCGCGTCGACATGCCCCGGACGGAGGCCAAGTTCGGCCAGCCGGCGCACGACCTCCCGCAGCAGCAGCATGCTGTCCGCGCCTTCGTAGGCGGGGTCGGTGTCCGGGAACAGTCGCCCGATGTCGCCCATGGCCGCCGCGCCGAGCAGCGCGTCGATGACCGCGTGGACGAGCACGTCCGCGTCGGAATGGCCGAGCAGTCCCTGTTCAAACGGGATCTCCACGCCGCCGAGCACGAGGCGCCGCCCCGGCGCGAGCCGGTGCGTGTCGAATCCCGTGCCGAAGCGCGCGAACTGCGTCAGCGCAAGGAGCCAGTCGTCCGCCGTGGTGAGTTTCCGGTTTGCGCGCTCGTCCTCGGCGAACACGAACCGCGGCGTATAGCCCGCCGCGAGGTAGAGCGAACAATCGTCGGTGGCGCGGCTCAGATCGCCTTCGTAGGCGCGCCGGATCTCGCCGAAACGGAACGTCTGCGGCGTCTGCATGCAAATCAGCCTGTCGCGTTCGAGCGGTACGGGCGTTTCGCCGTCGAGCAGCATGGTCGTATCGGCTGCGCGCGCAGCCGCGATTCCGCTGCCGAAGCGGACCGCGCTTTCAATGCTTCTGCGTATGAGCGCGGGAGACGCCATACACCGCGCCGCGTCGTGGATGACGACGATATCCGCCGTCTCCGCCCCGCCGAGCGCGCGCTTCACCGACTCCGCGCGCGTTTCCCCGCCGGACACCACGGTTTTCGGCACGGGGCAGGTGAGCGACTCGACGAACGCGCGGTTCGTTTCGGAAACCGTGAAAACGAGCGCGTCCGATCCGCCGGAAACAAGCGCGTCCATGGAGCGTTCGATGGCGGTTTTCCCGGCGATGGGCCGCGTGAGCTTGTCGAATCCCATGCGCGCGCTTCCGCCCGCGCACAGAAGGATCCCGACGATGCGCGTCATAGGTCGGCGCCCCCGCTCAGCACGGTGTACATGGCCGCGGCGTCCTCCTTGCGAACACTTTCCTTTACGCTTTCGACGCGCAAAAGCAGATGCTTTCCGCCGAGCAGCAGATCGAGCACGTCGCCTTCCTTGACCTCGGAAGCGGGCTTTGCGACCCTGCCGTTGATCTGAACGCGTCCGGCGCCCGCGGCCTCGTTGGCCACGGTGCGGCGCTTGATGATGCGGGAAACCTTGAGGTACTTATCCAGACGCATAAATCGAACCATCCTTTCGCGGCCGTCGCCGCGTCCGCCGCGCGGGCGGGAGATTACCCGTTCATGGTAAGGCGGGAAAGCCGCGCTTGTCAAGATTGACACGCGGTTCAAAACGGTGTATGCTGTCGCTGTCACGGGGGCGTCCGGCTTCATCCGGACTGAGAAGTACCCTTGGAACCTGTTGGGTCATGCCATCGTAGGAAAGTGATACATACGGTAGCTTCTTTCCGATGGCCGTCCAATGGGCGGCTATTTTTTGTTGGGAGGAAAAAAGAAAGATGGAATTCAAACTCTTCAAGAAACTTGCCTCGCTCGAAGGGGCCGAACTGTATCTGCTGCTTGCCGCGGCGGCGGTGTTTCTCGTGCTGTTGATCGCGGTGATCCGGTACCGCCGGAAGGCCAAAACCGAACCGGCGGCCGCCGCTGAAAAGCCTTCACGCACCCGCGCGCTCGTATACGGCGCGCTGTGCATCACGCTCGCATTCGTGCTTTCGTATTTCAAGCTCTTCTCCATGCCGTTCGGCGGGTCGATCACGCTCGTATCCATGCTGCCGGTTTTTGCGTACGCGGCATTCTTCGGCCCGGCGTACGGTTTTACGGCGGCGTTTGCGTATTCCCTGCTGCAGGTGGTGCAGGGCGCGTACATCGTGCATCCGGTGCAGTTTGTGCTGGATTATTTCGTGGCATTCACGTGCCTCGGCCTTGCGAGTCTGTTCCCGAAAAAGCTGCCGCTCGGCGCGGGGGTCGCGGGCGTGGCGCGCATGCTGGTTTCCACCGTGTCCGGTGCGGTTTTCTTTAAGCAGGCGGGGCTGGATTACGGCATCGCAGATCCGTGGATCTATTCGCTGGCATATAACGCGCTCACCATCGGCGTGGACACGGCGCTGTGCGTGATCGTTGCCGCGCTGCCACCGGTACGCAAACTCTTCACGCGCATCTTCGGGCAGCGGTAAAGGACTTTCCGTATGCACCCCGGCAAAGAGGCAAAGCGGCTTGGCCGCTTTGCCTCTTTTTCGGCTGCGGCGAACGCCTACAGCGAAGGGAAGCCGCTCAGCCGCCTCAGCGGCTGCTGTCCTTTTCTATCAGCGTCCAGCGCAGGGTTTCCGTCTCCGCGGATTCCCCGGCGATCAGACGCAGGAGCTTTTCCGCCGAAACATGCCCGATATTCTGATTCCCGTAGGAAAGCGAGGTGATTTTAACGGGCGAAATCTCGCTGAGCGTACTGTTGTCGAAGCTCACGACGGCCACGTCCTGCGGGACACGCAGTCCGGCCGACTGCAGAAGCGGGATGAGCCGGAAGGCGATTTCGTCGTTGTAGCAGACGACGGCGGAGCATTCCGCGAGTCTGGCCGCCATTTCGCGGGTGAAGATATTGTTGCGGCTCTCCGTCGTATACCAGAACACCGCGCTGTCCGAGATCATCCGCCCGGCGTCGCGCAGCGCCGTAATGTAGCCGGAGTAGCGCTGGTGACCCTGAATATCGTCGCTTTTGAAAATCCCGGCGATCGTTTCGTGTCCTTTCTCTAGCAGGTATTGCACGAGCTCATAACCGCCGCCGTAGTTATCCGCATACACGGCGATGGTGCTGCCGAGCGATGCATAAAAACCGTTGAAAAACACGATGGGGATATTGCGTTCCAGAAATTTAGCGTAAAGATCCAGATTCGGGTTCGGCAGAGCCGTCTTGGTTCCCTCCACGAGGATGCCGTCGATCGGCTTGTTGAGAAAATCCGCGAGGATATTGCGCTCGTTATAAACGCTGTTGCGGGTGGCGGCGAGAATCGCGGTATACTTGTTTGCCGCAAACACGGATTCCGCCTCGCGCAGGATGCCGGGGAAGATATAATCGCTGATATAGGTGGCGATGACGGCGATATTGCCGCTGCGCGGTGTGCCGGAGCGCAGCCGCACGCGCGACCCGCTGCCGCGCTGTTTCGTGATCAGCCCTTCCTGCACCAGCACGGATAATGCCTGCCGGATGGTTTGCCTGCTTGCGGAGAACCGCTCGACAAGCTGCTCCTCGGTAGGCAGCATGGACCCGTTCGGGAATTTTCCGTTTTTGATTTCATCCCGTATGATGTTGGAGATCAGTTGATACTTTGGCATAACTCCTCGCGCGCAGCATCGGATTCCTGTCCGGATGCTGCGTTTACTGCAACTTCATTTTCAAATGCTACGTTTATCATAACTTCATTTTAGATATGCGTCAATACAAAACACGTACATATGCTGCCGGAGCGGATGATTTTCGCGGCAAAAAAGCGCCGGAAACCAAAACGGACCTGAGGAACGGATCTTTCAAACGGAGAGTATGCTGTAATATATTTGCCGTAAAAACAATACAAATTTACATGTATTATGCGGAATAAAGTACAAATATTCTTAAAATGATAGTAATACCATAAAAACACGTACAAATTACTAAAATATTGTATTGACAATAGAGAAAACGAATGATAACATTTTTTTGTATCAATAGTTATGCGTACAATTTTAGATTTTGCAGAAAACATATACCAATTATCATCTGGAACACTCGAAAAGGATTACGATCAAAGGAGTGAATCAATGAACCTGAAAGAACAGGAGTTCTGGTTTATCGTCGGTTCTCAGTTCCTGTACGGG
>CAZIQO010000035.1:0-29244 GCA_964541465.1 uncultured Oscillospiraceae bacterium
TATACGTGAACGTGTGGCTCCCCGCCGTCAGCTCGATCGCCACCGGCGTGATCGTCAGCGTGCCGGCAACGGTGTTCACGTCGTACTGATAGGTCACGTCGGTCGAGCCGCTCATGATCTTGAAGTTGCTTTCGAGCGTCACGGCAACGCTGTACGATGCCGCATTCGTTCCTCCGCCGTAGACGGTATAGCCGCTCACATCAAGGCTCAGGTCGGAAACGCTCGCCGTGGTAATGGTCTGCAGGTTCCCATTGTAGGCCCTGCTGTCCGAATTCGCCTGAATCGTCAGGGTTTTATTCTGCGTATACACGGCTTCGATCGTCGTATTGGCGGTCAGGTTCTCCGCCGTTGCCGGATCGTATGTGCCGGTCCAGTAATAATTGACGCCGCCCACGGTCACGTTCGCCGGAGGCGTTACGGCATAGGTCGCATCGCCGGTGCCATAATCGACAAACTCGGAGCCGATCGTTGCGCCGCTGACGTCGACCACATAGGTCACCTGCGGTTTGATCATCAGTTCGCCGTCGACAAACGTCACGGTGTAGCGCTCGGTCACGTCCGTTCCGTTCTGCTCGATGATCAGACCGCTCTCATTTTCAAACGTCGCCGGATAGATGCCGGGGTTGGTGCCCGAGGCGCCGGCGGTCGTCGTGCCTCCATAGGTCAGACCGGAGATATCGCCGGTAAACCCGGAGACGCTCTGCTCGCTGCCGCTGTAATTTACGGAAGCACTGTTGGCGGTCAGCGTCAGCGCCGTCTTCGCCGCCCAGACCGCATACAGCGTAACATCCGAATCGGGCATGGTTTTCGTCGTATTCGGCGCATAATTCGAATCCGCGGCGGTGGCGTTTTCGTCCGTGCTCCAGCCGAGGAAGTAATACCCGGCGTAGGAGAACGGATTGTAAATGATAATGTAGTCGTCTCCAACCTGTTCGTCGCTGCTGACCGTCGTCTGCGTTCCGCCGATCGTTCCGCCGTTGCCGTCGTAGGTCAGCGTATAGGTCGTGCGGGTCAGCGTGATCACGATCACGTGATCCTCGTCCAGCTTATGGAGTTGGTACTTGTTTCCGGCATATTCGGTCGCATCGAGCAGCGTGCCGTTGTCGGTCACGCTGATAATCTCATACCCCGGCGTCAGATCCCAGTGCACCAAGTGAACGTTCGTGCTGGCCGGGAACGTGCCCACGCCGTCTATGACCGTTGCGCCTTCCGGCGGGATGACCGTTACCGACACGGTGTAAGTGGCGGTCTCCCACTGCGCATACAGCGTGCCGGGCGCGCTCGGAACGCTTAAGCTGAGCAGCACTTCGTCGCCCGGAGCGTAAGCGGTTCCGTTCCCGTCGGCCTGCGTGTTCCATCCGGTGAACGACATGCCGGCATTCTCGAAGGGATTACCCTGCACCGTATGATAGGTATTGTTTGCCGCGGCGCACGTAAACGTCGTGCCGCCGCCCGTCAGCTCGCCGCCGTTGCCGTCGTAGGTGATGGTCACAAGCTGGCTGGACGAGCTCCACTGCGCGACCAGGGTCATGTTGCCGCTGACCGTAACGACGCTGTTGGGATAATAGATGTTATTGTCCGCGCTGGACTTCCAGCCGACGAACACCTTGCCCGTCGGCGGCGTCACATCCGAACCGTAGGCGAGCACCTCCGCCTTTGCGCTCGCGCCGTAATTGTTGGAATCAACGGGAGCCGTGCCGGTCGCCGCGCCGAGATTATAGGTGACCGTGTAGCTTACCTCGTCGATCCAGTGCGGATACAGCACCAGGTCCGCGTAGACCTGCATCTCCGGGTTGAACACCGAGAGCGAGCCGTTCTTGAGAATGTACCAGCCGCCGAACGTGAGGCCCGGGTTTTCCGCCTCGGCCGCGGCCTGCGCTGCCGCGAGCGCGGACTCGCTGACCGTTCCGCCGTATTCGATCGTGCCGAGGTCGGTCGTGCCGCTGCTCGTGCCATAGACCGAGAGGTGCGCCTGGCCGCTGAAGACGGGCGGCGCCCATTTTGCGTAAAGCAGCACGTTCGCGTTGGGCATCGTCTTGCCGGTGAAGCTGTATTCGGAGCCGGCTACGCAGGCGGCCGTCGTATACCAGCCCTGGAAGGTATAGTTCGAAGGCAGGCCGGAAGGCAGGCTCGGCGTATAGTCGCGGTCGCTGATGTCCAGCTGATACGGCACGGCCGTATCCGTGTGCTCGGTGTCCACCGCGTTGTAGTTATAGAACTGCAGCGTCCAGATATTGCGGTTGTAGTAAAACGCGATCTCATAGTTGCTGTCGAAGTTCGCACGGTCGTTGTTGTAGGTTATGTTGTTTGTATAGGTGAAACCGTAAATATCGTAGTGGTCCTCCGGCGTAGAATACAGGCCGTCCGCCTTGACCACATCGGTGTGATTCAGCACGTAATACCGTCCGCTGTACGTTGCGTCGTACGAATCGGTCGAAAGCAGCGTTTCGGTGTAATACAGCAGTTTATACGTATGTCTGCCGCTCTGATCAACCGCCCAGAACTCGTCGCCGCCGATCGGCATGATCTCGAGACCGATCTGCATGACGGAACTGTTCTGCGACACTTTGTACGGCAGGCGGTTTCCTTGATTGTCGGTCGGCCACTGGTCGCCGATGTAGGCGCCGTGCTTTTCCGTAATCGTTATGTCGACCGTATAATAAGAGCTCCAGCCGGATGACACTTTTTTATAGAAAATAACAGAGTAGGTGTTGCGGCTGTACTTGACCGTGACCACGGTCGTGCCGTTGCCCTTGACGATGTTGTTCTCCGACAGGTTATCCGACAGATAGGTGAACCCTGAGATGCTCGGATGCGACACGCTCGAGATCGTCGAACCCGCGGTAGCGGTGATCGTCGTATGCGAATAGTAGGAGTAATCCGTGTCTTCGGCGTTCTCCACCAGATAGACGACCGTGTAGCTTACGCTTTCCGCCGTCCAGTTCGCGGTGAGCGTTACGTCGCTTGTCGGCACGTTGCCGAACGTGAAGCCCGACCAACTGCTGAACGTGTAACCCGTTCTGGAGATCGTGCTCACGCCGGTGTCCGAAAGGATGTGCTCATTCACAAGCGCCTCGGTCAGCGCCGTGCCGGGCGTAATGTACATCGGGGAGACGTATGTGCCGCCGTCCGAATCAAACGTGATCCAGATCACCTGCTCCACCACGGGGTAGAGATCGATGTTCGCGCCCGTTACGGTCACGCTCGAACCCACGCGGTTGTTCCCGTCCGAGGTGGTGGACCAGGCCACAAGCGCTTCGTTGGCCGCAAGGTCCCCCGTTTCTACGCCGGTCGTCGAAACGCTGCCGTTCTCGTCCGGCGTGCGGGTCTCGATGATCGAGCCGCTCTGGTTATGGAAGAACACGTAATAAGCCGTTTCAAACTTCGCGGTCAGCGTCGTCGAACCGGTCGCTGTAACGGTCTGTTCGCCGAACGACGTAAAGAGAACGTCCGCGTCCGTATACCAGCCGACGAACCGCATCCCGTCCTTCGTGGGCGAGGCGGGCTCGTTGAGCGTATCGCCCGTGGCCACGATCTGCGAATCCACGGTTGCGCCGTCCACGACGAACGTGTAGGTCATCAGCGGCGTCGTATCGTCAATGATGCCGCCCGCCATCTCCAGCGAAGCTCCAAGAAGCGGCCCTTCCAGCCCGGTATCCGGCTCCGTCTCCTCCGAGACTCCGAACAGAGCGTTCAGCGTCAGATTCTTTTCCACAGGGGTGGCGAAGTCGTAGGCGCTGTTCTTGTTGTTCGCATACCAATACAGGAACGACTGGCCTTCGTATTCCTCGCCGTCCGGCACGTCCGGGTCCGTCGGCTTCGCCGCCGTCCCGCCGTCCGCGACGCTCTGCGTTTCATAGACGCTGTCGCCGACAAGGAACGTCACCGTGAACTGCGCCGTTTCGGGATCTGCACTCTCCGAAGGCACCGGCGTGGGCGTCGTTTCACCCGTTTCATCGGAAGCGGTTGCCGTAGGCGTCGCTTCACCTGTTCCATCCGAAACGGTTGCCGTAGGCGTCGCTTCACCTGTTCCATCGGAAGCGGACGGTTCCGGTGTCGCTTCACCCGTTCCATCCGAAACGGTTGCCGTAGGCGTCGCATCGCTCGTTTCTTCCGGCGAAGCGGACGAGGGTGCCGTTGATCCGTCCGACGTCTCATCCGCCATCGAATAGGTCGGAAGAAGCGTAACGAACATCATCACGCACAGCATCAAACTGATGATCTTAATCAGGCGCGTTCCTCTCATGGTGATTATGCCTCCTTGCGAATCAGCAATAAAAACTTGTTGATCTTGATATCTATCTCGGGACTCTAACATATTATAGAAGGATGGGATTACATATTCGTTACTTACCGGCATTTTTCAAAAAAAACTTTCAGGGAAAATCCCTGTATTTTGGGTGCTTCTATCTGTCTGGATACAAGACGCTAACATTATGTTACATAAATGTTGCGTTTTTCGGAAAAAAGTCCGCTGCCGCCTTCCGCCGCACGGCGTTTTCACCGTCGGAAAGCGTAATGCGCTTTTCGGTGCTGCGACACCGGAACGCCATATTGCTTAATGTAATATAAATAGGTTACCGTTCCTGTTTTCGGTCACCTCTTCTCCGCATGGTTCAGCGATTCGTAACATATAGCGCATGTGTCGAATCGTTGCATCATCGTTACGTACATTTTATTCCGGAGGTTGCTTTTTCAGAATTTAAATCCTGCCGCTTTTTCTTTGCACTACCCTGCGTGGTAGCATTGTTTCTCCCCAAACGGTTCGCACAGGCATGATTTCCGCACCGGAATCCGCAAAAAACGGCGTCCGGAAACACCGGACGCCGTTTTTCCGCCAAATCCGCCGTTACAGGAGCGTAACGCCGGCGTTTTTGCAGAGTTCGGCCGTGTCCTTGTCCCAGAGGGACGACTGCACTTCGCCGATATGCGCCTTGTTCAGAAGCAGCATGCACAGCCGCGACTGTCCGATTCCGCCGCCGATCGTCTGCGGAAGTTCGCCGCCCAGCAGCATTTTATGGAACGGCAGCGCGCGCCGCCCGTCGCACCCCGCGAGCGTAAGCTGACGGTCCAGCGCCGCCGCGTCGACGCGCACGCCCATCGATGAAATCTCGAACGCGCAGTCCAGAAGCGGGTTGTAAAACAGGATATCGCCGTTGAGCGACCAGTCGTCATAGTCCGGCGCGCGGCCGTCGTGCGGTTTTCCGTCGGAAAGACTGCCGCCGATCCCGATTATAAACGTGGCGGGATGCGTTTTTACAAAGCGGTATTCGCGTTCCTTCGGATCACATGCAGGGTAGAAATCTAACAGCTCCTGTGCGGTTACGAACGTCACGTCGCGGCTGATGCAGGGCGTGAGCGCGTCATATTTTGCGCAGAGCACCTGCTGTGTATAGTAGACGGCATCCACGATGTTGAGCACCGTCTGCCGGAGCGTTTCGAGATTGCGCTCCTCGGGCAGTATCACCTTTTCCCAGTCCCACTGGTCCACGTATACGGAATGCAGATTGTCGAGCGCTTCGTCGCGGCGGATCGCGTTCATATCGGTCACGAGACCCTGCCCGGGACGGAATCCATAACGGCCGAGCGCATAACGCTTCCATTTTGCAAGCGACTGCACCACCTCGCCGTTGCCGCCCGTGGCGGGAATATCGAATGAAACAGGCCGTTCCACGCCGTTGAGATTGTCGTTGAGTCCCTCCGCGGGATCGACAAACAGCGGCGCGGATACGCGCTTTAAGCGCAGCATCGCACAGAGCGATTCCTGAAACGTGCGCTTGATCGTTTCGATCGCGTTCTGCGTATCGTACAGCCCCAGTTTGGAATGATAGCCCTCAGGGATACATGTCTGCATAATTCTTGCCTCCTTACCCTCGCTCCAGAAATTATATATTTTAGCCGCAGTATAGCGCCGCGCGATTTTATTTGTCAAGGCAAACGAATGCTCGTCTCACCCTGAGAAGCATGATATACTGAGTGCAGAAATTCTTTTTTTACGGAGGAGATCCGAATGAAAGCCGCCAACATCACGCCGCATATCGGCTGCAGTCCCGAGGATTTTGCAAAGACCGTGCTGATGCCCGGAGATCCGCTCCGCGCAAAATTCATCGCGGAAACCTACCTGTCCGACCGCGAACTCGTCAATAACGTCCGCGGTATCCAGGGATACACGGGCTACTTTTCCGGCAAGCGCGTATCCGTCATGGCAAGCGGCATGGGCATGCCGTCCATGGGCATCTATTCCTTCGAGCTGTTCAATATCTTCGGCGTCGAAACCATCATCCGGATCGGCTCGGCGGGCGGCATTCATCCCGAACTGAAGCTGTTCGACCTCGTGCTCGGACAGGGCGCGTGCACCAATTCGGCCTATTTTTCGCAGTACGGGCTGACCGGCTCGTTCGCGCCGATCGCCGATTTCGGAATGCTGCGCCGCGCGGCGGACGAATGCGAAAAGCGCGGGCTGCGCTACAGAGTCGGCAACCTGCTTTCCAGCGATCTGTTCTATTCCGAGAAGGGAATAGCCGGCACGCTCGAGTGGAGCAAACTCGGCGTTCTGGCCGTCGAGATGGAAGCCGCCGCGCTCTATATGAACGCCGCGCGCGCCGGCAAGAAGGCGCTCGCCATCTGCACGATCTCCGACCTGCTCGAGGGCGGCGAGGTGACCACCGCAGAGCAGCGGCAGAATGCGTTTCATGACATGATGGAGGTCGCGCTCACGATCGCCGAGTAACAATTCGGCGAAATTTCCCGCCCGGAGCGGTGTACGCCGCTCTGTCCGGAACAGACGAATCGCCCGTTGCGCCGCGGCAGGCCATTGTGCCGCGGCGTTTTTTCTGTGCCCCAAAATATAACTGACGCCGCCTGATTGTCGGAAAACAAACATTGTGACGAAACATTGCAGGCTTTGTAAATTTTCCGCTGTCCCGCCGCGGCAGCCTTGCTTTTTTGCATTCGCATACGTATCATCATAGCGATTTCGTCCACATACTGTTATACGGAACAGTATTGGAAAGGATCTGCCATGCAACAAAAAAAGCCTCTGCCCGGCATAGTCGTCGTCCTGCTGGATCTGTTGGGAATCGGCGCCGCGCTCGCCATATTCATCCTGTTTCATCATGTTCTTCCGCTGGACAGCGGGGAGCCGATTCAGAATATCGTGTTCGGCGAAGATACGCCCTCTGTTGTCGAAACAACGCCGACGCCGGTCCCTGCCGCGACGGAGTCCGCCGCAGATTCCGAAACGGCGGGCGATCCTTCTATGTCGCCCACGGCGGTCCCCACACCGACGCCCGCGCCCGGCGATTTTTCGGCCTCGTTTCCGACGGACGAACCGCCCGAGGAGGATGTGTTCGGCAGTTATGTGTCCGACAACCTGCGCATCGTGGTAACCGAGGAGCACACGGACGACGCCGTTTATTTCGTCGCCGACGTATGGATCCGAAACATCCGGGAATTCAAAACGGCCTTCGCGGACGGGACGTACGGCCGGGGGCGGTACGAGCTGCCCTCCGACATGGCTTCCGACGTGAACGCCGTGCTCGCGCTTTCCGGCGACTGCTACGGCGCGCGGCCGTCCGGCATCGTCATCCGCAACGGCGATCTGTACCGGGAAAGCATTTCGGGAGACGTCTGCGTGCTTTACTCCGACGGCGTGATGGAGACCTATTACGCCGACGAATTCGATCTAAGCCAGGCCGTCGACCGCGGCGCGTATCAGGCCTGGTCGTTCGGGCCGAAGCTGATCGACAACGGCGAGGTACCGGCCTCCTACAATACGACATCCGCCATCATCGCGCATAATCCGCGCGCGGCGATCGGATACTACGAACCCGGACATTACTGCCTTCTCGTCGTGGACGGCCGCCAGCCGGGTTATTCGGACGGCATGACGCTTCAGGAGCTGTCCGAAACGTTCCTTTCGCTCGGCTGTACGGACGCGTACAACCTCGACGGCGGCCAGTCCGCCATGATGATCTTCAACGGGCAGATCGTGGGCCAGCCCTATAAGGGCGGCCGCACAATCAGCGACATTCTGTATTTCGGAGGGAGCGATACCGAATGAAAGAGCTTCAGAACGTCCTTTCGCACCTGACGGTTATCTTCGTCGGCGTTTTTCTGACCCTCGTGGTCCTGAACGTGTATAATCCGTCGATGCAGTTTCTTTCCAGCACCATCTCGCAGGTGTTCCTTGTCGGATTCTGCCTCACGGCGCTTGCGCTGGCGATTGTTACCATACAGGATAACCGCCGCCGCGCCGCCGCGGCATACCGGCACGAAACGGAGGCCGCCCGCGCAAAACACGTCGGCGGCACGTTTACACGCAGGTTCTAATACCATTCGGCCGCAAAGCCGCGGTTCCGGGCGCGGTCCTCTCGGCGCATTCTGCGAGCGCATCGACCGACGGCCGGGAAAGCCGCGCTCCATATCCCCGCAGCACAAAACGATTCGCCAAAGCTGTGTTATGCATCCGGAACACGAAGTGTTTCGCATGGGACAGGTCGCGTTCCCTATAGCTGCACGTCCCTTGCTGGCAATCTTTGCAGCGCAGAAGCGCCTCGCGTCTGTGCTGCGCTTTTCATCCGTAAAACGTAACGAACGGACCATTTTGCGGTTCGCATTCATCGGATGTCCGGGCGTAACCCCCGGCTTTGCGAGGCGACCCGCTGCCTGCTTGGCCGGAACGTGCGTTCAGCGAGCTTCGGCACGGCAGATCGGAATCCCGATCGAAACAAAAACGGGGGCGTCGTTTTTTGCGACGCTCCCGCGTTGTATCCGTGCGGTTTTTCCGTTACATCTCCATGCTGCCCGCGGTCCTTGGGAACGGCAGCACGTCACGAATGTTCTGCATGCCGGTCACGTACATGATCATCCGTTCGAAGCCCAGGCCGAAGCCGGCGTGCTTCACGCCGCCGTACCGGCGAAGCTCAAGATACCAGCCGTACTGGCCGATGTCCATGCCCAGCTCCTGAATGCGCCGCTCGAGCACGTCGAGCCGCTCCTCACGCTGGCTGCCGCCGATGATCTCCCCGACGCCCGGCACCAGCATGTCCGCCGCGGCGACGGTCTTTTCGTCCTCGTTGAGGCGCATGTAGAACGCCTTGACGTCCTTTGGGTAGTCCGTAACGAACACGGGACAATGGTACACCTGCTCCGTGAGGTACCGCTCATGCTCGGTCTGCAGCTCCAGCCCCCACTCCACGGGGTATTTGAACGCCGCGCCGGAGGCTTTGAGCTGTTCCACGGCCTTTGTGTAGCTGATGCGCACGAACTCGTGGCCCAGCACGTTGTCGAGCCGCTCGAGCAGTGTTTTGTCGACGTATTTGTTGAAGAACTCCATCTCCGCAGGGCACCGGTCCAGCACGGCTTTGATGATGTACTTCACCATCGCCTCGGCCACCTCGAGATCGCCGTTGAGATCGCAGAACGCCATCTCCGGTTCGATCATCCAGAACTCCGCCGCGTGCCGCGCGGTGAAGCTGTTCTCCGCGCGGAACGTCGGCCCGAAGGTGTAGATATCCCGGAACGCGAGCGCGAACGCCTCGCCGTAGAGCTGGCCCGAAACGGTCAGGTTCGCTGCTTTGCCGAAGAAATCGCCCGAATAGTCGACCGTTCCGTCCGCGTTCTTCGGCGCGTCGGCAAGCGGCAGGGTCGTCACCTGAAACATCTCTCCCGCGCCTTCGCAGTCCGAGCCCGTGATCAGCGGCGTGTGCACGTAGACAAACCCCTGCTGCTGGAAGAACTCGTGGATCGCCGCGGCGAGCACCGAACGCACGCGGAACGTCGCCTGGAACGTGTTCGTGCGTGGGCGCAGATACTGGATCGTGCGCAGGTACTCCAGCGTATGGCGTTTCTTCTGCAGCGGATAGTCCGGCGGGCAGCTACCCTCTATGGTAATGCTCTCCGCGCGGATCTCGAGCGGCTGCAGCGCGTCCGGCGTGAGCACGAGCGTGCCGTCCACCGTGATTGCGCAGCCCGTCGACAGCCCGTCGCCGAGATTTCGTTCGTCCCGCTCGTAAACGACCTGCACGGACGGAAAACAGCTCCCGTCGTTGAGTTCGATAAAGCCGAGCGTTTTGCTCTCGCGCACGGTGCGCACCCAGCCGCAGACTTCGACCGCGCCGGCGTACGTTTCGGGCGACTGTTGAATCCGGGATAATTTCAGCGTCATGGCAGTAACCTCGCGTCCGGTTTTTGTTTCCTGCTAGTATATCATATTTTTCAGCGGGGAACAGCGTTTTTTCAGCCATCGCGGCCTTTTATGTCCGAATCTCGTCCAAACTGGAAACGATCGTGAACATCCGCTGTTTCCCGCACGTTTGTGTGATATACTGTCTGCAAAGATAAGGGAGGGTACCTGTATGTACTTCGGCTCGGGCAACGGCATCTATCTTCTCCTGCTGCTCGTTGTGATGGCGTTCAGTCTGTTCGCGCAGTCCAAGGTGCAGCGGACGTTCAACCAATATAACGACACGCCCGTCTCCTCGGGCAAGAGCGCGCAGCAGATCGCGCAGGAACTGCTCTTTCGCCACAACAGCTCCGTACAGATCACCGAGGTGCAGGGAAAGCTCACCGACCACTTCGACCCGAAAAACGGCGTGGTGGGACTGTCCACGCAGGTGTACGGCAGCAACTCGGTGGCCGCCGTCGCCGTCGCGGCGCACGAAATCGGACATGTGATGCAGTATGAGGAAAATTACACCCCGATCCGCCTGCGCAACGCCATTCTGCCGGTCGCCTCGCTCGGCTCCTACGCCGCGCCGTGGATCGTGATTCTCGGGCTGATCATGGGCAGCTTCGACCTCGCCATGGTCGGCGTGGTGCTCTTCGGCGCGATGCTGGTGTTCCAGGTCGTGACGCTGCCGGTCGAGTTCAACGCCTCAAGCCGCGGTCTGCGCATGCTCGAGGAGGGCAACTACATCTCCTACGACGAGTCGGACGGCGCAAAGAAGGTGCTCCGTGCCGCCGCGATGACCTACGTCTGGGCGGCGCTCGCGACCCTCGTGAGCTTCCTGCGGCTGCTCGCGCTGGCAAACCGCACACGCAGGTGATGCGGCCTGCCGGCTGTTTCGCCCATTCGGAACAACCAGTCGGGTTACGGCACCAGGATTCTGTTTCATCCGAACGTGCTTACTGATTTGTCCATACGGGCGGACGCCTGACGGTGTCCGCCTCAGTCTGTAAAAAGGTTCTTTTGCAGGGGTTTTGCCCCTGCACCCCACCCAAGGAACACGTCCCTTGGGAATCCCTGACCCTCGCAAGCGCCCTATTTTAGGGCGCTTGTAAAAATGGGTTCTTAGAGCCATTACGACCCAAACCGGCGGTTTGGAGGCAGTGTCTCCAACGTATCCCCTTTTGCAGTGGTTTCGCCCCTGCGCCCCACCCAAGGAACACGTCCCTTGGGAATCCCTGACCCGGCAAGCACCCTATTCCGGGGCGCTTGTAAAAATGGGTCCCCAGGACCGTTACGACCCGAACCGGTGGTTTGGAGGCGGGACCTCTAATGCTCCCTTGATCGGCAAGCCGGGGCGGGCGCCTGACGGCGTCCGCCGTTTCTTTTTGCCCGTGGTTACCATGCGTGGTATACGGTTGTTTTCTTTTATTCCGCAGCGGCATACGGGTTGCCGCAAACCGGGAAATGCTATAGAATAGATAACTGGAACTCGAGTATAAAGGGGGGCTATTCATGCGCGACGAACGGCTCGATCGTCTTTCGGATCTGCTTTTAACCTATTCGCTTCAGCTCAAAAAGGGCGACCTGTTTCAAATCAACGGCGGCGTTGCGGCCAAGCCTTTGATCAAGTCGCTGCTTCAGCGCGCGCACGCGCTCGGCGCGGTGCCGTTCGTCAAGCTCGGGGACGACGAGATCAGCCGGCTGTTTTTCGGGTTCATCGACCCCGAGCATCCGGAAGCGTCCAAGCCGGTGATCGAGGCGCAGCTCGAATGGGAAACAAAATACTGGGATCATCTCGTCGCGCACGTGGACATCGGCGTGGACGAGAACGACGCGGAGCTTTCGGCGGTGGATCCCCGCGCGCTGACCTATTACCGCGATCTGCGGCGGCCGCTGCGCGACCGCATCATCGACGAGCGGCGCTGGGTGTACCTGCACTGGCCGACCATGGCGGACGCGCAGAAGGCCGGCATGTGCTACGACGATTTCTTCGAGTTCTTCCTCTCTGCCGCGCTTGTGGACTATGAAAAGATGGGGCGCGACATGGAGCCGCTCGTGGAGTTGATGGAAAAGACGGACGCGGTGCGGCTCGTCGGGCCCGGCACCGATCTGACGTTCTCGATCCGGGATATCCCCGTGATACCCTGCAACGGTCAGATGAACATCCCGGACGGCGAGGTTTACACCGCACCGGTCCGGGACAGCGCAAACGGCGTGGTGCAGTACAATACGCCCGCCATGCGCTACGGCAAAAAGTTCGATAACCCGCGGCTCGTGTTCAAAAACGGGCATATCGACGAAGCGTCCTGCGACGGGGATACGAAGGGCTTCAACGAGATGCTCGACGCGGACGAGGGCGCGCGCTATCTCGGCGAGTTCGCGCTCGGCGTCAACAACGCCGTCACCCGCTCCATCGGCAACACGCTCTACGACGAGAAGATCGGCGGGTCGTTCCACCTCACCCCCGGCTGCGCGTACGCCGACGCGTTCAACGGCAACAAGTCGCAGCTGCATCTCGACATCGTCTGCATCCAGACGGCGGCGCAAGGCGGCGGTGAAATCTGGTTCGACGGCAAACTTGTCCGCAAGGACGGCCGCTTCCTGCCCGAATCGCTGAAGGGGCTGAATCCGCAATGAAGCAGTCGGCGCGCGCCTGGTTCTTCGACGCGCTGGCGCTGCTCTTCGGCAGCGCGCTCGTCGCCTCGGGGCTTGTGCTGTTCACCATTCCGAACAACATCGCGCCCGGCGGCGTGTCGGGGCTTGCGACGGCGCTGGCGTACCTTTCGCCGATCAGCGTGGGCGTATGGACGCTGCTTCTGAATATTCCGCTTATCGCGCTCACCTGGTGGAAGCTGGGGCTTCGGCCGCTGTTCAAGACCATTATCACAACCGTGCTGCTCTCGGTGCTCATCGACGTGTTCACGGCGATTCTGCCGCCGTATACGAACAACGTGCTCCTCGCAGCGGTGCTCGGCGGCGTGCTCTGCGGTGCGGGCATGGGCGCGATCTTCGTGCGCGGCGCGACGACCGGCGGCACCGATCTGATCAGCCTGCTGCTGAGCCGCGCGTTTCCGAACTTCTCCATCGGCTCGCTGCTGCTTGTCGTAGACGCGGTGGTCGTGGTGTTCGCCGTGTGCGTATTCCGGGATATCGAGGTTGCGCTCTACTCCATCGTGACGATCTTCGCAACCACCCGCACGATCGACGCGATCATGCAGGGCGTCGATCACGCCAAGGTGATCTATATCGTCACCGAACACGGCGAGGAGATCCTCAGGCTCCTGGCAGAGGAGCTCGGGCGCGGCGTAACCGTTCTGCAGGGCCGCGGCGGCTATACCAAGCGCGACAAGAACGTGCTCATGCTCGTCACGCACCGCAATCTGTACGCGCAGACGCTCAAAGCCGTCAAGTCCGCCGACCGCAGGGCGTTCATCTTCGTGACCGACGCGGCCGAGGTGCACGGCGAAGGATTCAAGCCGATCGAATAGGAGGCTTTCTCAGGGGCTCCGCCCCTGAAACCCCGCCAAAGGGACAGTCGTCCCTTTGGAATTCCTCTCTTTTGCCACAGCAATAACCTGCAGGGTCCAAGGGCTGCCCACCCCCTGACGGGTGTCTGAGGGCAGCGCCCTCAGGGGCCCCGCCCCTGAAACCCCGCCAAAAGGCAGGCCCTTTGGAATCCCTCTCTTTTGCCACTGCAATAACCTGCAGGGTCCAGGGGCTGCCAAGCCCCTGGCGGGTGTCCGAGGGCAGCGCCCTCAGGGGCTCCGCCCCTCAAACCCCACCAAAGGGCAGGCCCTTTGGAATCCCTCTATTAACAACCCGCCCCAATCCCGGCAAGCACGCGCAGGCAAAGCAGCCGTGTTTCGACGCAGAAAAGCCGTCCGGAACCTTCGTTCCGGACGGCTTATGCCTGATTTTTGCCGTCTATTTCAGCTTAGAATAATTCGTCAGGAAATTGTTCCGCATGAACGTTCGGTCACGGCGCGAAAGCACGCTTGCACCGCCGTACGCGCGCGCGTTGAGACGCGCCTTGCACTCCTTCTCCAGCAAATAGCGGGCCGCTTCCGCGTCGTCCCCGCCCACGGCGAAGCAGAATCCGCCGTAGTTTTTCACCAGCACGGCGTTGCGTCCCTTTGCGGCGCGACGGATGCGGCCAGCGGAGGCGTTCGCGTCGATGCGCACGATCCCGGTGCCGATCAGCTGCGCAAAATCGTCCAGCATGGGCTTGAGCACCCGCGTATCCTCCGAGATGCGCCGAACCGCGTCGTCGTCGCAAGGCAGCACGTACGGATATTCCGGCAGCGCCTCCTTCACCCGCGCCAGCAGTGCGGATGCGTCCGCCATGAGCGGCTTTTGGGGCGGCTCGGTCTTCAGCGCGCGCCCGCAGACTCGCTCCAGCGTTTCCGCGCGCGCGAACGCTTCGTCCCGATTGCGTCCCGTCGCAAGCACGCCGTGGCGCGTCATGAACAGCGTCGTACAGCCCGTTTGCTCAAGCGTTTTGCTGACCCTGGCGCAAAGTGCCACGGAGCACGGCAGCCCGTAGTCGGCGCGCGCGACGGGTGCGCCGAACACCGCCGCTTCCTCTTCGGTGGGCTGCAGGCGATCGTATCCCGCCAGAGACAGCGCCGACGCGGCGTCCTGATGCGTATGGATGACGAACCCGACCTCCGGATGCATGCGATAAACCGCCGCGTGAATACCCGTTTCGCCGGACGGCCGAAGATTCCCCTCGTGTTCGAGCGTGCGGCAGTTCACCGTCACGATCTCGTTCTCCGTGAGCCGCTCGTACGCCATGCCGCTCGGCGTAATGGCGAAACGATCCGCGTCGATGCGGCAGCTGATATTCCCCCAGGTGCGTACGATCAGGCGAAGGCGGACCAGTTCGTGCCCCGCTTCAACCACCTGTCGTTTCGCTTCCAGTTCTTCCATGACCATTTTTTGCCCTTCTTCGTGTTATTCCGCCGCGGAGCCTTCCGTCTCCATGCACTGCTGCTCTCCGGCGGCCTGTTCGGCGAGTTCCTTCTGCCCGGCTTTGTTCGTAAACATATGCTTGCGGTAAACGACGAACCGGTAGTAGCTGAACTCCGTTACAAGATTGATCACCATCGTGCCGATCAGCACGATATACTCGTTCCAATGTGCCCTCGTCAGCGCTTCGCCCCACCACGTGGACAACGGCGTAAACACCAGATAATAACAGATGACCTGCATCATGGCGAGCGGCACGTTCTTTGCCGATTTGAACGTAAACTTCCGGTTGACCGTGAAATTATACAGCACCGACAGCGTCAACGCGATCAGGTAACTCGGCCAGTAATCCCAGCGCACCAACTCGTTGAGCAGCGTAAATGAAAGAAACTGAATCGCGCCCGCCGAGCAGGAAAATATAAGAAATTTGAACCCCTGCACAAAATTTTGTTTTTTGGTCAGCTTGACCGTTTTACGTTGTTCCATTGAACTCCTCCCTCGTTTGATCGACATCCGATGCCGAATCCTGTTTCTCGTCGAACAGCAGATATTCATTTTTGCCGGCGTTCTTGGCGCGGTAGAGCGTTGCGTCGGCTTTTTTATAGAGCGCGTCAAACGTCGTTCCGTGACGGTCGAAAATCGCGATTCCAACGCTTACGGTCACATATACGCCGAACGTCTCGCTGAGCGCCGCCATGCGTCCGTTCAGTTCACGCGCCTTATTCAGCGCGCTTTCCTCCGAACTGGCGCCCTTCATGAGGACCGCAAACTCGTCCCCTCCCATGCGGGCGAGCAGATCGTTTGAACGAAACAGCCGCCGAAGCGAAGCGGCGAACTGCATGAGCATCCGGTCGCCCTCGAGATGGCCGAGCGTATCGTTGGCCACCTTGAAGTTGTCGATGTCGAGCATCAGGAACGCGTGCAGACCGTCTTTGCCGTCTCCCGCGAAATACTCGTTGATGCGGGCCTCCATCGCCGCGCGGTTGAGCAGGCCCGTAAGCGAATCGCTTTCCGCTTTTTTCATCAGCCGCTGCATCGACTGCTTCTGCCGGTTGATGTCGGAGATTTTTCCGACGATCTGGGTCGCTTTTCCGTTCGCATCATACGCCGTAAAAAATTCCAGTCTCTGCCAGCGTGCGATCCCGTGCGTATCGGTAAGCCGCAGTTCCTCCCGTCCGCCGGGCTCGCCCGCCTTCATGTTCTCGACAAAACGTACGAACCGCGGCCGGTCCTCGTCCACCACCGCTTTATCCCCGGCGACCATTTCGTCAAGCGTGCAAAGGGGCGGCCGGTAACCGAACGCCGTTTCAAAATTGTCGTTAAACTGTATTTTACTGCTTTCCATGTCGACCGTAAAGAACACATCGTTGGAAAGACGGTTAAGAAGCGCATATTTTTCGCCGCTCTGATGCAGCAGTTCCTTCTCCCGTTCCAGCCGGACGACGGAGCGCCTGTTCTGCAGATACGCAAGCAGAAGCGAGGATATGCCGACCAGAAGCATCATGCCAAGCATCCCCGCCGCGTAGGCGCCGATCGTCCGGTCGACGCTCTCCACCGTTTCAAGCGGAATCAGGACGATGAAATGCAGATCGCCCGTACCAACGGGCTGACACACCGCATACTGCGATTTTTCCTCGTAAAAAATGGTGAACGCCGCCTGTGCGCCCTTCTGATACAGCCGCTCCACACTCTCCAGCGTGGCGCCGCTTTGCATGGTTCCCTGCGCGAAGACGTCGAAAACGCTTCCGCCTGCACGCACGTACTCCCCATCCTCCGTGCGCAGGAGAATCTCCGCCGAAGCGTCGCAGAGCAGGAAGTCCGCCCCGCTGTCGTATGCCGTTTCTTTGATCAGTTCGGATACGCTCTCATTCCCGAATACCGCAAACATCGCGCCGACCGCGCGCTCTTCGCTGTAGACGGGAACGGAAAGCAGCACCGCCGGCGTCGGGTTGGCCTGATCGGGTCCGATCATCTCGATGGCGCGCTCCCCGCTGCAGCTTGATGCAAACCACGCAGACCCGACGGCGCTGAGCGTATAGTCGCCTGCGCTTTCCAATATGCCGTTTTTGTCCGCAAACCCAATACAGACGATACCGCCGTTCCCGGCGATGTTGTCATAGAACTTCTCGATCAACACGCGCCCTTTGGAATTCTGATAGTAATCCCCGGTAAGCGCGGCAATGGCCTCCAGTTCGGCGTATTCCGTCTCAAGGAAATGACGGATCGTTTCCGCCTGGGTCTCCGACGATTCCCGCAGAAACCGATAGGCAAACCACTGGACCTCCTCCGAAATCTGCGCGCGAAATCCAAAGAACACGAGGACGACGGACATCATCGCGAGGAACGGCATGCCGACAAATCGAATAAAACTCTTCCATTTCGTCAATGTCGCGATGCTCCTCTCCCGGTTATTTCGATTCGCTTACCGCTAGGGGGAATCCTGTTTTCTTTCCTGTTATTTCAATCTTAATCCACTCCTTCTGGAAACGCAATCAGATTTCCTTCGTCAAACGCACGTTTTCACTCTTTTTTTGACATATTCTCCCTACGCGCCACAGTAACTGCTTAACTATTCACATGCGTACGTCCTGCATTGCGTCAGACCGCCCGTTCCGCCGGCGGCGCCGTCCTGCAAAAAACATGTCCTCTCCCCGCCGAATTCTGTACTGCCGGAGCATCCGGCCTCATACGATGGAACAGTCGAACCATACGCGTTATGAAACCGCAGGAATCCTTTTTGAAACACTTGGGAGGAATGGCTATGGACGTTCAGACAAGCTTACTCGGTCTCGACACGACGGTGGGCAGAGCGGTATCCCAGACGCCCGTCGGCAGCGAGGTTCCGCTGCCCGAGGGAAGAGACGCGGCGAGCGTGCTCAGCGTGAGCGGCCGCGTTTCGATCGGCGAAACCGTATGCGCCGCCGGGAGCGTGCAAACGGCGGGAACGCTCGAGGTGTTCCTCGTCTGCCAGTCCATGGCGGGCGACGTTTACGGCTTCTCCGCCGTCAGCGCATTTTCCCATACCATCGAGCTTTCCGGCGCGGAAACCGGCCAGAATGCGCTTGTAACCGGCCAGGTCGTCGAACTGACCGCGCGCCCGGACGGACTTTCCGTCCGGCTTTCGGCCGTGCTGGAATTCTCCGCGTTCGTCACCGCGCCGGTCACGACGCCGGTCATCACGGACCTGGCCGGCGCCGTCGGCGTGGAAAAACGCCGCGCCGAGGTTTCGGTCCGCCGCCGCGCGCTGCTCTCCGAAGCCTCGCTGACCATCCGCGAGGAAGCGGACGCCAAGGGCGTGGAACGCGTGCTGCTCGCCTCCGGCGCGGCGTCCGTCCAGTCGCTTTCCTACAGCGGCGCGTCGGCCTGCGAGGCGGAGGGTACCCTGTATGTGACCGTATTGGCCGAAACCGAATCGGGCGAGGTGAAAACCATGCTCGTCGAACTGCCGTTCGTCTGCTCGTTCGACGCGCCGTTCCTGCCGGACGTCTGGGCGGAAGCGGCGGTGACCGACCTGTCGGCCGTCGCGGCGGACGTCAGTTTCGGCGTGATGGACGTGTCGGCTACGGTCAGGCTCCGGCTCTATGGTGCGGAGCAGGCGGAATACGACGTGCTTCTGGACGCCTACGACGTGAACGGGGCGTTCCGGTGCGTCACGATGCCCGTCGACAGACTGTCCTGCGAGGGCGTTTCGCGGGTCGTGACGGAGATTGCCGAAAACGTATCCATTCCGAAGCATCTGCCCGACGCGCTGACCGCAGTCTACGCCTCCGCCATGCCCGTGGTGATCGGCTCCTTCGATCAGGGCGGCCGGCTCGGCGCGGACGTGATGCTGCTCACCTCCGTGGTCTACCGTGCGGACGACGGAAGGCTGTACGGGTTTACGGAGGATATCCCCGAGCAGATCCTCTTCGACGCGCCGTACGCCGCGGATGCGGTCATAACCGTGGAACCGCTTTCCGTCACGGCATCCGGCGGCGGGCGTACGCTGTCGGTGCAGTACCGGCTCGACGCGCGCGCGCTGATCTGTCGGGTCGAGCCGGTCACGCTCGCCGTCGAGCTGGAAGCCGGCGCGCCGGCGTGCCCGTACAGGGGAATCCTGGTTTACTGCGCGGAGGCGGGCGAAACGATCTGGGACGTCGGAAAGCGCTTCGGCGTGCCGCTTGGCGCGCTGCGCGAATGGAACGCAGCGCTTTCCGATCCGCTCGAGGAGGGAAAGGCGATCATCCTGATAAAGTAATTTCGGTTCCCCAGGTCGCCGAACCTCTCGCCGGAGCAGGCGAAGGGGCGCGCCGTGTGGCGCGCCCCTTCGCTTGTCGATAAAGGGAAACCGTTGGAGGCTCCGCCTCCAAACCACCGCTTAGGGCCGTTACGGCCCTAAGAACCAATTTTCGCAAGGAACATGTCCCCTGAGTGTGGTGCAGGGAGAACCCACCTGCAAAAGAATTTTTTGACAGCCTGGGGGTGCTGCCATACGGTGCGCCCCTGCGCAGCCTGTCAAAAAACAACCGGGATTATCAATGGCCAAAGTCCGCTGCCGATCCCGGCGCCTCAGCCCGGAACCGCGCGGCTCAGTCCTTTTTCCTCCGACCCGCCTTCAGCAGAGAGCACAGCGTCTTTTCGGAAAGAAACGGCGCCAAAGGAAGAAGTTCCTCCGGTGCGGCTCCGCTGTTCAGCACGCGGACGACGAGCGCATCGATCGTATCCTCGTCCAGAAACGGCGCAATGGAAGCAAGCTCCCCTACGCGCACACCATCCTCGCATGCCCGTTCCGCCAGTTTCCCGAGCGCCTGCTCGGAGAGGAACGGCGCGATGGAAGCAAGCTCCCCTACGCGCGCGCCGCCAAGATACAGCTTTTCCGTCAGCGCGTCGAGCGTTTCGTCTTCAAGAAACGGCGCGATTGCGGCGAGTTCGCCCGCGCGCACGCCCCGCTGCGCCGCCTGCTCGGCCATTTCGCCGAGCGTTTTTTCCGCAAGAAACGGCGCAATCGATGCGAGCTGTGCAAATCCGTATTCCTCCGTGATGCGTTCTGCCAGTTCGCCGAGCGTCTCCTCGTCCAGATACGGCGCAAGCGCGGCGACGCTTGCAAGCCGCAACGGCTTGCGCTCGCCTTCCGATTCCTCTTCCTCCATTCCGTCGGCAATCAGATGCACAACGTGTTCCAGTTGTCGCGGTTTGAGCACCGGCGCGGCCGTTTCGGCATCCTCGATCGAAACGTCGCTTTCCTTGATATAGGATCCCTCGGACCCGTCGAGCACGTGCGAAATCAGCTCGCTGCCGCGTCCGCCGCCGAGCAGTTCGTCCAGGCTGACCCCGAGCGTTTCCGCCAGCTGCGGAAGCTTGCCGATATCCGGCATGGAAGCGCCGCGCTCCCAGTTGGAAACCGCCTGAAAGCTGACCCCCATGATATCCGCCAGCGCCGGCTGCGTCATATCCTTTTCCCTGCGCAGCCGCGCGATCCGTTTGCCGATTTCTACCGTATCAAACATCGTTCGGTCCCCCTTTTTCATTCAGATCGATATTCCGCTGCATGCAGAACCAGCAGAACCGGTTCCGCTCCATCTCCCGCTCACAGAGCATGGCCCGATAATCCCGCTCCGCCCGGTCGTCCTCCGGCTTGGAACGGAGCCAGGAAAAAAGTCCTTCAAGCATCTTGCCCGCCGCCTTTCTCCGTTTCTGCCGCCATCGTATCAGGCGGCGGCCGGTTGAGCCAGCGAGCGTTGCTTGAGTTTGCCAAAGCGCGGCTCAATCAGTCGTTGAGTCGCACGCAACCGAACGGGCGGTCACTTTGCCCGAAAATCCAACGTTTGATCGGATCGGAACCTCCGGTTTTCGGCATCCTTTCGTCATCGAAATGCGGTAGCGGACCGGTTCTTCTTTTGTATTCGTTTCAGGTCTGCTCAATTCGCCGCAACACCCAAAAATCCGCGGAATTACCGGGCTTTTCGCGTCGGTATACACGGCTTTTCGGCCTGCGGATCATGCGCGCGGCGCCAGCAGCCCCGTCACCAGGCCGTCCGTATCGCAGAACAGCGCATCGAGCACCGCCCCAACCGCCGGTTGAGACGCGGCGTTCGCGCCGATATAGAGCTTGAGCTTGGGCTCGGTGCCGCTTGGACGAACGACGATCCACGCCCCGTCGGCAAGCAGCCAGCGCAGCATATCGGCGCGCGGCAGCGAAATCGGGCTTATCGTTCCGTCGGCGTTTTTTCGTTCCCCCGTGCGGTAGTTCTCCCACGCGGCGACCACCGTTTTCGCAATCGCTTCCGGCGGACGCGACAGCAGCGCGTCCATGCACGACGCGATCCGTTCGAGGCCCTCCCTGCCGTCGAGCTCGTACGATTTCACCTTCTCGCAGTAATAGCCGTAGGTTTTGTAGATTTTTTCCAGCGCGTCGGCGAGCGTCATATGCTTCCTCGACGCCGCGATGCACGCCTCCGCCGCGAGCATCGCGGCGCAGACGGCGTCCTTGTCGCGCGCAAGCCCGCCCGCAAGAAAGCCGAAACTCTCCTCGAAGCCGAAGAGGAACGTCTTTTCGCCGCTCGTCTGGTACGCGTCCACCTTCTCGCCGATGAAGCGGAAGCCCGTCATCACGTCCTCGACCGAAACGCCGTAGGCCGCGCAGATGGCGTCCGCAAGATGCGTGGAGACGACGGACTTGATCACGACGCCGTTCCCCGGCAGGCGCTTCCGTTCCGCCAGCGACGAAAGGATATGCTCGAGCAGGATGCAGCCGATCTGGTTGCCCGTCAGCGTATCCCAGTCGCCCGCCCCGGTCCTGACCGCGATGCCGAGCCGGTCCGCGTCCGGGTCGGTCGCCAGACAGACGCGCGCGCCCGTCCGCTCCGCCAGACCGATCGCAAGGCGGAACGCATCCGGGTCCTCGGGATTCGGCGCGCTGAGCGTCGGAAAAGCGCCGTCCGGTTTCGCCTGCTCCGGCACGATGGTCACGTTCGTCACGCCCACGCGTTTTAACAGCTCCATCACGGGGACCGCGCCCGTGCCGTGCAGCGGCGTGTAGACGATCGGCAGTTCGCCGCCGTGCGCGCGCACCATCACCGGATCGAGCAGCAGCCCGGCCGTGGCCGCGTAGTACGCCTCGTCCTCCTCCGGCCCGATAAGCCGGATCCGCCCGTCGCTTACGGCGGCGTCGTAATCGCACGTTTTCGCGCCGAACATCGGCACGCGCTGGATCCGCCGGTAGATCGCGTCCGCCTGTTCGGGATCGACCTGGCCGCCGTACGCCCAGTAGACCTTATATCCGTTGTACTGCTTCGGATTGTGCGAGGCGGTGATCACCACGCCTGCGGCGCACCCCAGGTGCCGCACCGCAAACGAAAGCTGCGGCACGGAATGCAGCGTGGAAAACAGGCGCGCCTGCACGCCGTTGGCCGCGAGCACGCAGGCCGTCTCGCGCGCGAACACGTCCGAGCAGCGCCTCGAATCGTACGCGATGCACACGCCCTTTTCCCGCGCGGAAGCGACGGTGCCGAGATAGTCCGCCAAGCCCTGCGTGGCGCGCCGCACGACGTAGACGTTCATACGGTTCGTGCCCGCTCCGAGCACGCCCCGCAGGCCCGCCGTGCCGAACTCCAGCTCCCGGTAAAACCGATCCTCGATTTCCTTTTCATCCCCATCGATGGACGCCAGTTCCGCCTTTGTTGCCGCGTCGAGAGAAGGCTCCGCCCGCCAGGCTTCATATGATAGACGATACTCCATATTGAATCCGTATTCCTTTCCCCGTCCGGGCCGGTCATGCGCTCCGCCGCCGGTCCCGATTGTTTCTGTGTCCGTACCTTGATTATACCCGCCGTCAAGTTGCATGACAAGGCGCGCGTATGCTATCATAATCGACATGGAACAGCGTGTAAAACGCAGAAAAAACTACCAGTCCGCAAGCTATCTGACAAGCGGCGCGGTCTTTTTCGGTACGCTGCTCTTTCTTATCTCCCGCTCGCTCGGGCTGCTGATTCTCTTTTCAAACGCCGTCAAAAATAAAAAGGCCGGCACCGCCATGCCGGTTGGCTTCACCTTTTGGGGAATTTCCGGCACGCTGCTCCTCATCGGCGTGTGCCTTTGGATGTTCCTCCTGCTGTTGCGGTACCGCCGGCGCAGAACGCAGTTGAGGCGTAGCAATCTCTTTCTGCTGCTCAACGCGCTGTTCGTCGTCTGGGGCGTCGCTCACGCGGTCAGCAACGTCGTCAGCATAATCACGGCTGCGGTTTTCGATTACCTGACGCTGCTTGATTTTCTTTCGATTGCCGCCGCGCTGATCGTTCCGTCCGTGCTGCTGCAGATCGCCGACCGGACGCAGGCGCCGCCGTACGATACGCCGCTTCTGGCCTGCGCGATCGCCGGTACCGCTCTGCCCGTTATCTCCATTCTGATCATCGTCATATCCGCCGCTCAGAAGAGTTACACCGTGTTCCCCTTCCTGCGCGACTTTTTCTTTCGCGCGGCAATCCTTCTGTTTGGAATCGCCGGGCTGCAGAAAGCGCTGAAAATCCGCTCCGAACTGCCGCTGACGGCGCCCGTGGAACGGGAACCCGACGCGCCCGCTTACCGCGAGTGCCCCGACTGCGGCAGGCGTATTCCTGCGTCGGCAAGCGTCTGCCCGCGCTGCGGCTACGAGCTGAAGACGGCGAGCCTCTTCTCGGACGAATCGGACGACGGGACGGCGGAGCCGGCGCCTGTTCCGAATCCCGCCGGGGAACCGAAGCAGGAATCCGCGCCGGCCGAACCCGTGCATGTTGAGATTTCCGACGGAACGGCCGTCTGCGCGCGGTGCGGCAAGCGGATCCCCCGCGGACTGGCAACCTGTCCGCACTGCGGCTATTTCCCCGGCGATCCGGAAGAACCCGAGGAGGAGCCCCCCGTGCGATCTGCCGGCGCGGAAGCCTTCATGGACCCGCTGCGGTCTGCCGCGCGTCCGCCCTCAGCCGAACTCCCCGTCTGCCCGCAATGCGGCAAACGCATTCCTCTCGGGCTGGCCACCTGCCCGCACTGCGGCTATTTCCCCGGCGACGAGGACGCGCCCGACGAGGAACCGTCCGCAGAACCGGCGGACGATACGTCCTACCAGCGATTGTTCCCGGACGACGCGGACGAGGGCGAACCGTCCGATCGGAGCCGTTCCTCCACATCAAAACGGCGGCGCATCGAAGCGCCGCACGTGAAGCTCAACGAGCGCAACAGCATCGTCTGCCCGCAGTGCGGCCGGCGGTTTTTCGCCGGACTCGACGAATGCCCGTACTGCGGCTTCGGCCTCTACGACGACTGAGCGCTGTTCTTTTCTCAGGGACTCTGCCCCTAAAACCCCGCCAAAGGGCAAGCCCTTTGGAATTTTTTTCTTTGCTGCCATAACTCCGCAGGGTCCAGGGGCTGCCCAGCCCCTGGCGGGTGTCTGAGGGCAGAGCCCTCAGGGGCTCCGCCCCTGAAACCCCGCCAAAGGGCAAGCCCTTTGGAATCCCTCTCTTTTGCTATAGCAATAACCCGCAGGGCCCAGGGGCCGCTTGGCCCCTGGCGGGTGTTTGAGGGCAGAGCCCTTAAACATCCCATACGATCAAAAAACGGGAGCCCCTTCGCTCCCGAATTTTTCACTGCAGTCCCGCCAGCCTGCGGATCACATACCCGGCCAGGCACAGCCCCGCCGCGGCGGTCACGGGCGCGAGCGAACCAACGGCCGACGCATCCTGCACGGGAAGCGGCGGTTCGTCGGACACCACGACCGGCAGAGACTTTACGTCGAGCTTTTTCAGGCTCTGCCGCATCCGCCGCGCGAGCGGACAGGTGGTCGTTTCGTAAATATCGGCGATATGGAACCGCGACGGGTCCAGCCGGTTCCCCGCGCCCATGCACGAAACGATCGGGATCCCCTTTTCGCGTGCGTAGACGACGAGCGCAAGTTTTCCCGCGAGCGAATCCACCGCGTCCACGATAAAATCCGCGTCCGCCGGAACCGCCTCCGCGACGGTTTCCTCCCGCACGAACACGTCGCTTGCGGTCACGATGCAGTCGCTCACGTCCACGATCCGTTTCCACATGGCTTCGGTTTTCTTCATGCCCAGCGTGCGCTTGGTCGCAATCAGCTGCCGGTTGAGGTTCGAGACGACGACCTCGTCGCTGTCCACGATGTGCAGCCGCCCGACGCCCGCGCGCGCAAGCGCCTCAACGCAATGTCCGCCGACCCCGCCGAGCCCGACAACAGCCACCAGGCTGTCCTGCAGCCGTCCGAACGCCTCCTCGCCGAGAAGCCGCACGGTTCGTTCGTTGCTCTCCGTCATAACGTCAACTCCCTTTCGCTTTCAAAACTGTGTCCGTCGATCTCCAGTCGTTTCGCCAGCAGCGCCTGCGTTCTGCGGCGGTTTTCCCGGTTGAAGCGCCGGTCTCCGTACTGATCGTCCCCCAGCACGGGATGTTCCGCCGCCGCCATCTGCACGCGGATCTGATGCGTGCGCCCTGTCAGCAGCTCGATTTCCAGCAGGCTTTTCTGACCGTCGCTTTCCAGCACACGGTAGCAAAGCTCGGCGCGCACCGCGCCCTCGTCGCGCTCGCCGCAGACGGTAACAACCGCCGCGCGTTCGTCCTTTTTCAGCCAGTTCACGAGCTTTCCGGTCCGCTGCGGCACGCCGCGCACCACCGCGTGATAGATCTTCTTCAGTTCGTGCCGGTAAAACAGCTCCTCATAGCGCGCCGCGGCCTGTTCCGTGCGCGCGAACAGCAAAAGCCCCTCCGTATTCGCGTCGAGCCGGTGCACCGGATACACCGCCGGGAAAAGCGACTCGAGCTCGCCGAGCAGCGCGCCCTCGGTCTCGACGCCTGCGTTCTTGTCCACGACGACGCAGTCTTCGTCGAGGTAGACGCCCCGGCAGACCGAGAACGCGGGCAGCAGCGCGATCTGCGCGGAAAACGCGTCCTCGCCGCCCCACGGCGGCGCGCAAAAGAACGTCATCGGCTCGCGCAGCGTGGGATGGGTAAGCGTCAGCGCATACGCCCAAAGCCGGATCTGCTCACCCGCGCGCGCGCCCGGCTCGTACCGCTGATCCCCGACGATCGGAAGCCCCGCGTTCAACAGCTGCACGCGGATCTGATGCGGCCGGCCGGTGAACAGCTCCACGTCGAGCAGCGCGCGTCCGTTCGCCCTGCCGAGCAGAGCGTACCGAAGCCTGGCCTCCTTCGCGCCGTCCGTTCCCGGCGGCACAACGCGCGAGGAGAACGTCCGTTCGTCCTTATAAAGCCAGTCCGTGAGCGCGGCGCAGGGCTTCGGCTCGCCGATCACGATCGCGGCGTAGCGCTTCTTCGCCTCGTGCGAGCGGAACTGTTCGGTCAGCCGCGCGGCGGCCTTGCTCGTCTTTGCAAACACCATCACGCCGCCGACCGGCCGGTCGAGCCGGTGTACGAGCCCGAGATACGCTTCGCCGGGCTTTTCGTAGCGCTGCCTGATATACGCCTTCAGCATCGAAAGCAGGTCCTCGTCGCCGGAAAGATCCGCCTGCACGGGCAGATTGGCCGGTTTTTCGACGACCAGCAGATGATTGTCTTCATAGAGGATGCGGATGCCGCTTTCGGTCCGCTCCCCGCGCCGCAGTTTGGAATTCTTCGCCTGCTCCATGCTCACGCGTCCTTCGGCGTCCAGCGCCCGCTTGCGCCGCACGGCAGCACGAGGCGGCCGCGCTCGATCGGCAGGGCGACCGCCGCCGCCGAAACGTTCCCCTTCGGCAGCGCCACGCGGAGCACGTCGTCCAGCACGCTTGCGGCGAGCCCCGTGGTATAGGAGTTGATCAGGAAAAACGCGGGCGTTTCCGAAATCAGCGATACGCAGTCGGAAACAAGCGGGTAAAGCCCTTCCTCGATCTTCCACAGCTCGCCCGTCGGTCCCCTGCCGTAGCTCGGCGGGTCCATGACGATCCCGTCGTAGCGATTGCCGCGGCGCAGTTCGCGCCGGACGAACTTCACGCAGTCGTCCACGATATAGCGGATGAACGCGTCCGAAAGCCCGCTGAGCGCGGCGTTCTCCTTCGCCCAGGACACCATGCCCTTCGCCGCGTCCACGTGCACGACCTCCGCGCCCGCCGCGGCGCACGCAACACTCGCGCCGCCCGTGTAGGCAAAGAGGTTCAGCACGCGCGGCGCGCGGCCGTTCTCTTCGCGCCAGCGCGCAAGCCGTCCGCGCATCCAGTCCCAGTTGACCGCCTGCTCCGGGAACAGCCCCGTATGCTTGAACCCCGTCGGCCGCACGGCAAACGTCAGGTCGCGGTAGCGGATCGTCCACTTCGCGGGCAGTTCCCTGTGAAACTCCCAGTGCCCGCCGCCCGTGTCGGAACGAACGTACACCGCGTCGGCTTCGCGCGGTTCCATCGGCCAGACCGCCTGCGGATCGGGGCGCAACAGCGTTACGTCCTTCCAGCGCTCGAGCTTCTGCCCGCCGCCCGCGTCCAGCACGCGGAATTCGTCCCAGCCGTCCGCCAAAAACATGCAGCGCCTCCGTGCGGTCATGGCCGCAGATTTCTATATATTCAGTATACCGGCATTCCGCCCGTTCTGACAAGGCCGATTTGTCCGCGCGGGGCTGGCGGCACGCGCGCAGGTATTGCGTTTCCACCCGGCTTTCGGTATACTCGTACCATGGATGGTTCGATGCGGGGGAAAATCGTAATCGTCACAGGGTCAAACGCAGGCATAGGAAAGGCAACGGCAGCCGCAATCGCGGATCGCGGCGCACGCGTGATTCTCGCGTGCCGTAACGCGGAGCGCGGACAGGCGGCGCTGGCGGAGTTGCGCCGCGTGCGCGGGCGCAAGCTCGAACTGATGATGCTCGACCTTGCCGACCTTGACAGCGTGCGCGCGTTCGCGGCCGCGTTTTCGGCGCGTTACAGCCGGCTGGACGTGCTGGTCAACAACGCCGGCGTGCTGGCCAGGCGGCGCACGGAAACGAAACAGGGGTTCGAGCAGCAGTTCGGCGTGAACTATCTCGGGCACTTCCTGCTCACGCTCCTGCTGCTGCCGCTTCTGGAACGGGCGCCGCAGGGCCGGATCGTCATGCTCTCCAGCGTGGCGCACGGATGGAACGATCTTCCGTTCGACGACCTGCAGTCCGAAAAGCACTACGGCCGGTTCTCGGCCTACGGCTACAGCAAGCTGTGCAACCTCCTCTTTACCCGCGCGCTGGCAAAGCGGCTCCGCGCACGCGGCAGCCGCGTGACCATCAACGCCGCGCACCCGGGCATCGTCGCCTCCGATATCATCATCAAACGCCCGGACAATTCGTTCCGGTGGGTCGCCGTTCTGATGCGCGCCGTGTTCATTTCGCCCGAAAAGGGCGCCCGAACGAGTATATTCCTTGCGTGCGATCCGAGCGTGTCCGCCGTCAGCGGCGAATACTTCTATCGCTGCCGGATCCACCCGTCCTCCGCAGCCTCGAACAACGCCGACACCGCCGAACGGCTCTATGCGCTCAGCCTCGGTTACGCCGGCCTGGACGCGGACCCCGCGCAGCGAACCCTTCCCGCATCCGCCGGCAGCGGTCCGCTCCCGCGGCTGTAACTGTAAGAAAAAACGCCCTTTCTCAGGCCTCTGCCGTTTCCGCGCGGGGGCTGCTTTTTTTGCGGCGGGTCCGGCGCGGAATCGTGGCATGTTTATAAACTTTTTTCGGCATCCCTTCCCCGCTGCGGGATATTTGGTATAATAGCGTTGCTTAACCAGAAAGGAAATATACGCAGGGAATGATGCATATGAAACGAATTCTGGCCATTCTTCTGGTGATGGCGACATTAAGCGTAACGGCGCTTTCCGGCGGCTGCTCCATGGTGACGCGCGGAAGCGATTACTGCTACAAATTTCTCGATTATATCTGCGCCGGCTCGTACGAGAAGGCGTATGAGATGCTCGCGGACAGCATCAAGGCGCCTGAAACCGAAGAGGAACGCACCGCCCGACTCAAGGAGGAAGCGGAGGAAAAAGCGGAAAACCGCAAGATCTGGCGCGAGATATTCGGCCTTGATTCGGACGAAACGTCCGCGTCGGAGTCCGAAACGCCCACGCCGGAAGGCGCGAGCGCTTCGCCGGACACCGAAACCCCGTCCTCCGAGGCCGCCGCGACCCCCGAGGGC
>CAZIQO010000036.1:0-29088 GCA_964541465.1 uncultured Oscillospiraceae bacterium
GTACTGCGGAGGATACGGAGGATCAGCGCGCCACGATCCCGAACCGCGCGTACAACGTGGAGAAGGCCGCCTCCCTGATCAATAATCAGGTCGTTAAAACCGGCAAGACGTGGAGCTTCAACACCGTCGTCGGCGACCGCACCGAAGCGAACGGCTGGCTGCTGGCAAACGGCATCTTCGGCGGCGACACATATACGAAACAGTACGGCGGCGGCGTATGTCAGGTGAGTACAACGCTCTATAATGCGCTGCTCGAGTGCTATCCCTACATTACGATCGTCGAACGGCAGAAGCACTCCATCCCTTCCACCTATGTGGATAAGGGGCTCGACGCCACCGTCGACAGCAACCATATCGACTTCCGGTTCAAAAATACATCGGATTATCCGCTGTACATCTTTGCGTATATCTCCAAAAACAGCAAGGCGAGCAGCCGTAAGCGCGATATCACCGTGCTCGTCTACGGCGAGGCGCTGCCGGAGGGCGTATCGTATTCGCCGCATACGGAGCTGATCGAGGAAATCGAGCCGGGCGAGGATGAGATCACGGAAACAAACACCCTCTACATCGGCGAGGAGGAAGTCACCGTCGAAGCCCGCAGCGGATACGTCGTGGACGTCTATATCGACCGCTACCTCGACGGCGTGCTGCAGGAATCCACCTACCTGTACACGGACCGCTACGAGGGCAATCCGCTTAAAAAGAAGGTGGGCACCATGCCGACGCCGACGCCCGTTGTGGAGGAAACCCCCACGCCGAATCCGGACGATCTGCCGTAATTCAGATAAAACAAATGAGGCGGAAGCGCGTACGCGCTTCCGCCTCAGCCGGTCAAAGAAGTTCTTTTGCAGGGGTTCCACCCCTGCACCCCACCAAAGGGACGCGTCCCTTTGGAATCTCTGACCCCACACGCACCCTGTTTCCAGGGTGCGTGCTGAAATGGGTCCTTAGGGCCTTAACGCCCTAAGCAGTGGTTTGGAGGCGGAGCCTCCGGCATACCCCTTTATCGACAGACTGCGGCGGAGGCTATATATGCTTCCTCCGTTTTTTCTTTTCAGGAATCCATTTCCCCCGATGGCCCGTCCTTTTTCTTGCCCCGGTACAGCAGCCATCTTCTGGTAAAAAAATTAAAAAGATAAGTGACCACGCCCGTCAGCACGCGCGCAATGCGGTAATCCAGCCGCAGCGAGTCGGTGAGGACATACATGCACCCTTCCGTGAGCGCCATCGCCGCGAGCGAAATCAGAAGGAACATCGAGAGTTCCGCCGGAAGCGTCCATTTGCCGCGGCAGAACACGAACGTAACGCCGACGAGATAGTTCACCGCGACCCCGACGACAAACGCGATCGGGACCGCCGCAAGAACATGCAGCCCGCACGTTTCCTTCAATATCACCAGCACCAGATAGTCCGCCGCAAAGCCGGCGGCCGCCGCGACTCCATATCGCATCGCCTGCATCGGCAGGCGCGAATCCTCCCGTAGCAAGCGGAATAGACGCTTCGCATTTCCCATATGCGTAGTATAGCACGCGCGCGCTCTGTCCGCCATCTCCGTATGATAAGGAGCCTGCGCCGGATTCTTTTTGCTTTGAGGTGCCGATGGAGACAGCCGCCGCCATGCTGCTCGTCCTGCTGGCCGGATACTGCACGGTTCGTACGCGTTTCGTGCAGTTCCGGCGGTTTCCAGGCGCCGTCAGGGCGTTCTTCACCCGACCGAAATCCATTTCCGGCGGCGTTACGCCGTTTCAGGCGTGTGCAACCTCGCTCGGTGCGACGGTCGGTACGGGCAATATCGCCGGTACAGCTGGCGCGGTCCTGCTCGGCGGACCGGGCGCCATATTCTGGATGTGGGTGTCCGCGCTGCTCGGCATGGGCAGCAAATACCTCGAGATTTACTTTTCCGTTCGCTGTTCTTGCCCGCGGGGCGATTCCGCCGGTCCCGCGGGTCCCATGCGATACATTGAAAGGGGACTCGGCGCAAGGTTTCGTCCGCTCGCCGTTTCCTACGCGCTCTTCTGCCTCGCCGCCGCCTTCACGACCGGTAATCTCGTGCAGCTTATAACGCTTGGCGAGGGATATGCCGCGCTTCTTGCTCAAACGGATTTCGGCGCATACGGCGGTCCGCCCGTTTCGTTTGCCTGCGGCGCGGTCTGCGCGGCGCTGCTTGCGCCCGTCCTGTTCGGTGGTGCACAGCGGACCGGCCGCGTAGCCGCCGCGTTGGTGCCGCTGATGAGCGCGCTGTACGTGTTGTTTTCGCTTGCACTGATCCTTTCCCGTGCGGCCGAACTGCCGTCCGCATTCGGACGGATCTTCGATTGCGCGCTTCATCCGCGCGCGGCGCTCTGCGGCGCGGCCGGAGCGGGCGCTTCTGCGCCGTTTCGCGTCGGCATCGCGCGGGGCATGTTTTCCCATGAGGCGGGTATCGGAACCGCCGCGCTCGCGCACGGCTCCGTGGAGCGTGCCGACGCGCACCGTCAGGCGCTCTACGGCGTGTTCGAGGTATTCCTCGATACGCTGGTGCTCTGCACGCTGACCGCGCTTTCGTTGCTTGTCAGCGGCATTCCTCTCCCCTGCGGCGATTCCTCCGACGGCGTCGCGCTGATCGTTCAGACGTTTTCACCGCTGCTTGGCGGCCGCTTTTCGGGTACATTCGTCGCGGCCACCCTCGCCCTGTTCGCGTTTACGAGCGTGCTGAGCTTCTCGCTCTACGGCTGTCACTGCACGCGTTATCTCTTCGGCGAGCGCGCGGTGCCGTTCTATCGAATCCTGTTTCTGGGCGTTTGCACATGCGCCTGCTTCGTACCCGCCGCCGCGGCTTGGAAGGCCGCGGAGTGGTCGAACGCGCTCGCCGCGATCGTCAACTCCGCCGCGCTGTTTCTACTGTGCGAACGATCCCGCGCCGCTTCGCTTCGCCGAACAAAGCCGCGTGTTCCATAAGATGTCCTGACGTCGTTTTTCTGCGCCGGCATTTCGGAACAGCTGAAAGCCGCCCCTGCGGGCGGCTTTCAGCTTATCAACAAAGTCTCGGTCAAATTGCTGCGTCAATTTGACAATGTAAAAATGAAAGTCCAACCAAACAATCCGTCAAAACCAGCGGCGTATACGATGGTTTTGACACGCCGCATGCAGCAAAACCGACAGTCGACGCAGCCGACCGAGGTCGATGCTGCATGCAAATTCCCGCCACAGCGGCTTCCATCGAAAAGCCAGGGTTTTTCGATGGACTGCAAAGCCGCCCCTGCGGGCGGCTTGCGTTTACTTTAAATCGTCTTACTCTTCATCGTTGTTCTTCAGCCGCTCAAACAGCGAAGCAAGCGACGTGGTGGATTCCTGAACGGGCGGGAGCTCATAGTCGCCGTCCTCGCCGGTGCGCCGACGGCGGTCGCCGCGGTCGCGGCGGTCGCTGTCCGCAAACGACGTATGCTGTTCGCCGGAACGAGCCGTATCGCGGCTGGCGCGCTGCTGAATCTGCTGCTCGCGTTGCTTTGCGCGCTGCTCCTGGCGCTCGGCATACTGACGGTCGCGCTCCGCTTTTTCAGCCTTGAGCTGTTCGGCCAGTTCGGGGTTCTCCTCAATCAGAGCCTCCTTGCGGCTCAGACTGATGCGCTTCGCCTCCGGGTTGACTTCGAGCACCTTGCAGCGAACCATTTCGCCGATCTTGAGCTCGTCCTCCACCTTTGCGATGCGGTGCGTGGAGACCTGCGAAATATGGATCAACCCGTCGATCGTGCTTTCGAGCGCGACGAACGCGCCGAACGGCACGATGCGGACGACCTTGCCTTCCACGATGGAGCCGACGGGATATTTCTTGTCCGCCAGCGTCCAGGGTTTCGGCTGAAGCTGCTTATACCCGAGGGAAACCCGCTCCTTCTCCACATCCACGCTGAGAATAAGCACTTCGATTTCCTGCCCGATGGAAAACACGTCGGACGGATGTTTGACGCGTCCCCATGCGGCGTCGGTCACGTGAACGAGGCCGTCGATGCCACCGATATCCACGAACGCGCCGAAATCGGTAATCCGGCGCACGATGCCCTGCACCTTGCTCCCGACCACAAGCGACTCCCACTTGGCGCGCTTCTCCGCCGCCGCCTCCGCAAGCAGGACCTGCTTCTGCGACGCGACGATGCGCTTGCGCTGCTTATCGACCTCGAGCACCTTCAGGCGCATGGGCTTGCCCACGAACTCGCTGAGGTTCTCGATGTACTTCAATGCCACCTGCGAAGCGGGAACGAACGCGCGAATCCCCTTGATATCCGCAATCACGCCGCCCTTGACGACTTCCTTGCCGACCGCGTCGAAGACCTTTTCCTCGACGTCGTCCTGATTCATCATCTCGTCCCAGAGCTTTTTGCTTTCGACGTTTTTGCGCGAGAGCAGGACGTTGCCGTCTCCGTCGCTGACCTTCATGACCTCGACTTCGATGACGTCGCCTTCCTTGACCGTATCCTCGGGCTTGACGTCCGCATTGCTGGAAAACTCGCCTGCGGGAATCACGCCGTCGGATTTGTATCCGATATTGACGAACACCTCGCCGTTCACGACCGACAAAACGGTCCCTTCGACGATCTGTCCGTTGCGGATTCGCGTCATCGTCTGCTCGAACGCCTCGGCAAACTCGGATTTCTCCTCCTTCGCCTTCTGCTCTTCCGGCGTCTCTTCAGCGGGTTTGCTCTCCTCGGCGGGTTTCTCCGTTTCTGCAGGCGCTTCCGCTTCGGCGGGCTGCTCCGCTTCTGCAGGCGTTTCCTCTTCGGCGGGTTTCTCCGCTTCGGCAGGCACTTCCGGCTCGGCGGGTTTCTCCGCTTCTGCAGACGCTTCCGGCTCAGCGGGTTCCTCCGTTTCGGCGGACGCTTCCGGTTCGGCAGATTTCGCCTCTTCGACGGGCGCTTCCGGTTCGGACGCGGTCTCCTGCGCGGCTTCGGGCGACGCCGGCGCATCGGCCGCAGGGCAAGCTGCCTTCTCCGGCGCTGCCTCGGTCACAGTGGGTTCCTGGGACACGACGACATCCTCGGCGGGAGCTTCCGCTTCAATGGTCTCAATCGTCGTAGTTTCCTGTTCGCTCATTACTTGTAGTACCTCCCTAATCATCCGGTCCGGCGTCGATGCGCCCGCAACAATACCTATTATATCATCGGACTGCAAATTATCAAGAAAAAGTTTATCAATCGACTCTACGTTTTGGGTGTCGGCGCAGTGCTTTCGGCATAATTCGACCAGTTTCTGCGTGTTGGCGCTCTGCTTTGACCCCAGTACTAGCATGCGCGTGCTGCTTTTTGCGATCTGTTCCGCCTCGTGCTGCCTGGACCGCGTCGTGTCGCATATCGTATTGAAAACGGCAAGATCGCCGCAGCGTTTAGCCAGCACAAGCCGGATCGAACGGAACGTTTCCTCCGGCAGCGTGGTCTGTGAAACCAGCGCCGCGCGTTCCGACTTCGGTGCTTTTTCCGCGTCCGATTCGCACTCCAGTACGACGGCGTTCCCGCCCGCCCAGCCGCAGATGCCGACGACCTCCGGATGCAGCGCCTTCCCCGCGATATATACGCTCCGTCCCTCTTCGGCCGCCCGGCGCACGATCGCATGGATCCGCTTCACAAACGGGCAGGTGGCGTCGATCAGATGAACGCCCATGCGCTCTGCTTCCGCACAGACAGACGGCGGCGCGCCGTGCGCACGGATGATCAGCGTGTCGCCCGCGTTCAGCGAGCCGATCTCGTCCGTCGGAAACACGCCGCGCTGCTCCAGCTCCGAAACGACGGATTCGTTGTGGATGATCTGCCCATAGGAATACGCACGCCCGCATTCCGCCGCGCAGCGCTCGGCCATTTCCACCGCCCGCCGCACGCCGAAGCAGAACCCGCTGTTCTTTGCCAGCAGCACGCGCATGTTAAAACCCGCTCTCCATTTCGTTCTTGAGCGCCTGCATGCGGTCGCGTATCGCGTCCGTCACCGCGTCGACGCCGCGGCCCGCGTGCGCGGAAGCGATCTCGTTTGCGTCCATCGGCTCTCCCGCGATCATGCGGATCCGTCCGCGCTTTCGCCAGTTCGGGTCCGCATAAACCGGAATGATCGGCGCATTGCAGCGCAGCGCCAGAAACGCCGCGCCCTTTTCAAACGTGTCCAGTTCGCCCGTGATGGAGCGCCGCCCCTCCGGAAAGATACCGAAGATATGCCCCCGTTCCAGCACCGTCATGGCCTGCTTGAGAGAAAGCATGTCGGCCTGCTTGCGGTAGACGGGAAACGCAAGAAGCGATTTAAGAAAAAACCGCTGTAGCGGTGTGGTGAAGAGTTCCTGCTTGGCCATGAAATGAATCGGCCGCGGCGCGACGAGACCGATACGGATCGGATCGCCGAGCGAAAAATGGTTGGAGATCAGGATCGCCCTCCCGAAGAAGAACAGGTGCCGGAATCCCGCAACCTTCGGCCGGTAGAAGAGCCAGAAAAACGGCGTGAGCAGGTATTTGAAGAAGACGTAGGCCATATCAGTTCGTTCCCTTTTCCCGCACGGCGGCCAGCATAGCCGAAAGCGCCTGCTCGATCGTCAGATCGCTGGTGTCCAGCAGAAACGAGTCCTCCGTGCGCCTTAGCGGCATATAGGCGCGCGTGCTGTCGTTATGGTCGCGCAGCTTGAGCTCCTCCAGAACGTGCTCGTACGTTACATTCTGATCCCCGCGCGCGCGCAGGTCCTTCAGCCTGCGCTCCGCGCGCACCTCCGGCGCGGCGGTGACGAAGAACTTATGCTTCGCGTTCGGCAGCACGTTCGTCGTGATATCGCGTCCGTCCATGACCACGTCGTACATTCGCCCGACCTCGCGCTGAATCTCGGCGAGCTTCTGCCGCACGAACGGATGCGCGCTGACGCGGGACGCGCCCATGGAGAGCGACGGCGTGCGAAGGCTCTCCGTAACGTCCTCGCCGTTGAGCAGCACGCGCTGCCCGCGCTCGTCGTACTGCACGGCGATGTCCGCATCGCCGATGATCTTCTTCAGCCCCGTTTCATCCGCCACGTCCACGCCGCGGCGCTGCGCATAGAGCGCCATCGCGCGGTACATCGCGCCCGTGTCAAGATAGCGGATGCCGAGCCGCTTCGCAATTCCTTTCGCCAGCGTGGACTTGCCCGCGCCCGCGGGGCCGTCGATCGCGATGTTGATGCGTTCCTTCATTTCCCTTTCCGCTCCTTGCCGATGCTGTCGCCCGCAAGCGCGCCCGTCGACCAGGCGATCTGCAGGTTGTACCCGCCGGTCGTCGCGTCCACGTCGAGCACCTCGCCCGCGAAGTACAGTCCCTTGATCCGCTTCGACTCCAAGGTCGACGCGTTGATCTCCCGCACGCGCACGCCTCCGCGCGTGATCACCGCTTCCTCGAACCCGCGCGCGCCCGTGACGGTCAGCGGCAGGCCCTTGAGCGTTTCAAGAAGGCGCGTCCGCGCCGCCTTTGTCAGTTCGCACGCCGGAACGTCCTCCGGCACGCCCGCACATGCGAGCACCGCCGAGAGAAGCCGCGACGGCAGCAGCGCGTGCAGCGCGGTCCTTGCCTGCTGCCGCGCGCCTGCGGCAAGGTCCCGTACCAGCCGCGCGTCCAGCAGTTCGCGCGTCAGGCCCGGTTTGAGGTCGATCGACAGCGCGATGCCCGCCGGGTGCTCCGCGATCACGCCGGAAAGCGACAGCACCAGCGGCCCGCTCACGCCGAAGTGCGTAAACAGCAGTTCGCCCAGCTCGGAGAACACGGTTTTTCCATCCCGTTTCGCGGTGAGCGTCACATTTTTAAGCGTCAGGCCCGCCAGCGCATACGGCCAGCTTTCCGCCGTCGTCAGCGGCACGAGCGACGGAACGGGCGATTCCACCTCGTGCCCCAGTTCGCGTGCGAACGCATATCCGTCGCCCGTGGAACCCGTCTGCGGATAGCTGACGCCGCCCGTGGCGATCACGGCCGCTTCGCAGGGCAGCGTTTCCCCGTTTGCAACGATACCGCATACAGCGCCGTTCTCCGCCAGCACGCGGTCCACGCGCGTGTTCAACCGCACCGTTACGCCCGCTTCCCGCACGACGCGTTCCATGGCGCGCAGGATGTCGCTGGATTTATCGGATGCTGGAAACACGCGCCCGCCCCGCTCGGTCTTGAGCGGCACGCCGGCGCGCTCGAGGCGCTCCATGAGCGCGCGGTTGTCGAAGTGCGCATATGCGCTGTAGAGAAAACGCGGGTTTTGCAGCACATGCCGGAAAAATCCGTCCCGATCGGCGGCGTTCGTCACGTTGCAGCGTCCCTTGCCCGTGAGGTAGAGCTTCTTGCCGAGCTTTTCGTTTCGCTCGAAGAGCGTCACCTCGTGGCCGTTCGCCGCCGCGTCGGCCGCGGCCGTCATACCGGCCGGACCTCCGCCGATCACGGATACGATCATGGCTGCTCCTCTTTTTTCTCCTCTTTCACCGTTTCGGAGAGATACACGCCCTCCGCGTGCCAGATGTCCTCAAGCTGCGTTAAGTGCAGGCAGGCTTCGTCCTTGCGCGCGTGGCCGACCGCCACGATGATCGCATTGATCAGCGAAAGCGGCGCGACGAGCGAATCGGCAAACGACGCCATGTCGCTCCTGGCGCAGAGCGCGTAGTCCGAGATGCGCGCCACCGGAGACGTCGGCATATCGGTCAGCGCGATCAGCGTGGCGCCCTTGGACTTTGCGTACTTCATCGCGTCCACGGTGCGCGCGCTGTAGCGCGGGAAGCTGATGCCGAAGCATACGTCCTGCGTGTTTACGCGAAGCATGCGCTCATGGATATCCTGCACCGCGCCGTTGACAAACATGACGTTGTCGCAGACGTAATCGAGATAATAGGTCAGAAACTGCGCCAGCGCCATCGCGCTGCGGATGCCCAGCACATAGATGCGCCGCGCATGCAGGATCGCGTTGATCGCGCCGTTGAAGCTCTCGTTGTCGATCATGTCGATCGTAATGCGGATGTTGTTCATATCGGACGTCAATACGGTTTTGAGCACGTCCTGCTGCGGGATGTTCGCGGCAAGACGGATGCGCTGCACGCTCGTGAGCCGGTGGCGGATCAGATCCTGCAGCGCCTCCTGCAGCGCCGGATATCCGTCCAGGCCGAGCAGGTACGCAAACCGTACCACGGTCGATTCCGAAACGCCGACGCGCGCGCCGAGCTTTGCGGCGGTCAGAAACGCCGCGTCGTCGTAGGCGTTGAGTATAAATTCCGCAATCCGCCGCTGCCCCTTTGAAAATGTCGGATACTGCCGCTCGATCATCGTCAGCAATGCGTCCATGTCCGTCATCCTTTCATTCCGTTTGTTCCGCGCCGCGCGGGCGCTTTTTATCCGGTTATCCGCGTCCGGTCCAGTTCAGTTCCGACGCGCTCATTTCCCCGATGCGCCGGTAGTCGGTGAGATCATACGTCAGCGGCGTGAGCGTCACGTATCCTTCACGCGCCCACCGATCGTCCACGTCCATGCCGTCGCAGCAGGAGGTGCGGCCGTGCGGCGCCCAGTAGTACTTCACGCCCATCGGGTCCTCGCGTTCGATGAACGTGAGCTCGTACTGCTCGACGCAGGCCGGAACGATCTTGACTCCCCTGATCTCGCGAAGCGGAATTCCCGGCACGTTGACGTTGAGCAGCGTGCCGAACTTCATCGGGTGCCGTTCGATATACGCGATCGCCTTCAGCGCGATCTGCGCCGCGGTTTCGATGTGCTCGCCCTTGTAGGAAAGGCACGACACCGCGATGGACTGGTACCCCAGCAGCGCCGCCTCGTGCGCGGCCGCCACGGTGCCGGAATAGAGCACGTCCGTTCCGAGGTTCGGGCCCATGTTGATGCCGGAGACCACGATATCCGGCGCGGGGAACAGATTGCCCAGCGCAAGGCGCACACAGTCGACCGGCGTGCCGCTCACGGCGTACGCCGGGATGTCCGTCAGGCCCTCGAGCCGCGTTTCGCGCGCGCGCAGCGGCGAGAAGATCGTCATCGATCGGCTGACCGCGCTGCGCTCCGCGTCCGGCGCGGAAATCGTTACTTCATGCTTGTCACGCAGCGCTTCGGCAAGCGCGCGCAGGCCGTTTGCGTAAATTCCGTCGTCATTGCTCAGCAACAGTTTCATGCAGGAACTCCGTCAGTAAAATTCGTTTCATTTTATCATATTCCCCGGCAGAATACCACATAAATGTAAATGTGCAGGGAAAAATCGGATTCCCTGCACATTTTGACAATCGTTTATTCATTTTTTGCCCTGTTCTCTGGCGTTTCGGCGCATCCGTTCCGGTTCCGTCCTACGAAAACAGCGCGGCGAGCGCCCGGTATACCAGAAACGCCGCCGCATAGGCGGTCAGCGTCTGGTAAACGATCATAAACAGCGTCATCCGCTTCGAGCCAAGTTCGCGCCGCATCGTCGCCACCGCCGCGACGCAAGGCACATACAGCAGCACGAACACGAGAAACGCGAACGCGGACGCCGGCGTGAACAGCGCCGCGACGCTTTTTCCCTCGAGCAGCAGCGTCAGCGACGATACGACGGCCTCCTTTGCAATCAGCCCCGTCAGAAGCGCGACGCACGCCTGCCAGCTTTCAAACCCGAGCGGCCGAAACAGCGGTGCGATCAGCGTGCCGAACCGGCCGAGAATGCTCGCCTGTGCGTCCGCCGTCATGGTCAGGCGCAGATCGAAGCGCGAGAGGAACCAGAGCACTACACTCATCAGGCAGATCACCGTTCCGGCCTTCTCCAGAAAATGCGAAACGCGCTCTCCTACGTGCAGCAGCGTGTTCTTGAGGTACGGCACGCGGTACGGCGGCAGCTCCATCAGAAACGGCGATTGGTTCCCGCGAAAAAGCGTCCTGCGAAACAGCGCGCCCGTCGCCGCGCCGATCATCAGGCCCAGCGAATACAGCGCAATGAGCACCAGCGCCCGGGAACGCGGAAAAAAGACGGAAACGATCATCCCGTACACCGGCAGCTTGGCCGAACAGCTCGCAAACGGCAGCAGCAGGATCGTCATGCGTCGCGCGTCGTCGCTCTCCATGGTACGCGCGCACATCGCCGCCGGCACGGTGCACCCAAACCCCATCAGGATCGGGATCACCGACCGGCCGGACAGGCCGAAGCGCTTGAGCAGCCGGTCCGCCAGAAACGCGGTCCTTGAAAGGTACCCGCTGTCCTCGAGAAGCGAGAGAAAGAAAAACAGCAGCGCGATCTGCGGCAGAAACGCAAGCACGCCGCCCATGCCGGCCAGGGCGCCGTCGCAGACCAGCCCGCAAAGCCAGTCCGACACGCCCGCACCCGTCAGTAGGGCGCGCACGGCGTCGATCCCAATCTGCGCGAGTCGCTCCGCGCCGTCGGACAGCCACGCGCCCACGGTGTCGAACGTCAGCGTAAAGATCAGCGCCATGATTGCAAGAAAGATCGGGATCCCGAGATACCGGTTCGTAAGGATCGCGTCGATGCGGTCGGTCGCGGCGCCTCGTCTGCCCGGTTTCCGGCGGACGCAGGCTCGGCACACGCGCGTGATCGTTTCATATCGTGCGTTCGCCGCGCGGATCGGGTCTCCCTCGGCGGCCGCGCACGGGCAGCGCGGGCTCCACGGTTCCGAAACGGCCTGTTCCAGCGCCGCAAACAGCCCTTCCACGCCCTGCCCCGTGCGCGCGCTGATGAGCGCTACCGGTGCGCAGAGCATCTGCGAAAGGCGTTCAACGTCGATTTGCAGTCCCTTCCGCCCGAGCTCGTCCGCCATGTTGAGCGCAATGACGACCGGCAGGCCGCGCTCCATCACCTGCAGGCTTAAATACAGGTTTCGCTCGAGGTTGGTCGCGTCCACGACGTTCAGCACCGCGTCCGGATGTCCGCGTTCCAGAAAATCGCGCGAGATGCGCTCCTCCTGCGAAAACGTGCCGAGCGAATAAATACCTGGCAGGTCGCAGATCATCCACTCCCGTCCGCCTCTTTTCACGCGCCGGACCTTCTGCTCGACCGTCACGCCGGGGCGGTTTCCCACGTATTCCCGCGCGCCGGTCAGCGCGTTGAAGAGCGTCGTCTTCCCCGCGTTCGGGTTGCCCATGAGCGCGATCTTCGGCGCGGCGTTTTGCCTTGGCATGGTACGCCGCGCCCGGCGGCACGCCATGCACGCGTACGCTTCATGGAAACACCGCTCGTATTCGAGCGCCTGCCGCGCGTTCATAAGCACGATGCGGCGCGCGTCGCTCCCGCGCAGCGTCAGCGAACTGCCGCGCACACTCGCCTCGATCGGGTCGCCCATCGGCGCGACTTTTTTGAGCGTGACGGACGCGCCGTGCGTCACACCCAGCTCCGCGAGCCGGATCAGCGTGCGGTCCGTTCCGTCGAGAAAATCAACGATCCCGCTTTCCCCTGCCTTCAGTTCGCTCAGGCGCTTCACCACGGCCTGTCCTCCGCATCGACGTTTTGTACAGGCTATGTGCACGCATATAAAATAAGACCCGCTCCATTGCGGGCGGATTCCGACATGCCGAGAAAGGGGAATACATTGGAGGCTCCGCCTCCAAACCGCCGCTTCGAGCCGTAACGGCCCTGAGAACCCATTCCCGGAAGCGTCCTGGAAAGGATGCTTGCATGATCAGGGATTCTCAAGGAACGTGTCCCGTGGGGGGGGCGCAGGGGTGATACTCCTGCAAAAGAACTTTTTGACAGACTGAGACCCGCCCATTTCGGACGGGTCAGAGACGAATGCAAATGCCGTTGGCGGACAAACACATTCCTATTTAATAAAAGTAACAATTCTTTGGCGCAGACTGAAATTGCGCGGCCTTGCAGAATGAAGCCGATGTCCGAGCCGGAACTACTGCAGCGGTATCTCGTCCAGCACTTCGATATGAAACCCCTGCGTGCCGTCGACGAACCCGCCGCGCAGGATCAGCAGGATCATCGCCGCCTGCACGGCGATGACCGCCAGAAAAGCGATGATTCCGGTCCCCGCCGGGAAGCGCCCGTGCCCGCGGAACGCGCGGTAGAGAAGGCGGTTGAGCAGTATCGTCAGAATGACGGGCGAAAACAGCAGCAGGAGCTGAAACGCCGCGTCCGCGATCGACTTTACGCTGCCGTCCTGCAGGATCGTCCAGTCGAACTCCAGCGCCATGCCGAGCATATACAGCGCGTATATGGCCAGCAGGGCGTTTAAGAGGATCATTGTGAGAAAATATGCCGTAACGCGTCCGCCGCCGTGGCGCCGCCGCTCCGGCCGCATCGGACGTTCGGGGCACTCCGGCCGCTCGGGGCAAACGGGGCCTTCCTGTCTTTTGGATCGCCGCATGAATGATATCCTCCCTTTTCAGTCCGCCCGATCGGTCTGTTCGTTCGGCGGCAGTGTCGTCGTTGTTTTCGTGTCCGCATCAAACCGTTCCGCCAGCACCTTCGTCGTGAGATAAGCGGAGATCGCGTCGATCGCCATGCGGTTCTTGCCGCCGCGCATAACGGCGAAATCCGCCTCGCCGATGTAGTTTTTGATATACGTTTCGTAGGCCGGCTTCACCGTTTCGAGATACTGTTCGGAGATGTTGTCGATCGTGCGGCCGCGCACCTTGATATCGCGCTTGATGCGCCGAAGCAGGCAGATATCCACGTCCACATGGAGGAATACCTTCAGCGACATCATCTCGCAGAGCCGCTTGTCGTAGAACATATGGATGCCCTCCACGACAAGCACCTCCGGCGGCGCGATCCATTCGTCCGGCCGGTCGGCGCGCAGGTAGTTCGCATAATCGTAACCCTTGACCGTGACGGGCTGACCCCGACTGAGCCGCCGGATGTCCTCGTACATCCCGTCGTAATCGAAGATGTCCGGCTCGTCGTAATTCAGCTTGATGCGCCGCTCCAGCGGCAGTTCCGGAAAGCTCCGGTAATAGCAGTCCTGCCCGATGATCACGCAGCTGCAGGCGAGCGAATCCCTGATGCGTTTTGCGAGCGTGCTTTTTCCGCTTCCGCTCGCGCCGCAGATCCCGACGATGATCATACCGTATCCGCTCCCTCGCGGTGCGCCCGCGTTTTTTGTTAGTTTATCATTTTTTCCAGCGATTCGCAATGCGCTTTCAACGGCGGAACGTTCGAGGCGCCGCGGAACGCCGCGCAGGTTTCTTGCGCGTCCGGGCCGTTTGCCGGTCTTACAATTCGCAACGAAAAAAGGCGCGGGAAAACCCCACGCCGTCCAGCCTGCTAAAACATTCTCCAGGGTGTGTTTCTAAAATGCGGTGAGGACAGGCCGAGCGGATTTTTTATCGGTTTGAGGAGCAAAACCGCAGGAATAGCAGCGCTATTTCAAGGTTTTAGCGACAATAAACCGGTGAAAAAGATGCCGGTTCCGTACCGCCGTGCTTTTAGAAACACACCCTAGGATTGTTAAGGGCCGAAGCCCTTAACTTATAAATTCCGGCTGTATCGGCTTTGCCGATGCAACGGATCGCCCCTTGGGGCGGTTTCTTTGTGCGTTTTACCGCCCGTGAGCCTGAAAGGCGAAAGGTAAAACGCGGTTGTCCCGTCAAAAACGATGTTTTTGACGGCATAAAAGGCGCGGGAAAACCCGCGCCTTCGGAACAAACGGTTCTTCGTTACTTGATTTCGCAGACCGCGCCGACTTCCTTGAACGCCGCGACGATCTTGTCCGCTTCGTCCTTGTTGACGCCTTCCTTGACCTTGGCGGGCGCTTTGTCGACAACGTCCTTCGCTTCCTTGAGGCCCAGGCCTGTCAGCTCGCGGACGACCTTGATGACCTTGATCTTCTCCTGGCCGATCTCCGTGAGCACCACGTCGAACTCGGTCTTCTCCTCGGCTTCCTCGGCGGCCGCGGCGGCGGGGCCGGCGGCGGCGACGGCGGTCGCGGCGGCGGATACGCCGAACTCCTCTTCGAGCGCCTTGACGGTTTCAAACAGCTCCAGAACGGACATCGCCTTGATATCGGCGATCAGTTTTTCCTTATCCATACGATCCTCCAATAAATATTTTCTGCGGATTTCCCGCAATCGTTTTCTCTGTGCTACCCGCGGGTTACTCCGCTTGCGTCTGCGAGTCTTCCTGCTTCTTGGCGATCTGATCGAGTACGATCACGAACTTCGAGATTGGGGACATCATCGCGCCCAGCATGCGGGCGATGAGCACCTCGCGGCTCGGCATATCGGCGATGGAATCGATCTGCTTTGCATCCAGCACGTTTCCTTCGATAATTCCGCCCTTGATTTCGCACTTCTTGGACTTCTTTACAAACCCCTTGAGGATCCTTGCGGGCGCCGCGATATCGTCGTAGCCGAATGCGAATGCGTTCGGTCCCTTGAGAATCTCGGCGATCTTATGATCGATGCCCGCCGCGTCGCACGCGCGCGACATGATGTGGTTTTTGATGACCACATACTCCACGCCGGACTTGCGCATCTCCGCGCGAAGCGCGGTATCCTCCGAAACGGTGATGCCGCGATAGTCGAAGAACACGATGCTCTGCGCTTTTTTTACCTTTTCGGAGACCGCATTGACATGCTCCGCTTTCCGTTCAATGTTCTGAACGTTTGCCATACTATTGTTTCACCTCCTTGCGTCCAACTAAAAAATCCTTCCGCCTGCAAGACGGGAGGATTGCATACAAACAAACGCTGCACGCTTCACCTCGGCAGGACTTACGCGGTTTCCCGCTGCCGGCTGTCTTGGGCGATCGCTTTAACCAGAGGGGATGATATCATGCTTTCATCGGATTGTCAACTTTTATTTCCGCCCCGCCTGTCCGCCGGTGCGCCGGCCGAACCGCCCGTTTCGGCATCTGTAAAAACTCACTTCGCCTCCCGCCCTGCCGCTGTGCTATACTGTTGATGAGATTCTATATCGAACGAACAGCGGGAGTAACGGCATGCCAATCCTTTTCCTCTCTCTTTACACAGCCGACGCCGGCCTTCATCTTTGGGCCTGCTTTCCGCCGGAGAAGCACGCGGTGCGGCGCATAAGCAAGTGCTTCCTTCTGCCGCTCCTCTCGGTCTGCTACGTTCTGCTGGCAAAGAACTTTTCGCCGCTCGTTCTTGCGGCGCTCCTCTGCGGGTTTGCCGGGGATGCGTTTCTGCTTCCCTCCGACAGCCGTCCAATGTTCGCCGCGGGCCTGACCGCGTTCGCGGCGGGTCACGCGCTGTACGCGTCCGCGATGCTTCAATCGCTCCCGCGCCTTCCCTCCGTATTGGCGATCGTTCTGTTTTCCGTATGCAGTGTCGCCGCCGCGGCCGGGTTCGTGCGGTATCTGTGGAGCGGCCTGCCGCGCGCGCTGATCGCGCCGTGCTTTCTCTACGCGTACCTGATTCTTCTGATGAACGGATGCGCGCTCCTGTTCGCCTTTGCGCACAGCGCGTTTCCCGGCCCGCTTGCCGCGCCCGGCGCGCTGCTGTTTCTTGCATCCGACACGATGCTGTCCGTCCATGCGTTCAGGCGGCCCGTACCATACCGAAGATTCGCCGTCATGAGCACCTATATCGCGGCGCAGACCATGCTTTCCATGTCTCTTGCGCTCGCCTGAAGGAGGAACCGAATGGAAACCGTCATCCTTGTCGTAGCCCTTTGCATCTTTCTGCTGTCGCTTCTTGCGCTGATTGCGATCGTTCTGCGGTTGCAGTCGCAGAAGAACGAGCTTGTGCAGCTTCTTTCGCGCTCGCAGGCCGACCTTCGCCGCGAAGTCGGCGACAGCGTGCAGTCCTCCGTGGCCACGCTCGGACGCATGCTGCTCGAGCAGCAGCGCACGTCCGATGCGCAGTCGGAAACCCGGTTCAAGACGTTTGATCTTTCCAACGAACAGAAGCTCGAAGCGATCCGCCAGACCGTGGAAAGGCGGCTCCTGCAGCTGCAGACGGACAACAACCAGCGGCTGGACGAGATGCGCAAGCTCGTCGACGAAAAGCTCCAGAAGACGCTGGAGACGAAGGTCGCGCAGTCGTTCCAGCTCGTCAGCGAACGGCTGGAGCAGGTATACAAGGGGCTTGGCGAAATGCAGACGCTCGCAACCGGCGTGGGCGATCTGAAGAAGGTGCTTTCCAACGTCAAGACGCGCGGCATCCTCGGCGAAATCCAGCTCGGGGCGATCCTCGAGGAGATCCTCGCGCCCGGCCAGTATGAAACGAACGCCGTCACAAAGGCCGGCAGCACGGAGCGTGTGGAGTACGCCGTCAAGGTCCCCACCGGCGACGATTCGCACGTGCTGCTGCCGATCGACTCGAAATTCCCCGCCGACCTGTACGCGCATCTGCAGGACGCCTACGATTCCGGCTCGCCGGAGGCGGTTTCCGCCGCGGTATCCGCGCTCGTGCAGCGCATCAAGCAGGAGGCGGCCAAGATCCGCGACAAGTACCTCGACCCGCCGAACACGACGGAGTTCGCCATCCTGTTCCTTCCGTTCGAAGGGCTGTACGCGGAGGTCGTCAACCGCGGGCTCGTGGAGGAACTCCAGCGCAGCTACCGCGTGAATATCGCCGGGCCTTCGACCATGGCCGCGCTGCTCAACAGCCTGCAGATGGGGTTCCGCGCGTTCGCGATCCAGAAGCGCAGCAGCGAGGTCTGGCGCGTGCTCGGCGCGGTCAAGACGGAATTCCAGAAGTTCAGCACGGTGCTCGCCAGCTCCCGCCAGCGGCTAAGGCAGGTGGACAGCGATCTCGACCAGTTGATCGGCACCCGCACGAACGCCATCGAGCGCAGGCTGCGCAGCGTGGAGCAGCTCGACGACCGCGCGGCCGGGTTGCTGCTCGACCGGACGGACGCGGCGCCGCCCGAAGCGGACGCGCTGCCGCCCGTTCAGGACGAATAACGCCTGCGCAACTGCCGCATTATCATCCGTGATTGCGCGTCAGGAAATGCGAGCCCAGAAACAGCGGCGTTTCGCCCTCGGTCAGTTCCCGCATATGTTCGCCGATCACTTCCGGCAGCAGATTGACCGTATGCATCGCGCCGAGCGGGATCCATTCGCACCTGACCTGTGCCACATCCCGTTCCGTCGGCGCGGTGGGAATCGGCGAAGCCAGCCGGCATACGAAAACGTGCAGCATCTTATGCGCGTAGTCCGGATGCGCGCTTCTGAGCGCTGCGTCCGTATTGATCTCCTCCAGCAGCGCCGCAAACCGCACGGGCTCTACCCGGTAACCGGTTTCCTCGGCGCATTCCCGCACGAGCGCGTCGTGCATCGTTTCATATTGGTTCTGCCCGCCGCCGGGCAGCGAATAGTAGGTGCCGATGACCTCGTCGTAACATTGATTCAGCAGGATTTTCCCCCTGTCGAGTATGATTGCCTTTACCGTGCTTCTGACCCCCATTGGTTCGGTTCCTCCTTCGATGAACAGGCTGAACGGGAACGGAAGGCACGGCGCCTTTTTCGACGACGTTTGCGCCTTCCGCGCGGCCTCCCTGCCGGATACCAGCCAGCGTTCCTTCCGTTCCGGCATGCGCAGGCGCAGCCTGTTTTTTGTTTTGCTTCCAACCTGTAAAAATCTGTTTGTAAAAAGCCTGCAGAAATTCTTCAACTTCTGCAGGCCCTGCGCTGGTGGAGCATGGGGGATTCGAACCCCCGACCTCAACATTGCGAACGTTGCGCGCTACCAACTGTGCTAATGCCCCAAGCCGCCTGATCATGATACAACAAGCACCCTGAAAATGCAATAGATTTTTTTGAAATTTCCGCCGGTTCCGGCGTCGTCCGCGCGGCTTATCCGGCTTTGCGGCGCGGCAGAACGCCGGCCGTCGAAGCCTTCCCGTCAACAGAGCGCGGCAGGGCCGCCGGAACCGGATTTCTTCAAAAGACGCCTGCTCAGGTGCCGCTTGCCGGGGGCGGCGTTTCGCCGTCTGTCGTCTCCTGCGCCGGCTTTGGCTCCGCCGCCGGTTCCGGCTCTGCTGCCGGCTTTGGCTCTGCTGCCGGCTTCGGCTGCGATGCCGGCTTCGGCTGCGCTGCCGGCTTCGGCTGCGATGCCTGTTTCGGCTCCGCCGCCGGGACCGGCATCGCTTTCTTCTCCCTGCGCCGGAACAGCGCGGCGACAAGATAGAAAAGCGGCAGTATCATCTCGGCGATGCTCTTCCAGTAGACGCCGAACGTATCATGCGAAAGCAGGTTGATGACAAGCGGAACGGCCGATACCAGCAGCACGATCAGCCCGAACAGCCGAACGCGTTTCCGGTCCTTCGAAATCAGTCCGGTCAGGCCGGCCGCAATGCCCAGCAACCCGTTGATGCAGGCAAGCACCGCGCCCGTCACGCCGCCGGCGCCAAGTTTTTCGTTGTTCACAAGTCCGTATACGGCCAGTATGATCATCAGCACGGCCACGGCAATGTATGCCCAGCAGACGATCGAAAGGAACGGATACCTGCGCTTTACTTTTTTCTTCTCCATGGAAACAAACCCCCATTCCGCCTGACGGCGTCAGTTTTGAATTGCCTTTTGTCCGAAATGATAAACCGAATCGATCGACAGATCGGGATTGAGCAGCACGAAATCCGCGCGCTTTCCCGGCTCGACCGAACCGACCGTATCGTCCAGCCCCACGGACCGCGCGGGCCGGAGCGTTGCCGCCTCTACGGCCTCCGCAAGCGGTATACCGAAGCGGACCGCGTTGACGAGTGCGTCGTGCAGCGTGATGTTCGACCCGGCCAGCGTACCGTCCGCGAGCGTGGAGCGCCCGTTTTGCATCGTGATCTCCTGTCCGCCGAGCGTGTAGCGCCCGTCCGGCATGCCCGCGCTGCGCACCGCGTCGCTGATGAGCACGACGCGCCCCGGAAACAGCCGGAACGCCGCGCGCACGGCGCACGGATGCACGTGCAGCCCGTCGCAGATCAGCTCCGCGTAAGCGCCGGAATCGAACGCCGCGCCCACGACCCCGGGCGCACGGTGCAGAAACGGCTCCATGCCGTTGAACAGGTGCGTCGCATGGTCCGCCCCGCAGCGGAACGCCTCCATCGCGGTGTCGTAATCCGCCGCGGTGTGCCCAAGCGACACGCGGCAGCGCTTGGACGCTTCCCGGATAAACGCCGCCGCGCCTTCGGTTTCCGGCGCAACCGCGACAAGCCGCACGCGTCCGCCGCTTCTTTCGTCGATGCGCTCCAGCATGCCGATATCCGGTTTTTGCAGATATTCCGCATACTGCGCGCCGCGTCTTTTATAGGATAAAAAAGGGCCTTCCAGATGCATGCCGAGGCAGCTCGCCATATCGGCGGCTTTCGAATCGCAATCCAGCAGCGCCGCCGCCGCAAGCAGCGTCTCCTCCGGCATGGTCATGGTGGTGGCCAGGTACGACGTAACGCCCTGCGTAAGCAGCCGCCGCGCGATCGTTCGGTTTCCCGCCGCGTCCGCGTCCGAAAAGTCCGCCCGCAGTCCGCCGTGCACGTGGATGTCCACAAAACCCGGCAGCAGGTATTTCCCCGCCGCGTCCAGCGAGTCCGGCGCGTGCAGCGAACCGACCGCCTCCACGGTTTCTCCGAACGATACGTCCTGCCGGACAAATCCCCTGTCCTTTGTCCATACGGCGGCGTTTTGAATGATCATGGCAACCTCATTTTTTGCATGGTTCGCCGGTTCCGGCCGTCCCGCGCGTCGTCCGTCTAAAACGCCGCGTCCACCGGGACCACCGTTCCGGTATGCCGCGATTCCTCGGCCGCGATGCAGATCAGGTGGCTCTGTATGGATTCCCTTATCGAGCTCTTCACCGCGCCTTCCTCGCCCATCTCCATGCGGACGAACGCGTCGATCAGGCCCATGTCGCCGCCGCCGTGCCCGTCGCCGAAACCGCCCGGCATGGGCTGCTCGGTGATGCGCACGGAACCGTTGCGGAAGTTCGTCACCTCGATCGTCTCCTCGGACATCTTGGCGCGGATCTCCCCGTGCGAGCCCATGATGTGGATCGTGCGCCCGTGCCGGAAATCGGTGAACGCGGACACGGTCATCGTGGCGGTCAGGCCGCCGTCGAACTCCAGTATCGTGGACTGATGGTCCACCACGTCGTTGTCGCAGCGGTAAACGCACCGCCCGTACGGGCCCTCGCGCAGCGCTTGCAGCCGCCCCTCGCGGCTCAGGTCGGACGTGATGACGGACACCGGCCAGCCGGTCAGCATCGGGATCATGTACAGACGCAGCGCGTTGTACGGACAGTCCGGCACCTTGCAGTCCAGGCAGCGCTCCGCGCTTCCCGCGGGCGCGTTCTCCGCGGTAAAATGCTTCAGGCTCCCGAACGACGCCACGCGCCGGCAGTCCTTTCCGGTCAGGTACAGCAGAATATCCGCGTCGTGGCAGCTCTTTGCCAGCAGCATCGGGCTCGTCTCGTCCTCGCGCCGCCAGTTGCCGCGCACGAAGCTGTGCGCCATGTGCCAGTAGCCGATGTTCTCGCAGTGCGAAATCGCTTCCACTTCCCCGATCTCGCCGCTGTCGATGACGGACTTGAGCGTATTAAAAAACCTTGTGTAGCGAAGCACGTGGCAGACGACCGCCTTCCGCCCCGTCCGCACGGAGGTTTCATAGAGCCGCATGCATTCCGCCGCGGTCTTTGCGATCGGCTTTTCCATCAGCACGTCCAGCCCGCGTTCCATCGCCGCACAGGCGGGTTCCACATGCCCGTTGTCCTGCGTGCTCACGAGCGCGGCGTCCGCCGGCACGTTCGCGCCGAGCGCCTCCCGCCAGTCCGAAAACACGGCGCCGTCCGGCACGCCGTAACGCGCGGCAAACGCCTTCCGCCTGTTTTCCAGCGGGTCGGCGACCGCGACGAATTTCAGTTTGTCCGGAAACATCAGCGAATAGGGCGCGTATGCGTCCATGCCGCGCGCGCCCGCGCCGAGACAGATCATCCGTATCGGTTCCATGGCAGTGTCCTTTCGTGAAATGGCGAAACGCATGTCGGGTTCGATTCGCAGAGGCTGAGCCGCTGATCGGCTCCCTATCAGTGTATCACGCCGCGCAAAAAAAACAATCCTCCGCGCCGAAAACGGCCGAAAAGCCCGCCGCTGTGCGCCGCCGAATCCGTAATAGAAAACGCCGCGGGGACGCCCCGGCCTGAACCAGAAGCGATCTCCCCGCGGCATACTTCGGCTTCGGGCGGGAAAGGACGGACCGCCCGCTTTGCCGTATCGCGCTTTTGATCAGATGAACAGGTTCACGTTGGACTCCTCGGCGTCTCCAAGGTACGCCCCCACGCCGCCGAGCTCCACGCCTTCGATGAGTTCCTCTTCCTTGATGCCCATCACGTCCATGCTCATCGTGCAGGCGACGATCTTCACGCCCGCCTTGATGGCCTTGTGGATCAGGGCTTCGAGCGAATCCACGTTCTTATCGTGCATGATCCTTTTCATCATGATCGTGCCCATGCCGCCCATGTTCATCCTGGAGAGCTTCAGCTTCGTGCTGCCGCGCGGCATCATGGCGCCGAACATGGATTCCACAAAGGTCTTGTCCACCTTTTGCTTGTTGGCTTTGCGGAGCACGTTCAGCCCCCAGAAGGTGAAGAACATCGTAACATGCCTTCCCATCGCGGCCGCGCCGTTTGCGATGATGAAGCTGGCGAGCACCTTGTCCAGATCGCCGGAGAAGACGATGATGGTCTTCCCGTTGCCCGCGCTGTGCACGTCGGCCGACGCCTGCGCGCCGCCTTTTTTGACCGTCGCCACATAGTCGCTCCCGCGCATGCGGTTATCGAGCAGCGTGTTTCCCGTGCGCCGGCACCACGCGGCGATATCCCTCGTAAAGCCGGGATCGGATGCGGAAACCTCCATCACGTCGCCGTCCTTGAGTTCCTTCATCACCTCGAACACCTTCATCAGCGGACCGGGGCACTGCATGCCGATGCAGTCCAGCCGGATGGAAGCGGTCGGTACGTTCGCCGTGTCGATATGGCCGCTGTCGGAAACGGGCACGTTGCTGCACATGGAAAGTTCCTCCTCCTGATAATGCGTCGATTGATAGAACCGCGTGCCGCCCGGATAGAGCAGCACATGCGGAAAGCCGCTCTGCATGAGGATGCGCGCCGCGTTATAGGAGCGCACGCCGATGGAGCAGAATACGATGATCTCCTTCTCCTTGTCGAGCTCGCCGATGCGCCCGCGAAGCTGGCCCAGCGGAATATACTTCGAGTTCGCCAGCGAGTACGCCATGAGCTCCGCTTCCTCGCGCACGTCCAGCAGCAAGGCGTCCGGATGCGTTTCCACCGCGTCCCACGATGAGAACCGGACGATGCCGGAAAGCACGTTTTCCGCCACGAATCCCGCCATGTTGACCGGGTCCTTCGCGGATGAGTACGGCGGCGCGTACGCCAGTTCCAGCTTCTTGAGGTCCGTTACGGTTCCGCCGAGACGGATCGTGGCGGCGATCACGTCGATGCGCTTGTCCACGCCGCCGCGCCCGACGATCTGCGCGCCGTAGATCTTCTTGCCGTCGGCGCCGAAGAGCAGCTTGATCGTCATCGGCACCGCGCCCGGATAGTAGCCCGCGTGCGAGTTCTCCACGATGAAGGCGCTTTCGTAATCCTTCCCCTTCTCCAGCCCGCGGCGCATCAGCGTTTTCTCGTTTGCGCCCACGCCCGCGGCGGTCAGGTCGAACACCTGGGCGACCGACGTTCCGAGCGTTCCTTCGTATGTATCGTCGACACCGGCGATATTGTCCGCCACGATGCGGCCCTGCTTGTTCGCAGGCCCGGCGAGCGGGATCATCGTCCGGTCCTTCCAGACGAAATCCTCCACCTCGACCACGTCGCCGACGGCGTAGATATCCGGGTCGGACGTTCTGAGATGTTCGTTCGTGACAACTCCGCCGCGCGCGTTGACCGCAAGGCCCGCGCTCTTTGCCAGAGCGCCGTTCGGGCGCACGCCGACGGAGAGAATCACGAGCCCGGCGGACAGCGTCTTTCCGCTTTTGAGCGTAACGGCAACGCCGTCCGGCGTATCCGAAAAGTCGGTCACGCCCTCGCCCAGCAGAAGTTTCACGCCGTTCTGCGCCATGTTTTCATGCAGAAGCTGCGCCATTTCAAAGTCGAGCGGCGGCAGCACCTGATTGAGCATCTCGACGATGGTCACGTCCAGTCCGGCGTGGTGCAGGTTCTCCGCCGTTTCCAGGCCGATGAACCCGCCGCCCACGACGACGGCGGATTTGATGTGCTTTTCTTCGATGAGCTCCCGGATCCGGTCGGTGTCCGGCACGGTCCAGAGCGTAAAGATCCGTTCCGATTCAACGCCGGGAATCGGCGGCCGCGCAGGCGAGGAACCGGTTGCGAGCACGAGCGTATCGTACGTTTCCTCGTACGTCTCGCCCGTCTCAAGCCGCCGCACCGATACGGTTTTCTTCTCGCGGTCGATCGCAAGCGCCTCGTTTCGCACACGCACGTCCACGTTGTATTTTGCCCGCATGGTGCCGGGCGTCTGCAACAGCAGAGCGCTGCGCGACTTGATCACGTCGCCCACGCGGTACGGCAGACCGCAGTTTGCATAGGAGATGTATTCGCCGCGTTCGAGCAGCACGATCTCCGCGCTCTCGTCGAGCCGCCGCAGCCGCGCCGCGCAGCTTGCGCCGCCCGCCACGCCGCCGATGATTACAACCTTTTTACTCATGTCCCTTCTCCTCCTTCTTTTCTGCCGGAAGAACGATCGTCCCCAGCAATACCCCGATCACCGCGCCGCATATGGACGACACCACCGGGTTTCCCGAAATGATGCAGACGCCGGCCCGACACCCAACCAGCCTGTAATACAGATATCCGGCTGCCGCACCGAGAACGGCGGCCGCCGCCAGAATGAAAAACTGTTTCCATGAAAATCCCGATCTGCTCTTCCCCATCCTTTTCGCTCCTTTTGTTTCTGACACTATTCTGCGCACTTTCCGGCCGGATTTCCGTGACTTCATCACCAACGCCATGCGTTGCGGCAGCGGCGGTTTGATTCGATCCAAACAAAAAAGCCCATCCGTTCGGATGGGCGCAGCCTGTCGATAAAGGGGGGAACGTTGGAGGCTTCGCCTCCAAGCCACCGCTTCGGGTCGTAACGACCCTAAGAACCCATTTCCGCAAGCGCCCTGTCCCAGGGCGCTTGCGGGGTCAGGGATTCCCAAGGGACGTGTCCCTTGGATGGGAGACAGGGGTTTCACCCCTGCAATAGGACCTTTTTGATAGGCTGAGCCCATCCATTCGGCGGGCGGAGACGGGGTTCGTCGCGGGTTCGTGCGGCGCGTTACTCCGTTCTTCTCTGAATCCGCGTGTGCGGTTCGCCGCCTTCCTCTGCGGCCGAAGCGGCTTCCACCGACGCTTCCTCGGACAATTCCGGCGTTCCGATCGCCGTGATCTGCATGACCGGAATGAACGACGGGTCGTTGCCGGTTCCATCCGCCTGCACGATAATCCCGTATTTGTTGAGGTACAGCGGGCCCGTGCTGTAGACGTTTGAACCGCAGTCGATCGTGATATCCACCTCCGGCAGCGAACCGATATAATCGTATACTGCGGTCAGGATGTTCGTATCGCACCCCGGCGGGAAATTCGGCTTTGGCAGGTAGGTGATGGCCGGATTGTACACCGCCGTATCAAACTGCAGGGCCTGTATTGCGGACAGCGGAATCGCGACGGTTCCGCCGTCCCCTATGACAAAAAGCCCGCCGTAGGTTCCTTCGGACGATCTGTATACCTGCTGGGGCACCCCGGCGATATACCAGGGAGAGATCCCCGGCATGAAAACGTACAGAAACGCACCCGGATAATAGAGGATCAGCTGTTCGAGCAGATGCGCAAGCTGCGCGTAGGCAAAGCACAGCGCCGTATCGTTTATGGTGCCGTGCGGGCCAGGCGGCCCCGGAGGGCCCGGAGGGCCCGCCGGACCGCGCGGGCACGGCGGAAACGGGGGCCTGCGCGGAGGGACGGGGAATCGTGCGTCTTTGAGATCTGGATCAAAATCCATGGTACTGCCTCCAGTTTCATTCGTTCGCCGTGCCTGCCGCATCCGCATTTTTCGCATGCCGGCGCTCAGCCTGCGGCGAATCTTTTTGGTTTCTTCGGTTCGTGGCGCTTCATCCCGGCGGGTTGTGGCCCGGCAGTTTTACGTCCGCATGCGGTTCCTTCCGCTGTCTGGTAAAAACGTCAGTCCCGTTCGCAGCACACGAGTTCCGGCGTCCCGAGGATCTGCACGTCCTGATCGATGGCGAGCTTGTCGATGATATCTTCAAAGAGCGAGAAGTCCACCATCGTCGTCCAGATGCTCATGGTATCGTTGCTCGTCGTGAAGACCTGATGCTGGTCGAGCACCTCCACGTCGTAGTCGAGATCGCAAAGCAGGATGTAGGACTTCAGCGTCGGGTCTGTCAGTTCGCATCTTCTGATCACCGCATCGAAGCTCGTCAGCGGGATGGTGATCGTATACTCGAAATTCGTGTACTCGTTGACGTCCGTGGTCAGCATCGTCAGCGTCTCATACGGCTTTACGAGGTTCTGATGCTGAACGACCGGCACGCCGTTTACATCGATCACCGTGTCGTCCACAAGCGCCTTCGTGATCAAGGCGTCGTAATGCAGCCGCGAGGAGAGGTTCTTCGGCAGGGTCAGCACGTCGTAGGTGTCGTCCTCATATTCGACGATCAGCACCAGCTCGAAGTCGATGATCACCTTCGATTTCTGCGAGCAGACCATGACGTTTCTCGGATCTTCGGTCAGAATCCGCCGGACGAGCTTGAGGCATCGTACGGCCGAACCGAAGCTCGTGTTGGGGACTTCCGAATTGATCGCGCCGTGGTTGACGATGTAGAGCAGCAGCGGCGCCTTCGTCCCCAGCGGCACCCCCGCCTCGTAATTCTCCTGAAAGACCTCCTGCACGTCGTCCAGCACGACCTTCGCCAGGACTCTTTTTGCCAATATGTCAATCGTTTCAATAGTGTCGCTCATTCGGTTGTCACTCCTTGACATTTTAGTCAATCGCATGGGTATCATGCTGTCCTATAGTATGCGGCCGTACCGGAATCGGTGAAGTTTGCAATCCGGTATCATTTGTAGCGGTTTTCCCGCCCAATATGAACCGTTCCCCGCGCAATGATATCCATATGAACCAGACATTTTTTCCTTGCACTTTCTATGATTTTCAGGTGCAGAATGCTCCTCTGACCGAGCGCGTTTTCTCTTCCCAGAATCTGTCTGAAGTGCGTCTGATGAAATGCCCTGCAGCCGGCTGTCGTCTGGCTGTTCTTCTAAAAAGCGGGACGCAAAAAAGCCACCCTGATCGGGTGGCTTTCTGTTGGCGCGCCTGGCAGGATTCGAACCTGCGGCCTACCGGTTCGTAGCCGGGCACTCTATCCACTGAGCTACAAGCGCATGCACTTTTTCGTGCCTTATTATTGTAGCCACATGAAGGTTGATTGTCAAGTCCCGCGTCGCCGCCGGTTCGGTTTTCAGATGCACCGCCCGCCGTCGACGCAGAGCGTCTGCCCGGTGATGAACGACGACTCCTCGAGCGCAAGAAATTTCACCGCGCCCGCGACGTCCGCCGGACTGCCGAGACGCAGAAGCGGCGTTTCCTCGCGGATCGCCTCGACCGTTTCCGACGAAAGCGCGGCGTTCATCTCCGTCTGTACGAATCCCGGCGCGACGCAGTTGACCCGCACGCCGCTCGGCGCGGCCTCCTTTGCCAGCGCCTTCGTAAAACCGATCACCGCCGCCTTGGCCGCGGAGTACGGCGTTTCGCAGGAGCCGCCCGTCACGCCCCACATGGACGAGATATTGACGATGCTGCCGCGCTTTTTTGAAATCATCTCCGGCAGCACGGCGCGGCTCACCAGAAACATGCCGGTCGCGTTCACTTCAAACACGCGCTCCCAGTCCCGCCGCGCGCAGTCCGTGATCAGCATCTGCGGCAGCGCCACGCCCGCGTTGTTGACCAGCACGTCGATAAAGCCGTATCGCGCGCGCACCGTTTCGCACAGCGTCTTTACCTGCGCTTCGCTTGTGATATCGCCGCCGACGATCATGACGGAGCAGCCGCGCGCCGCGAGGGAATCGCACAGCGCGCGCGCCTGCGTTTCGCCCGTGTTATAATGGATGGCGACGCGGTGCCCGTCGAGCGCGAACGCCTTCGCAACGCCCGCCCCGATGCCGCGCGACGACCCCGTAACCAATACCGTGTGCTTCATACGCACATCATAGCAAATGCCAGCGCCGCGCGCAACAAATCCGTCCGCGCACGCCGGTCAAAAGGAGGCGCCTCATGGAAACAAAACCGGAAACTCGACCGCTTGTGATCGGCTGCCATCTCTCCGCGTCCAAAGGGTACCTTGCCATGGGCGAGGAAGCGGTTCGCCTTGGCGCGAACACGTTTCAGTTCTTCACGCGCAATCCCCGCGGCGGCAGGGCGAGAGAGGCGGACCCCGCCGACGCGGACGCGCTTTGTACGCTCTGCCGCGCGCACGATTTCGGCCCGCTGGTCGCGCACGCGCCGTATACGCTCAACGCCTGCGCGGCCGAACCGAAGATCCGCAAGTTCGCGCGGCTCTGCATGCGCGAGGATCTCGCCCGGCTGGAGCTTCTGTCCGGCACCCTGTACAACCTGCACCCCGGCAGCCACGTCGGGCAGGGAACGGAAACGGGAATCGGGCTGACCGCGGCGCTGCTCAACGAGCTTCTTTCCGAGCAGCAGTCCACGGTCGTCCTCCTCGAAACCATGTCCGGCCAGGGTTCCGAGATCGGCGGCTCGTTCGACGAGCTGGCCGAGATCCTCGCGCGCGTTGCGCTTTCCGGCAAGGTCGGCGTCTGCCTGGACACCTGCCATGTGTTCGCGGCGGGATACGACATAAAGGACGACCTCGAAGGCGTGCTCTCCTCATTCGACAGAGCGATCGGCCTGTCCCGGCTTCGGGCGCTGCACATCAACGACAGCATGTTCGGCCTCGGCAGCCGGCGCGACCGGCACGCGCGCGTCGGGGAGGGCAGCATCGGCGCGGAGGCGCTGATCCGCGTGGCGCGGCACGAGGCGCTGCGCGGTCTGCCGATGATACTCGAAACGCCGAACGAACCGGATGGCTACGCGCGGGAGATCCGCCTGCTGCGCGGCGAAGCGTAAGCGCGGGTTTCATAAATAAAAAGGCTCTACACTATAGATTGGGGTAAGTAAAAAAAGAAGAAGCATAACCGCTTCAA
>CAZIQO010000037.1:0-23585 GCA_964541465.1 uncultured Oscillospiraceae bacterium
GAACAGATCGAGCTGCTCGGGGAGCTGCTCGAACGCAGGGAGCGCGGCGAACCGCTGCAGTATCTGCTCGGCGAATGGTCGTTCATGGGTCTGCCGTTTCTGGTGGACGAGCGCGTGCTGATCCCGCGGCAGGATACGGAGCTGCTCTGCGAAACCGCGCTGGAACGGATCAAAAGCCGGGGGTATCGGACCGTGCTGGACCTCTGCACCGGCAGCGGGTGCGTCGGGATCGCGGTGCGCGTTCTGTCCGGCGCGGACGTGACGGCGAGCGACGTCAGTGCGGAGGCGCTCGAGGTTGCGCGCGAAAACGCAAAGCTTAACGAAGCGGACGTTTCGTTTGTGGAGAGCGACCTCTTCGGGACGATACCGGGCGCGTTCGACCTGATCGTCTGTAATCCGCCGTATCTTTCCCGGCAGGATCTGGAGGGACTCCAGACCGAGATCACCTATGAGCCGCGTCTTGCGCTCGACGGCGGGAAGGACGGGCTGGATTTTTACCGCCGCATCGCGCCGGAGTACCGGGCGCACCTGAACGAAGGCGGCGCGCTGCTTATGGAGATCGGGGCCGCGCAGGCGGAGGCGGCATCCGCGCTGTTCTCCGCGTCGACGCGCGTGCTCAACGATCTTAGCGGAAATCCGCGCGTTCTCATCGTGGAGGGCGAACCGCCGCGCGATGTGTAAGGAAGGGAAGCGGGTAGGGCCCGCTTCGGAGGAACCATGCTGGAAAAACTCAGGGGCATCAAGGAACGATACGAGCTGCTGTCCGAACGGATGAACGATCCGTCCGCGACGGCGGATAAGGACGCCTGGCGCGCCATGGCGAAGGAGCACGCCTCGCTCGAGGAGATCGTGACGGCGTTCGAAGAATATCAGGCCGCGTCGGCGTCGCTCGAGGAATGCCGCGCCATGCTCGGCGAGCATCTGGAAGCGGAGATGAAGGAACTCGTGCATGCGGAGATCGCGTCGCTCGAACAGAAGCAGACGGCGCTCGAGGAGCGGCTGCATCTGCTGCTGCTGCCGAAGGACCCGAATGACGAGCGGGACGTGATTCTGGAGATCCGCGCGGGGACGGGCGGCGACGAAGCGTCGCTCTTCGGCGCGGACCTGCTGCGCATGTACCTAAGATACGCGGAGCGCAACAGCTACCGCGTGGAATATATTTCAAGCAGCATGACCGAGCGCGGCGGCGTAAAGGAGGTCGTGCTTTCCATCGGCGGAAAGCGCGGCGCGTACAGCCGCCTCAAATACGAGAGCGGTGTGCACCGTGTGCAGCGCGTGCCGGAGACGGAATCGCAGGGGCGCATCCACACGAGCGCGGCGACGGTCGCCGTGCTGCCGGAGGTGGACGACATTCAGGTGGAGATCAAGGAGGGCGATCTGCGCATCGATACCTACCGCTCCAGCGGCGCGGGCGGACAGCACGTGAACAAGACCGAATCGGCCATCCGCATCACGCACCTGCCCACCGGCATTGTGGTCTCTTGCCAGGACGAGAAATCCCAGCTCAAGAACAAGGAGCAGGCCATGCGCGTGCTCAAGAGCAGGCTGTATGAGTATTACCGCACGAAGCAGGACGCGGAGCGCGCAGGCGCGCGCAAAAGCCAGGTCGGCTCGGGCGATCGCAGCGAGCGCATCCGCACCTATAATTTTCCGCAGGGCCGTGTGACGGACCACCGCATCGGGATGACGCTTTATAAACTGGAAGCGTTCCTCGACGGCGATATGGACGAGCTCATCGACGCGCTCATCCTTGCGGAACGGAGCGCGAAGCTCTCCGGGGAAGCGGGCTGACGATGGACGCGGAACGGGAAACGGCGGCCGCATACCGGACGCGGGTCGTCAACGTGGAACGCCAGGCGGAGGCCGGAACGAACCTCGGCGCGGAGCTGATCAGAAAGGGCGAGCTCGTCGCGTTTCCCACGGAGACCGTCTACGGCCTCGGCGCGAACGGACTCGACGGCGCGGCGGTGACGCGCATCTTCGAGGCGAAGGGCCGGCCGGCGGACAATCCGCTGATCGAGCACGTATCAAAAAAGAGCGACGTGCGCGCGCTCTGGATGCGCGTGCCGAGGCTGGCGCAGACGCTCATGGACGCCTTCTGGCCGGGCCCGCTGACGCTGATTGCGCAAAAGAGCGATCTCGTGCCGATGGAGGCGACCGCGGGGCTGGACACCGTTGCCGTGCGCATGCCGCGTGACAGAACCGCGCGGATGCTGATTGCGAAATCCGGCGTGCCGATCGCCGCGCCGAGCGCGAACCGTTCCGGCCGGCCGAGCCCCACGACGGCAAGGCACGTGCTGGAGGACATGGACGGGCGCATCCCGCTGATCCTGGACGGCGGGCCGTGTCAGTACGGCGTGGAATCCACGGTGCTCTCGCTTTGCGGCGAGCCGACCATCCTGCGGCCCGGCGCGGTGACGCTGGAGATGCTTGAGGCGGTCGTCGGCGAGGTGCGCGTATCGGAGAGCGTGCTGCGGCCGATGAAGGAAGGCGAGGTCGCGGCGTCGCCCGGCATGAAGTACCGGCACTATGCGCCGAAGGCGCAGGTGATCGTTGTGAACGGGCCCCCGGAACAGGCCGCAAGGCGGATCAACGCGCTTTACCGCGAGGCCGAGGCGGAGGGAATCGAGTGCGAGATCGCCGCCACGGAGCAGACGAAGAATTTTTACCGGGGGAAGAAGTATGTTATACTCGGGGACAGGAATCAGCCGGAAACGCTCTGCGCGGGGCTCTTTGCGGCGCTGCGCGAGATGGACGGACGCGCCGACCGGATCTTTGCGGAGGGGATCCCGCCGGAGCAGGAGGGACTTGCCTATATGAACCGGCTGTTACGTGCCGCCGGCTTTCAGGTGATAGAAGCGGAATAGAAGCGGAACAGAGACGAAACAGGAAGCGGAAGAAAGAGGGAAGGAAAACGACATGAAAATTGCGGTCGGATGCGATCACGGCGGGTTCGCCCTGAAAGAATCCCTGATTCCCTATATCAGGGCGCTGGGACACGAGGTGAAGGACTTCGGATGCTACAGCGAACAGAGCATCGATTACCCCGACTACGCGTTCCCCGCCGCGGAGGCGGTCGCGTGCGGGGCGTACGAACGGGGAGTCCTGATCTGCACGACGGGCATCGGCATGAGCATATGCGCCAACAAGGTCAAAGGAATCCGCTGCGCGCTCTGCTCGGACGCATTCGGCGCGGAGATGACCAGAAGGCACAACAACTCCAACATCCTCGCGCTCGGACAGAAGATCGTTTCCGAGCAAACGGCCAGGGAGATCGTCGGGATCTGGCTGAGCACGGAATTTGAAGCCGGCCGGCATCTTCGCAGGATCAACAAGATTTCCGATTACGAAAAAACGCACTAAGGAGGCACCGCATGTCAAAAGTAATCACCATCGATCACCCGCTCGTTCAGCACAAACTGTCGCTGCTGCGGGACAAGGAAACGGGCTGCAAGGCGTTCCGCGAACTGGTCTACGAACTCGCCATGCTCATGGCCTATGAGGTGACCCGCGATCTCGAGCTCAAGGAAATCGAGATCGAAACGCCGATCTGCAAAACCAAGGTCAAGACGCTTGCAAACGAAAAGATCGCGGTGGTTCCGATTCTCCGCGCGGGACTCGGAATGGCGGACGGCATCATGAGCCTGATCCCGAATGCGAAGATGGGCCACATCGGCCTGTACCGGAATCCCGACACGCTGATGCCGACCGGATATTACAGCAAGCTTCCGCCGGATGTTTCCGAGCGCGAGACCATCGTGGTCGACCCGATGCTCGCGACCGGCAATTCCGCAAACGAGGCGATCCGGATCATCAAGAACGCAGGAACGCTGAGCATCCGCTTCGTATGCCTGATCGCCGCGCCGGAGGGACTGAGGAAAATACAGGAGACCAACCCGGACGTCGACATCTTCGTGGCGCACATCGACGAGAAGCTCAACGATCACGGTTACATCGTGCCGGGCCTGGGCGACGCGGGCGACCGGCTGTTTGGAACCAAATAGCGCGGCCGGGCCTGCGTTCGGAACGGCGGATTATGCGTCTACGACCAGCAACTGCAAGAAAAATGCCGCCAGCATACAAAAAAATGCTTGAATCCGTAAAATTTGTGGTATCATAAATAAGTGCGGTCGGCTCCCGATTCATTTTGTTGGGTAAAACGACGAAAGGAAACGGGGGCCGCTGCTGTTTGGAATGCAGCGGCGCGGGCGCCTGGGGCGCCCCGCCTGAACCCTTACGGAGGTGAAACATGCGATCGATCATTGAGGAAATCGCCTCGGCGGAGGAGCGCGCCGACAAGATCCGTGCGGACGCCGCCGCCTCATCGCGCGACGCCGTAACGGCCGCGCGCGAGAAAGCGGCGCGGGAGCTGAACGATCTGGAAATGGAGGAGCGGGAAAAACTCGCCCGCGCGCTCGGGGACGCCCGGTCGCAGGGGGAGGAGATTGCCCGGGAAATGCTCAAGAAAATGGACCGGGAAACGGACGCGCTCTGCGAGAAGGCCGACGGAAGGCTGGACGGCGTGGTCGGCTATCTGCTTGAGAAGGTGCAGAAAACGGCATGATCATCCCGATGAAGCGCGTCACGCTCGTCGCGCATCAGCACGACGAGGCGAACATACTCAAGGCCCTGCAGGCGACGCAGTCCGTTCAGATCGTCGAGGCGAATGCGGAAGCGCCGGATGAAACCGCCCTGGCAAAGGCGGAGGAGCAGGTGCAGAAGCTGAGCGGAGCGCTCGTTACGCTGCGCCCGTTCGGGCCCAAGCGCGGTCTGCTCACCGCGCAGCCGGAGGAGAGCGTCGGGACGATCGCCGCCAAGCTCCCCGAGGCGCTCGCGCTGTCCGAAAAACTGGAATCGACCGCGCGCGATCTGGCGTCCGTCAAGTCCGAAATGGAGCAGAACGAAACGGCGGTCGCTTCCCTGCGGCCGTGGGAACACTTCCCGGCCGACATGCGGACCTACCAAAGCGCGAAGAGCGTGCGGTATTTTACGGGTCTACTCGCCGCAGCGGACGTTGAAAAGCTCTCCGCGATCGACGAGTACGCGGAATATCAGTTTTTCAGCGAGGGCGTTGTGCGCACCTGCCTCATCGCCTGCCCGAACGAGGAGGCGAAGTCGGTCACGAACTTCCTCAAGTCGCTCGACTGGACGGACTATTCGTTCCCGAAGATGCGCGGCACGCCGGCGCAGGCGATCGCTTCCCTGTCGGCGAAAAACCGTACCTTGGCGGACCGGAAGAAGGAACTCGAAACCGCGCTGGCCGAGCAGGCCAGCGGCAGCGGGCGGCTCGTGGAGGATGCGTACGACGCGGCCGTCATCGAGCGGGACCGCAGATATGCTGCGACCGAGCTCGCGCTCACGAGCGCGACGTTCCAGCTCGAGGGCTGGGTCCCGGAGGACAAACTGGAACCCGTCGAACAGGCGGTGCGGTCCGTCACGGACGCGTACTGCTTCTCCTCGCGCGATCCGGCGGAGGACGAGGTCCCTCCGTCCTATGTGGAAAACAGCAAATTCGCCACGCCGTTTGAACAGGTTACAAATATGTATTCCAGGCCGGACCCACACGGCATCGACGCGACGCCCTACATGGCGCCGTTCTATGTGCTGCTGTTCGGCATGATGCTCAGCGACACGGGCTACGGGATTGTTCTCGCGCTCGCCTGCGCGCTGCTGATCCGGCTGAAAAAGCCGACCGGCGCGATGGGCGGCTTTGCGCGCGTGCTGTTCTGGGGCGGCATTTCGACCATGGTATGGGGCGTTCTGGTCGGCACGTTTTTCGGGATGGACTTCGACACCGTGTTCGGCACGAACAACGTGTTTCCGCTGATCGTCGACCCGATGTCCGAGCCGATCGACATGCTGATCCTGTGCTTCGGGCTTGGCGTGCTGCACGTCCTCTTCGGCGTGGCGCTCAAGATGAAGCTGTCGTTTTCGCGCAGGGACTGGCAGACGGCGATCTTCGACAATTTTTCCTGGATCCTGATCGTGCTCGGCCTGATCGCGTACGGCGCTTCGTCGGCAGCTGCGTCCGCGCCCGCGCTGCTCGGGAAGATCGGCTTGGCCGCTGCGGGATGCGGCGCGCTGATGATCCTTCTGTTCAAGGGGCGCGCAAAAAAGAACCCGGTTTTGCGCACGATATCGGGACTCGGGGAACTCTATCAGGTGACGAGCTATCTTTCGGACATCCTCTCCTACGCGAGGCTGTTTGCACTGGGCATTGCGACCGGCGTCATCGCATCGGTATTCAACGACCTTTGCAAGATGCTCATGGGCTCGCCGATTCTGATTCTGAAGATTCTGGGGATCCTGGTGGCGTGCGTGCTGCTTGTTGCGCTGCACGCGTTCAACATCGCGATCAACACGCTCGGCGCGTTCGTGCACTGCGCGAGACTGCAGTACGTCGAGTTTTACGGCAAATTCTACGAGACGGGCGGCAAGGCCTTCCGTCCTCTGGGATATCGAACGAAACATGTTCGCATTACGGATGATTCGGCATCCTGAAACGATTGATTAATTAAGGAGGAACTCTCACTATGGATATGGGAACGATTTATGCGGCGATCGGCGCCGCGCTGGCTGCGGTTCTGGCGGGCATCGGCAGCGCCGTTGGCGTAGGAATGGCCGGCCAGGCGAACGCCGGCGTCGTATCCGAGGACCCGGACCGTTTCGGCTCCTGCCTGCTTTTGCAGCTTCTGCCCGGCACGCAGGGCATCTACGGCCTGCTGATCGCGTTCGTCATCGCCGCGAAGGCCGGTCTGCTTTCCGGCGGCGCGTCGATTTCAGCGACGAACGGGATGAGCCTTCTGATCGCGGCGATTCCCATCGCGTTCGGCGGACTTCTTTCGGCCATCGCGCAGGGCAAGGTAGCCGTCGCCGGCATCAACATGGTCGCAAAGAAACCGGAGGAATCGGGCAAGGCGATGCTTATGACCGTCATGGTGGAAACCTACGCGGTTCTGTCGCTTCTGATCTCCTTCCTGCTCGTCAACGGCGTGAAAATCTGACCGGCGCACCATTCGCTGCGATAAGGAGTTATCAATGGCAACCATACCCACAACCGGAACGAATAAGCTTGCGGAGCGCATCATAGCGGACGCCGAGACGGACGCGAACGGCGCGCGCGCGCAGGCGGAGGAGGACATCCGTTCGATCCGAGAGGAAAACGACCGTGCCGTTCAGGCAAGGCTGGCTGAACTCGAGGCGAAGCGAAACGCCGCGGTGAAAAGCGCGCTGGACGGCTATCGGACGCGGGCGGCGCTGGACGGGCGGAAGTCCGCCCTGGGAAAGAAGCGCCGGGTGATCGAGGCGGCGTTCTCGCAGGCGTACGAAGCGCTGCTTGCGCTCGGCGGAGAGCCGCGCGCAAGCATACTGGAAAACATGCTGCGCGCCGAGGCGGAGGGCGGCGAGACGGTCGTCCCCGCGAAGGCGGACCGCAAGGCGATCGAAGCGATACTGCCCCGCATGAGCGGGAGCGGACTCAAGCTCGCCGACCGGGACGCCGGGATCGACGGCGGGTTCCTGCTCGTCGGCGAAGGCTACGAAAAGGACTGCTCGTTCCGTTCGCTCCTCGAAACCGTACGCGCGGACGAGGAAACGAGCGTAGCAAAACTGCTGTTCGACTGATCGGAGGGAGGTTTCATGCCACAGCCAAGCTACCCATATGCGTGCGCGCGCATCAGCGCGCTCGAAAAGGGTCTGCTGAGCGGCCAGACCATCCGACGCATGGCGGAGGGCAGTCTGGACGACGCGATGCGCCTGCTGCTCGAGGCGCGCTACGGCGGCATGCCGGACGCGACGAGCGCGGACTGCGAGCGCATGATTGAAAACACGCTCGAACGCGCGGCGGAAACCGTGCGCGAGCTTTCGCCGGAACCCGAGCTGACGGACCTGTTTCTGCTGCAGACCGACGCGCATAATCTGAAGGTTCTGATCAAGGCGCGCCTGCTCGGAACGAGCGAAACACTCTGGCTCGGCGGCGGACTGTATGAGCGCGAAAAGCTTTCGGCCATGGTCGCCGCGCAGAAATACGACGAACTGCCGGAGGCGATGCGCGTAGCGCTCGACAGACTCGAGCGAAAACTCAAGGCGCAGCCGCTGCCGCAGATGGTCAGCGTGCTCGTCGATTACGGGTACCTGAAATGCTGCATGGAGGCGTCGAAGAAATGCAAAGAGCCGTTCGCGCGGCAGTATTTCTCCGCGCTGTGCGATTTTGACAATGTGATCACGTTCTTCCGCATGCGCGCGATGGGCGCGCAGAAGGAGGACCTGAGGGACGTTCTACTGCCGAGGGGCGGGATCCGCTCGGACGAGCTGATCGGCGCATACGATCTCTCCGCGGAGGCGCTGGTCAAGGCGCTTTCGGGCGGCGTGGCCCGGGAAGCCATGCGCGCGGGCCTTTCCGCCATGCTGACCTCCGGAAACGTGGCCGTGCTCGAGAAGGCGCGGGACGATTATCTGCTTTCGCTCGTCAAGGCGCACCGTCACGACGCGATGACGATCTTCCCGGTCGTCGGGTACTATTTGGCGCGGGACCGCGAGGCGAAGGCGATCCGCCTGATTTTGACCGTAAAGCGAAACGGCCTGGACGACGGCGTGATCGCGGAAAGACTGAGGGAACTCTATGGCTAAGATCGGCGTGATCGGGGACCGGGATTCCGTGCTGCTGTTCAAGGCGGTCGGACTGGACGTATATTTCGAGGACGAGGGCGAGAGCGCCAACCGCACGCTGCACCGCCTCGCGCGCGAGGGGTACGCGGCGGTCTTCGTGACCGAAAAGCTGTTTCCGTCGTGCGCGGAGACCATCGCGGAGTACGCGGGCAAGGCGTATCCGGCGATCATCCCCATACCGGACAACCAGGGTTCGAGCGGCGTCGGCGCGAGGCTGCTCAAGCAGAACGTCGAAAAGGCGGTCGGAATGGACATTCTGGCCAATACGTAAGACAACCGGATCGGAAACAACCGCGCGCGGAGCACAGCGTTCCAAAGCGCGAAGCGATATTCGATTCCAACACGTTACGAAAGGGCAATCAACATGCAGGGAACGATCATAAAGGTTTCGGGACCGCTCATCGTCGCCAGCGGCATGGCCGACGTTCAGATGTACGACGTCGTGCGCGTGTCCGAGAAGCACCTCATCGGCGAGGTCATCGAGCTTCGCGGCGACAAGGCGTCCATACAGGTTTATGAGGAGACGGGCGGCATCGGGCCGGGCGAGCCGGTCGAAACCACAGGCGCGCCGCTGTCGGTCGAGCTGGCGCCGGGGCTCATCGAGTCCATCTACGACGGCATACAGCGTCCGCTCAACGTCATCCGCAAACAGGCCGGGGACCGCATCACGCGCGGCATCATGGTGAACCCGCTCGACCACGAGAAATTGTGGCTGTTTGCGCCGAAGGCGAAGGTGGGCGACCGTCTCGAAGGCGGCGATATCCTCGGCACGGTGCGGGAGACCGAAGCGGTCGAGCACCGCATTCTGGTGCCTCCGGCAATCAGCGGAAAGCTGACGTGGATCCACGGCGGCGAGGCGAACATCGTGCAGACGATCGCGAAGATCGAAACGGACGCCGGCGAAACCGTCGAGCTGCCCATGCTGCAGAAATGGCCCGTCCGCAAAGGCCGTCCCTACCGGCAGAAGATCGCCCCCACGGAGCCGATGATCACCGGCCAGCGCGTCATCGACACGCTGTTTCCGGTGGCAAAGGGCGGCACGGCCGCGGTTCCCGGCCCGTTCGGCAGCGGGAAGACGGTCGTGCAGCATCAGCTCGCCAAATGGGCGGACGCGGACATCATCGTCTACGTCGGCTGCGGCGAGCGCGGCAACGAAATGACCGACGTGCTCATGGAGTTCCCGGAGCTCAAGGACCCGCGCACCGGGCTCTCGCTCATGAAGCGCACGGTGCTCATCGCCAACACGTCGGATATGCCGGTGGCCGCGCGCGAGGCGTCGATCTACACGGGCATCACGATCGCGGAGTATTTCCGCGATATGGGCTATAAGGTCGCCATCATGGCGGACTCCACGTCCCGCTGGGCGGAGGCGCTGCGCGAGATGAGCGGCCGCCTCGAGGAGATGCCGGGCGAGGAAGGATACCCTGCGTATCTTTCGAGCCGGCTTGCGGAGTTCTACGAACGCGCCGGGTGCGTCAAGACCCTCGGCGCGGAGGACCGCGAAGGCGCGGTATCCGCCATCGGGGCCGTATCGCCGCCGGGCGGCGATATCTCCGAGCCGGTTTCGCAGGCGACGCTGCGCATCGTCAAGGTCTTCTGGGGACTGAGCAGCAAGCTCGCGTACGCGCGCCATTTCCCGGCGATCGACTGGCTGCAGAGCTATTCGCTCTATCTCGACCGCCTGGACGACTGGTTCAACAAGAACGTGTCGCCCGAATGGTCGTCGCTCGTGCAGCGCACCATGACGCTGCTGCAGGAGGAGAGCGAGCTCGACGAGATCGTGCGTCTCGTGGGCATCGACGCGCTTTCCTACAAGGACCGCCTCACGCTCGAGTGCACGCGCTCCATCCGCGAGGATTTTCTGCATCAGAACGCGTTCCACGAGGTGGACACCTATTCCTCGCCGAAGAAGCAGTATCTCATGCTCAAGACGATCCTGTCGTACTACGATAAGAGCCTCGCGGCGCTGCAGGCCGACGCGCCGTTCAGCAAGCTGGCCGGTCTGCCGGTCCGCGAGAAGATCGGGCGTTTCAAGTACGCGCCGGAGACGGAGATCGACGCGCGATACGAGGAGATCGCCAAGGAGCTCGGCGAACAGGTCCGCGCTCTGACGGAGGGAGGCGAAGCACATGCGTAAGGAATACCGCACGATCCGGGAGGTCGTCGGCCCGCTGATGCTGGTGGAACAGGTCTCGGGCGTCAAATACGACGAACTGGTTGAAATCGAGCAGGCAAACGGCAGTATTCGCCGCGGACGTGTGCTGGAGATCGACGGGGACAAGGCGCTGCTTCAGCTCTTCGAAGGCTCGCAGGGTATGCAGATCAGCTCCTCGAAGGCGCGTTTCCTTGGAAAATCCATCGAACTGGACGTCGCGCCGGACATGCTCGGCCGCGTGTTCGACGGCATGGGCAAGCCGATCGACGACGGGCCGAAGCTCATCCCGGACAAGCATCTGGATATCAACGGCACGCCGATGAACCCCACCGCGCGCGACTATCCGAGCGAATTCATTCAGACGGGCATCTCCGCCATCGACGGGCTCAACACGCTTGTGCGCGGCCAGAAACTGCCCGTGTTCTCCGGCTCCGGCCTGCCGCACGCAAACCTCGCCGCGCAGATCGCGCGCCAGGCGAAGGTGCTCGGCTCGGACGAGAAGTTCGCGGTCGTGTTCGCCGCGGTCGGCATCACGTTTGAGGAAGCGGACTTCTTCATCAGCGACTTCCGCAAGACCGGCGCCATCGAGCGCACCGTCACGTTTATCAACCTGGCGAACGACCCGGCGATCGAGCGTATCGCGACGCCCCGCATGGCCATCACGGCGGCGGAGTATCTTGCATACGAGCTCGGCATGCACGTGCTGATCATCATTACGGACATCACCAACTACGCCGAGGCGCTGCGCGAGGTGTCCGCCGCGCGCAAGGAGGTCCCGGGCCGCCGCGGGTACCCCGGCTATCTCTACACCGACCTTGCAACCATGTACGAGCGCGCCGGGCGCATAAGGGACAACGCGGGCTCGATCACGATGATCCCGATCCTGTCCATGCCGGAGGACGACGTGACCCACCCGATCCCCGACCTGACCGGCTACATCACCGAGGGGCAGATCATCCTCTCACGCGAACTGTACCGCAGGGGCATCACGCCGCCGATCAACGTGCTTCCGTCGCTTTCGCGCCTCAAGGACAAGGGCATCGGCAAGGGCAAGACGCGCGAGGACCACGCCGACACGATGAACCAGCTTTTCGCGGCGTATTCGCGCGGCAAGGACGCAAAGGAGCTCGCCGTCATCCTCGGCGACGCGGCGCTCTCCGATACCGACAAGCTCTACGCGAAGTTTTCCGACGCGTTTGAGGCGGAGTATGTTTCGCAGGGCTACTACACGAACCGCACCATCGAGGAGACGCTCGATCTGGGCTGGAAGCTGCTCGGCATCCTGCCGAAATCGGAACTCAAGCGTATCCGCGACGAGTATATCGAGAAGTATTACCCCAGGGAGGCGTAGCCGATGGCTGCCTTACAGGTAAAACCGACCCGCATGGAACTGAGCAACCTCAAGAAACGCAAGAAGGTTGCCGTCCGCGGGCACAAGATGATGAAGGACAAGCGCGACGAGCTCGTGCGGCGCTTCATCGTGTACGCGCGCCGGAACAAGGCGCTGCGCGAAGAGGTGGAGGAGAAGCTCTCCCGCGCGATGAAGAGCTTCGTGCTCGCGCGCGCGTCGATGAGCGGCGCGCAGATCGAGGAAGCGCTCATGTACCCCGCGCGCGCCGCGGAGGTGGACGCGGGCAAACAGAACGTGCTGTCCATCCAGGTGCCGTCGCTTTCGGTCCATGCGCAGGAGGGGTTCACCTACCCCTACGGGTTCGCCACGACGAGCGCGGATCTCGACACGGCGGTCCAACTGCTTTCGGAGGTGCTGCCGCTGCTGGTGCAGCTTGCGGAGATCGAAAAAACCTGCAGCCGGCTTGCGGACGAGATCGAAAAGACGCGCCGGCGGGTCAACGCGCTCGAATACGTGATGATCCCGCAGTTTACGGAGGCGATCCGCGGCATTCAGATGAAGCTCGAAGAGAACGAGCGCGGAAACCTCACGCGCCTGATGAAGACCAAGGAAATGCTGCAGGAACAGCAGCGATGAACCTTATCTCTCTGGCAAAAGAATATGGGTTCGCGGAAGCGTACGTTTTTCCGGCGGAACCCTTTCCGCATTATGAGCGCCGCCTTCAGGACGGCGCTTTGCATCCGAGCGGCAGAAGGCTGATATCGGACGTGCGGCAGGCCGCGCCATGGGCGAACGCGATCGTCGCGCTGCTGCGCCCGTACCGGCCGTTTCCGCCGGACGTTCCACTCTCGGGGTTCTATCTTTCCAGCAACGCCGGCTATCACGCCGCAAAGGCGCTGCTTGGCAGGCTGCAGGACGAGGGCGCGGAAGCGGCGACTGCGGACGTGCCCGTACGCGAACTGCTCCTGCGCGGCGGCGTCGGAATCCCGCTGAAAAACGGGCTGACGGCGATCGAGCCGTACGGCACGCGCTACAGTGTGCAGACGCTCGCGGCCGCGCTCCCGGAGCCGGTGCGCTATACCGCGGCGCCGCCGCAGAAGCCGCCGCACTGCAGAACGTGCCATGCCTGCGAGAAGGCGTGCCCGAGTGGGGCGATCGATGCGGGCGGGTTCCATTTCGGTGCATGCGCGCGCGCCTACATGAGCGGGGACACGATGGGCGAATGGGTCATGGACGCGATGGCCACGATGCTCGGCTGCGAACTCTGCCAGAACGTCTGCCCCTATAACCGCTTGATCCTTCCGCAGGGGGAACTGCCGGAAGCGTTCGCGCTCGAGCGGCTGCTCGGCGGGGACGACAAACCCGCGCTGGCGCTCGTCGGCGTAAACCTGAAGAAAAACGGGAGGCTCCAGCAGCACGCGTGCGTGATGGCCGCGAAGCTGGGCAGGAAGGACCTGCTCCCGCTGATCCGCGAGCTGGCGGACGATCCGCGCGAGGCCGTGCGCGCCGCGGCGCGCTATGCGCTCGGGCGGTTGGGGAAAACGACCGACGTCTGAACGGCCGGCCGCCCGCCTGCCGGTGCGGCGGAGGGAAACGAAAGATCCAATGAATCGCGGAAAGAAATAGTATTTTACAAGGACGGACCGCTCATGATACAATACGTTGCGTAACCGGTTTGCCGCGCTAGGCGGGGAGTTAGCGGTGCCCTGTACCTGCAATCCGCTGTAGCAGGGCGGAATTCCCGTTCTACGGCAAGCGTCTGTGGGGCCGGATCCCGGCAAGGGGCGTTGAGCGTCGGGTCCCGTGCAATTGCAGGCCGTGAACCATGTCAGGTCCTGACGGAAGCAGCATTAAGCGGATTATGCGATGTGCCGCGGAGCAGCCTGAAAGGAGCAACCTGCCGGAGCGTCGCCCGGAGACGTGTTTGTCAAGGAACGGGTGCGCGGCAAAAAGAATAACCGGCGCACCGGAAACGGCGCGCCGGTTTTCTGTTCATTATTTTTCAAAATGAAACGCACTGGAGAAACCGCCATGGAGGATTTTTCCGTATTCGACATCATCGGCCCGCGCATGACGGGCCCGTCGAGCTCGCACACAGCGGGCGCGGTCCGGCTTGCGCACGCCGCGCGGCATATCGCGGGCATGGACGTCGCCGAAGCGGCGTTCACGCTCTACGGCTCGTTTGCCGAAACGGGCAGGGGGCACGGCACCGACAAGGCGCTCATCGCGGGCGCGCTCGGCATGGAGCCGGACGACGAGCGCATCAAGGACGCGTACCGCATCGCGCGCGAGCAGGGCGTGCCCGTGTCCGTGGCGTATTCCGACGAGCCGCCGAAGCACCCGAACACCGCGCGCATCGAGATCACAGGCTCGAACGGACAGAAAACAGAGGTCGTTGGCGAATCCGTCGGCGGCGGCAACATTCTGATTACGGAGATCAACGGGCTCGACGTGGAGCTATCGGGCGAATACCCGACGCTGGTGATCCGGCATACGGACAAGCCCGGCGTGATCGCCGAGGTTTCGCACGTGCTCGCGCAGTTGAACGTCAACATCGCGTTTATGCGCGTATTTCGTCACGGCAAGGGCGAGGACGCGTATATGACCATCGAGACCGATCAGCCGGTCACGGCGGATATGCAGGCGATGATCCGCGCGCTTTGTGACGGGATCATCAAACTGTTTGCGGTTTAGCGGGGAGGAATGGCCATGCTGTCGGCGGCGTTTGAAAACGGGGAATCGCTGCGGAAATACTGCCTGGAAAACGGCATTCCGATCTTCGAGGCGATGATGCGCCGCGAGGAGAAGGAATACGAGCGTACGCGCGCGGAGATCCTCGCCGAGATGCAGAAGAATCTCGACGTGATGCGCGAATCCGTCCGCCGCGGGCTGAACGAGAAGGTCGAGTCGGTCAGCGGGCTTTCGGGCGGGGAGGCGATGCGGCTGTTCCGCTACGGCAAGCACAACCCGTTCTCCGGCTATACGGCCTGCCGGGCGGCGGCGTCCGCCATGGCGGTCGTTGAGGTGAACGCGTCGATGGGGCGCATCGTCGCCGCGCCGACCGCCGGCGCGAGCGGCATCCTCGCGGGCGTGCTGATCGAAAGCGCGCGGCAGCGCGGCTGGTCGGACGAAACGCTCGTGGAGGGGCTGTTCACGGCGGGCGCGGTCGGGCTGCTGTTTGCCAAAAATGCGACGATCAGCGGCGCGGGCGGCGGGTGCCAGGCGGAGACGGGCGTGGCGGCGGCCATGACGGCGGCGGCGCTCGTGGAGATCAGCGGCGGCGCGCCCGTGCAGGCGCTCGACGCGGCCGCGATGGCGGTCAAGAACGTGCTGGGCCTGATCTGCGACCCCGTGGCGGGGCTGGTCGAATGCCCGTGCATCAAGCGGAACGCGCTCGGGGCGGTCAACGCCATGCTCTGCGCGGATATGGCGCTCGCGGGCGTGACGAGCCTGATCCCCTTCGACGAGGTGGTCGCCGCGATGTACGCGGTCGGGAAGGACATCCGCCCGGAATACCGCGAAACCGCGAAGGGCGGGCTTGCCACCACGCCGACCGGCCGGGCCGTGGCGCAGCGGGTGCGGCGCATGCAGGACGGAGCGTAAGGCAAACCGGTGGGAAGGCCGGAGAAAGTGATTTTGTCCGCTTGTCGATCAAGGGGGGACGTTGGAGGCTCCGCCTCCAAGCCACCGCTCAGGGCCGTAAGGCCCTAAGAACCCATTTCCGCAAACGCCCTGGAACAGGGCGCTTGCGGGGTCAGGAATTCCAAAGGGATGTGTCCCTTGGGTTGGGTGCAAGGGTGAAACCCCTGAAAAAGAACTTTTTGACAGACTGAGGAGCCGGGCAAACCGCCCGGCTCCAATGCTTTTCGTGAAGGATCCGATTACTTGAACAGAATGGAAACGGATTTATAGAAGTCCCAGTCGACTTCCTTGCGCTCGGTGACCGCCTTGTCGAGGTCGGCCTTGACGATCTTGGTGCCCTGCAGCGCGACCATGTTGCCGTACTCCCTGGCGACGACCAGCTCGCCGGCCTTGAAGCCGAGGCGCGTGCCGAGCACGCGGTCGAAGCAGGACGGGGAGCCGCCGCGCTGGATGTGGCCGAGCACGACCGAGCGGCATTCGAAATACTTGCGCTTCTCGTCGAGCGACGTGTCCTCGCGCATGGCTTTCTCAATGCGCGTAGCGAGCGTTTTGGCGATTTCCTTCTCCAGAAGCAGCTTGTTGCCGAACGCGTCGAGATCGACGGTCTCCTCGACTTCGCCCTTGAGCTCAAAGCCCTCCGCCACCGCGATGATCGTATGGCGCTCGCCCTTGATGTAGCGGCTGCGGATCACCTGCATGATCTCGTCGAACGTCTTGGGAAACTCCGGGATCAGGATCAGGTGCGCGTCCGCCGCGAGGCCAGCCTGCACGGCGATCCAACCGGTGTGGCGGCCCATGCACTCGACCACGATGCAGCGCGCGTGCGAGGCGGCCGTGGTGTGCAGACGGTCGATGCACTCCATGGCGATGTTGCTCGCCGTGTCGAAGCCAAACGTGTAATCGGTGCAGGAAAGGTCGTTGTCGATCGTCTTCGGGACGCCGATCATGTTCATGCCCATCTTGCTGAGCTTGTTGGCCACGCCGAGCGTGTCGTCGCCGCCGATCGCCACGAGCCCTTCGAGACCGAGCCCTTCGAGCGTCCTGCGGACGCGGCCGGGGCCGTTCTCCTCTTTCATCACGTTCGTGCGCGAGCTTTCGAGTATCGTGCCGCCCTTCGTCTGCAGGCCCTCCACATCCCGAAGCGAAAGCCAGCGGCCCTCGCCGTTCAGCGCGCCGCGCCAGCCGGCGGAAAAGCCGTATACCTCGATGCCGTTCGCGGCGCATTCTTCCACCACGCCGCGGATTACCGCGTTGAGACCCGGGCAGTCCCCGCCGCCCGTCAGGATACCGATTTTTCTCATGGTCCTGTTACCTCCTAAAAAATATCTTTCAGCGCCGATTCGACCGCTTCTCCGATCGCCTCGATGCTTTTTAACCGGTTCTGCTCCATGCAGGGGACGACGAACACGTTGTCGAGCCGTTCCGCATATTCGAGATACTTCATTCGCGCGCGCGCCTGAATGCCCGGCAGGGCCTCGTACACGTCGCGGCTGTCGCCGACGTATTCGCGGAAGCCCTTTTTGCCGACGTTCTGAAACGCTTCCTCGGGGTTCATGTCGAGCACGACATGCGCGTTGGCGCGCGGGATACGGAAATGCCCGTACTCAAGATCGAGAACAAACTCCAAGAGATCCGGTTTGCCGAGATCGCGGTCCCGGATGCTCTGATAGACGGCGTTGCTGAGCACGTAACGGTTGATGAGCAGCACATCCGCGTCCGAAAAGTCCAGGTCGCGGAACGCCTCGAAGCGGTCGAGCGCGAACCACAGCGCCATGGACCTGCCGTCCACGTCGTCGGCCTTCACGTCGCCTCTGCCGGAGAGAAGCCGTCCGACCTGCCCACCGAAAAAGGTGTCGTACATCGGGAACGAGAGCGTGCGGACGGAAAGGCCGTGGCCGTCTGCAAGACGTTCGGCGAGCCGCCGCATCTGGACGGTTTTTCCGGTTCCGTCGATTCCCTCGAACGCGATGATCTTCGTCATACCGATCCCCGTTTGATGCGCTCCATGGCCCGGATCGTATTCTCCCGCGTGGCGAACGCCGTCATGCGCAGATACCCCTCGCCCGCGGAGCCGAAGCCGGCGCCGGGCGTGCCGATGATGTGATAGCCGGAAAGCAGTTCGTCGAAGAACTTCCAGCTGTCGCCGTGCGGGACTTTGAGCCAGATATAGGGCGCGTTCACGCCGCCGTACACGGTGTATCCCGCCTGCTGCAGCCCTTCGCGGATGATGCGCGCGTTTTCCATATAGTCCGCCACGACGGCGAGGACCTGCTCGTTGCCGATTTTGCTGTAGGCGGCAGCCGCGCCGCGCTGGGTGATGTAGGAAACGCCGTTGAACTTCGTGGACACGCGGCGCGCCCAGAGATCGCGCAGGCGCACCGTGTTGCCAAGCGTGTCGCGCGCCGAGATCGCCTTCGGCACGACGGTGTACGCACAGCGCGTGCCCGTAAAGCCGGCGGTCTTGGACATGGAACGAAACTCCACGGCGCATTCCTTTGCGCCCTCGATCTCGTAGATGCTGTGCGGCATGGCCGGATCGGAAATATAGGACTCGTACGCGGAATCGTAGAGGAGCAGAGCGCCGCTTTGACGCGCGTAGTCGACAAAACGCTTCAGATGCTCTTTGGAAAGCGTCATGCCGGTGGGATTATTGGGAAAGCAGAGGTAGAGCACGTCGGCGCGCTCTTTGGGAAGCTCCGGCACAAATCCGTTTTCGGCGCGGCAGGGCATGTAGACGATGCGCTCGTAGCCGCCCTTCTGCTCGTCGAACCTGCCGCTGCGGCCGGACATGACGTTCGTATCCACATACACGGGGTAGACGGGGTCCATCACGGCGACGACCGCGTCGGAGGAAAACAGCTCCTGAATATTGCCCACGTCGCATTTCGCGCCGTCCGAAACGAAGATCTCGTCCAGATCGAGCGAAACGCCGCGCGCGGCATAGTCGCGGCGGAGGATGGCCTCGCGCAGGAAATCGTAGCCGAAATCCGGCCCGTAGCCATGAAAGGTTTCCGCGCGGGACATATCGTCCACGGCCTTGTGCAGGGCCTCGATCACGGCGGGGACGAGGGGACGAGTCACGTCGCCGATGCCCATGCGGATCAGTTCCGCGTCCGGATGTTCTGCGGCGAACGCTGCGGCGCGTCTGCCGACCTCATAGAAGAGATAGCCGCCGCGCAGCAAAGAAAAGCTCCCGTTTGCAGTAAACAAGCCGCAAAACCCCCATTTTCAAAAATCAATGCATTATAGCATACCGCCGCGTTTGAGCGCAAGCATTCCGGCCCGCCCGGAGCGCCGCGCCGATTCAGACCCGGCAAAGGAAAATTTGAGAATCGATCGGTCGAGTTTGATTCGTTCTCCACATCCCCGAATTTCTTTGTCCCACTTTCTTTTTCAAAGAAAGCGGGGAACCGTATTGCCGAGTTTGATTCGTTCTCCACATCCCCGAATTTCTTTGTTCTGCTTTCTTTTTTAAAGAAAGCGGGGACCGTATTGCCGAGTTTGATTCGTTCTCCACATCCCCGAATTTCTTTGTCCTGCTTTCTTTTTCAAAGAAAGCGGGGAACCGTATTGCCGAGTTTGTTTCGTTCTCCACATCCCCGAATTTCTTTGTCCCACTTTCTTTTTCAAAGAAAGCGGGGGCGGGATTCGACCAATCCATGGCGCGACACAGGGGAAAAGAGAGGAAAAGAGAAGCGTGAAACGACGAACGGGGCCGAAACGGCGGATAACAATTCGTCAAAGCGGCGCGCCAAATCCGATTTTTTCGCGCGCGGCGGCTTCTATACTGGTCGTACCGACTGGCGGAGGCCCTGATGCATGAATGAAAAAGCAAAGAAAAAAAAAGGAAGCATAGCGGATTATTTCAAACGCCCGGCATTCAAAACGGAGCTTGTGACGCTCGCGGCCGCCGTGCTGATGGGGCGGATCAACGTGATGAACGGCATCGCGCCGTTCGGGATCGCGTTTCTCGCCGCATGCGCGATGACGGGTCTGAACGTGCACTACGCGCTGCCGGGCGTGCTGCTCGGCGCGGCGCTTTTACAGGGTACGCCGCACGTCCAGAGCGTGTGCACCTGCGCGCTGTACTACGCGCTGCTTCTGGCGTGGCGGCGCTGGAAAAAGAACTGCGGCCGGTTCGACAAGCTGATCCTGCTGTTTCTTGCGCAGGTCACGCTGCTGCCGGTTTTTTTCAGAAACAGCCTTTCCGCCGTGCTGCAGGGGCTGATTTCGCTCGGCGTCTCGGCGCTGGCCGCGCTGATCATCCAAAACGCCGCAAAGACGCTGCTGCAGCTGGAAACGCGGCATGTGCTCAGCGACGGAGAGCAGCTCAGCATCAGCGTTTTTTTCGGGCTGGCGCTGCTGAGCGTTTCGGACGTGAGCGCGTTCGGGTTTTCGCTGCCCGTTTCGCTGCTGCTTCTGTACGCCATGCTCGGCGTGCTTGCGCGCGGCGCTGCGGGCGTGGCGATGGCGGTCGCGCTCGCGGCGGTGCTGTCCATCGGCAGCGATTTTTCGCTCACGTTCGTCGGAAGCATCGCGGCCTGCGCGCTCGCGGGCGCTGCGCTGCGCTCGCTGGACACGCTCGGCATCGTCGGCGGATTCGTCGGATGCAGCCTGATCGTCGGCACCTACGTCTATTCGGAATCCCATACGGTAAATCTACTGAACCTTGCGATCTCGGGCTCGGTGTTCCTCGTGATTCCGAGGAATAAAATGCTGCAGCTCTGCGCGTATTTTGACGCGCAGAAGGATCGCGAGCGATACGCGAAAAAGGCGCTCAAACGCATGCGCGCTTCCACCGCGGACGAGCTGATCCATACCGCGCAGGTCTGCAAGGAGATGGCGTGCCTGTATCGCGCGGCCCTGCCGGTAGAGGAGCCGTCCGACGCGCTGATGCAGTGGACGGCGCAGGCGGCCTACGGCGCGTGCGGCGACTGCCCGCTCAAGCATCCGTGCTGGAAGGACTGGAAGAAGGCCGCGGAGACGGTGCTCACGCTCCTGCAGGCGCTCGAGAAGGGCGAGCGCATCCGCATCCGGCGGCCGTTCGATCCGTCGTGCCGGCAGATGCAGCAGCTTGCGAGCGCGGCGTGGCAGGCGCAGAACCAGTATCTGGTGCAGCGCGCCATGAAGAGCCAGACCAACCAGCAGTACGGATTCATCAACCGGCAGCTCAACGGCATCTGCGACGTTCTCGAACTGCTCGCGGACCGCATCCGGCACGAAAAATGGCTGGACGAGGAAGCGGAACTTGTGCTGCTGCGCGGACTCGATCGGCGCGGCTACCGCGTGCACGGCGCGGACGTCACGTTCCCGGAGGACAGGCTGCGCATCGAAATCCGGGCGGCGGCGGAGGTACTCACGGAACTGGACGCGTTCGCGTCCGCCGTGCAGACCGTCATGCGGCGCGAGATCCGCGTGCTGACCACCGAGGTGGACGGAAAGAACTGCCGCATCCTCTTGGAGGAAGCGCAGCAGCTCGTCGCGTCGATGGGCGCCGCGTGCGCCGCGGTCAGCCGGACGGGCGTGAGCGGGGACAGCGTGGGCGAACGGCGCATGGAGCGCGGACGCGTGCTCTACGCCCTCAGCGACGGCATGGGCGCGGGCGAGGAAGCCAAGGGAGAGAGCGACTCCGCGCTGCGGCTGCTGTTCGACCTCTACGACGCCGGCTTTACGCGGGACGTCGCGCTCGAGAGCGTGAACCGCCTGCTGCTCGAGCGCCGCGCGGATATGTACGCCACGCTCGACGCGGTGTTTCTCGACCTGCGCTCCGGCGAGGCGGAATTCATGAAGTACGGCGCGCCGCCGTCGTATCTCTACCGCGGCGTGCAACTGCACGAGGTTCGCTCCGAGGCGCTTCCGGCGGGCATCGTGGACGAGGCCGTTCCGTCGATTTCGCTGGCGAAGCTGAAGCGGCAGGACACATTGTTCCTCTTTACCGACGGCGCGCTGGACGCGCTCGGCGGACAGCTGACGGAGGCGATCCGCACGGCGGTGAAAGACACAAAAACGTGTCAGGAGGCGGCTCAGGCGCTGCTCGAGCGCGCGTGCGCCGGGGAGCGCGCGGACGATATGACGGTGATGGTCATACGCATCGCGTAGGCTGTAATAAGCTGTAGCGGAATGAAAGTATCCATCGAGGCGTATTTGCTCGACAACCTGATGATGAATTACCTCATGCTGCGCCTGGCCGGCACGCTGCTCGGCGTGCGGACAAAGCAGCTGCTCATGCTCGCGGTTTCGCTGTTCGGAGCGGTATACGCGCTGTGCGCCGCGGCCGTGCTGCCCGCGCTCGCCGGATGGGTTCCGAAACTGCTGCTCGGGTGCGCGATGGCGCTGCCGCTGAAAACCGCCTGGCGGGATTATCCGAAGGCGATCGTTTCGGTCTATCTGTCCTCATGCCTGATGGGCGGCGTGATGTTCGGCATCTCGCTGCTCTTCGGCGGCGGGTTTTCCGGCGGCACGTTCGTGTGCACCGTACCGGTCCGCATCGCGCTCGCGTCGGCGTTCGTCTGCGCGCTGCTGCCGCGCGTCGTGCTCACGCTGATCCATACGCTCAAAAGCCGCGCGTCGCGCGTGCGGGTCGAAATCCGGCTCAGGGACCGCGTGTTTACGGCGGAGGCGCTCGTGGACAGCGGAAATCTGCTGGTCGAACCGATCACGGGCAGGAGCGTGGTCGTCGTAAAGAAGGGGCTGCTGCCGAAGGAGCGCGGCCTGCCCGTGCCGTACCGGACCATCGGCGGGGAGGGGCTCATCTATGCGCTCCGGCCGGAGAGCGTGCGCGTGTTTCAGGGGGGATGGCGGAGCGTGGACGCGCTCGTGGCCGAAGCGGATACGGAACTGCTCGCCGCGGACGCGATATTCCCGGCGGAATTGCTCGGATCGGAAGGAGGAGCGGAACATGAAACGAATTGCGCGGCTGCTGATGCGGTGGTACTGCGAGGCGATCAAAAAACGGAGCGCGGAAATCCTCTACGTGCACTCAAACGAAGTGCTGCCCGCGCCCTTCGAGCCGGCGGAGGAACAAAGCTGGATCAACCGCCTGATGAACGGTGAAAAGGAAGCCAAGGACGCGCTGATCGAGCACAATCTGCGGCTTGTGGTCTACATCGCAAAGAAGTTTGAAAACACCGGCGTCGGCATCGAGGACCTGATCTCCATCGGCACCATCGGGCTGATCAAGGCGGTCAACACGTTCGACGCGAACAAGCGCATCAAGCTTGCAACCTACGCCTCGCGCTGCATTGAAAACGAAATCCTCATGTATCTGCGCCGGACGAGCCGCATCAAGCTCGAGGTCTCGTTCGACGAGCCGCTCAACGTGGACTGGGACGGTAACGAGCTGCTGCTCTCCGATATTCTGGGCACCGAGAACGACGTGATCAGCCGCGATATCGAGGACGAGGTGGACCGGGAGCTCCTCCGCGCCGCTTTGATACGGCTCACGCCGCGCGAGCGCACGATCGTGGAGCTGCGCTTCGGGCTCAACGATCAGCCGGAGTGCACCCAAAAGCAGGTGGCGGATCTGCTGGGCATTTCGCAGAGCTACATCAGCCGGCTCGAGAAGCGGATCATCAAACGGCTGCAGCGAGAAATGGTGCGCATGCAGTAGTCTCCGCTTTCTTTGGGAAAGAAAGCTGGGCAAAGAAACTCCGGGATGTGGAGGACGAAACAAACTCGGCGGAACGGATTTCGCTTTCTTTGGGAAAGAAAGCTGAGCAAAGAAACTCCGGGATGTGGAGGACGAAACAAACTCGGCGGAACGGATTTCGC
>CAZIQO010000037.1:23685-28675 GCA_964541465.1 uncultured Oscillospiraceae bacterium
TTTCTTTGGAAAAGAAAGCGGAGCAAAGAAACTCCGGGATGTGGAGGACGAAGCAAACTCGGTTAGATGGTTTTCGCTTTCTTTGGGAAAGAAAGCTTGGCAAAGAAATTACAGGATTTTGGGAAACAAAGCGGATACGGAAGTCAGACGTACTTCTGAAGCTGCTTGAGGGCGCTTTTTTCGAGACGGGAGACCTGCGCCTGCGAGATGCCGATCTCGCGGCTGACCTCCATCTGCGTTTTCCCGACGAAGAAGCGCAGCTTGAGGATGCGCATCTCGCGCTCGGTCAGATGCGACATGCCGTCGTTGATGGCGATGCTGTCGAGCCAGGCGGAGTCGGCTGTTTTCTGGTCCCCGATCTGGTCGATGACGTACACCGCGTCGCCGTCGTCGCGGTAGACGGGCTCGAAGAGCGAAACGGGCTCCTGAATCGCGTCGAGCGCGAACACGACGTCCTCCTCGCGCATGCCGAGCTCCGTGGCGATCTGCCCGAGCGTCGGCTCGCTTCCGTTCTGGTCGGTCAGACGGTTGCGGGCCTGGAGCGCCTTATAGGCGGTGTCGCGCAGCGACCGGCTCACGCGGATGGCGTTGTTGTCCCTTAAGTGGCGGCGGATCTCCCCGATGATCATCGGCACGGCGTAGGTGGAGAAGCGGACTTCGTGCCTTAAATCGAAGTTGTCTATGGCCTTGATCAGCCCGATGCAGCCGACCTGAAAGAGGTCGTCCGCCTGCTCGTTGCGGTTGCCGAAGCGCTGCACGATCGACAGCACGAGGCGAAGGTTGCTTTTGATGAACTCCTCGCGGGCGCGTTCGTCGCCCGATTTCACCTTGATGAGAAGCTGGCGCATCTCCTTTGCGGAAAGCATGGGAAGCTGGTTGGTATCCACACCGCAGATCTCTACTTTGTTGATTGCCATAGGTTGCCTCCGATCCGATCAATGCTCCGAACCGCAAAGCGCGTTCGCTTTCTTATCATTGCCAGCGCGACGCGAACATATGCTTTCGTGAGGGAGGCGCGTCCATGGCGAAGGAGAACATCGGCTTCATGCGGCGCATGCTGCGTTCGCTGGAACTTCCGGAGGACGTGGACCTGTCCGTGCCGTGCTGCACTATGATCGGCAGGCGCGATCTTCTGATTGAAAACCACAGGGGAATCGTCGGATATTCCGGCGAAGCGGCGCGCTTTCTGAGCGAGGAGGGCGATATCCTCGTGACCGGAGGAGACCTAGTTCTGACGGAATTCGACGGCGAGCGCGCGCTGGTGCGCGGGCGCATCGACGGGATTCTTTTTGAGGCGCGCGGCTGATGTGGCAATTGATCAGGGGTTATGTTATAATCCACATAAGCGGCCGAAAACCGGAGCGCTTACTGGAGCGTATGCGCGAAAGCGGCATCGCGCTCCGGGGCGTGCGGCAGACCGGCCCGTACGAGGTGGAGGCGTCGATTCCGGCGCGGGCGTTCCGGCGTCTGCACGGGATCGCGCGGAAAACCCGCTGCCGCGTGCACATCGTGCGCAGACGCGGGCTGCCGTTCGAGGCGCGGCGGCTCTTCCGCCGACCCGCGCTGTGGATCACCGCGCTGCTGGTGCTGGGGCTGATGATTTTTTCTTCGACACGCGTTTTGTGCGTCCGGGTCGATGGGACGGACCGCGTGCCGGAGGCGCTCGTGCTGCGGGCGCTTCGGGAAAACGGCGTGTACGTCGGTGCGGCGAAGCCGGAGAAGGATCTGCGCTCCATCGCGGCCGGCGTGCGTGGCTACGACGAACGAATCGCATGGGCGGAGGTCGAGCTCCACGGCGTGATCGCGACGGTGACCATCGTCGAAAAGGAGCGCGATATCGTGCTGGCGGACGACGATGCGCCATTCGACGTGTGCGCGGTCAAGGACGGCGTGATCACTTCGATCGAGGCATACGACGGAACGGCGCTCGTGTCCGTCGGGGACGCCGTGCAGGCCGGGGACGTGCTGATCTCCGGCACGGTCGAACTGCCGGAAAAGGAGGAACCGCTCGTCGTGCACGCGCACGGACGCGTGACGGCGTACGTATACTATTTCGGCGAAGCCGTCGCGGACACGGTCCGGACGGAACTTGCAGATACCGGAAACAGCGTGCCGTACCGGCGGCTCAGCGTCTGCGGCGTGACGGTGTTTGAGTCCGCCGTTACGTACGAAACCTGCGAGATCCGCGGCGTGCGCACGAGGACGCTTACGGACTGCATGCTCCCGCTCCTGCTCTGCACCGGCACGGCCTGCGAGCAGGCGGAGACCGAAACGGCGGTGTCGCAGGACGAGCAGAAGCAGGCCGCGGCTGTGGAGGCGGAGCAGCTTGCTCTGCTGCGGGTGCCGAAGGACGCGGCGATCGTTGAGAAAACGAGCCGCATTATCGAGGAGGACGGGCTGGTACGGGGAATCGTAGGAATTATGACGGAGGAATCCATCGGTCTGGAAAAGGAGATTGCCGATTGAATCAGGGGCTGTATCAGGAATCGGATCAGGATCTGAATCAGAGTTTGAATCAGGCGCCGGTCCGGGAAGCGGAGCGCATCAGCGCGCTGATTCCTCTCGAGCAGGTGGACGAGCTCTCCGGACTGTTCGGGGTGTTCGACGAGAACCTCGGCGTGCTGCAGGAGGAGACCGGCACGGTTATCGGCGTCAAGCAGGAAGGCGTCCGCGTCACGGGAGGCGAGGCGGACGTCGCACTCGCGAGGACCGTGATCGAAAAGATGCTGGACATGCAGCGGCGCGGCGAGCGCATCGACCGGAGCCGCATCCGCTACGCCGTCGATCTTGCCAAGGAAGGAAACGCCGACCTGATCGACCGGATCATGGGAGACGTGATCGCGATCACGCACCGCGGCAGGCAGGTCAAGTGCAAAACGCTCGGGCAGAAACGGTACGTGCAGTCGCTCAAGGAGCACGAGCTCGTGTTCGGCATCGGACCGGCCGGGACCGGAAAGACGTATCTGGCGGTCGCCATGGCGGTGCTGGCGTTCAAAAACAAGGAAGTGGACCGGATCATCCTCACGCGCCCCGCGGTGGAGGCGGGCGAGAAGCTCGGCTTCCTGCCGGGGGACCTGCAGTCGAAGGTCGATCCATACCTGCGCCCGCTTTACGACGCGCTGCAGGAGTTCCTGGGGCTGGACAGCTACCGCGCGCTGACCGAGCGCGGCGCGATCGAGGTTGCGCCGCTGGCGTACATGCGCGGGCGCACGCTCAACAGCGCCTTTATCATTCTGGACGAGGCGCAGAACTGCTCGAGCGAGCAGATGAAGATGTTTTTAACGAGGATCGGCGAGGGTTCGCGCGTCGTGGTGACCGGGGACGTGACGCAGATCGATCTGCCAAAGGAAAAGACGAGCGGCCTCGTGCAGGCCGTGCGGGTTCTGGAAAACGTGGAGGGGATCGGGATCGTGTATCTGACGCACAAGGACGTCGTGCGTCACGAGCTGGTGCAGCGCATCGTCTGCGCGTACGAGCGGTTTGAAAAGCCGCGGCGCGGCTGAAGACTCTGCCGCCGCGAGAACCGAAAAGCCTTTAGAAAAGAGGACGACGAACCGTGGCCGGAACGAAGAAGAAAAAGAAGAGCAGGCAGAAGAAACGGTTTCACCCGTACTGCCTGTTTGTCATTGCCGCCGTCTTTGCGCTCAACTGCGTTGTGACGCTCACGTCGCTCACGCCAAAGCGATACGAGGTTTCGGAGGGCGCCGTGGCGGCGGAGACGATCGTAGCCCCGCGCATGACCGAGGACACCACGACGACGGAAGCGCTGCGGCAGGCCGCCCGGGACGGCGTTACGTCGATCCTCACGGTCGATACGGATCTTGCCGACACGCTGATCGCCGGCGCGCAGAGCTTTTTCAGCGCGCTGAAGAGCTTTCGAAACGCCGCGGAGGAGACCCGCGCGGCCACCGCGCCGACGCAGACGGGCGTGGACGGGCTGATCTACACGACGGAGGATACGCGTACCTGGGAGGAAGTCATCTCGGAAAGCGATCTGCTGGCTCTGCTCGTCAAGCTGCCGATGCCGATCACGGATACGGCGCTCGGCTACGCGCTTCTGGACATGGATGACGCGGATATCGACGATCTTGAGGAGATCGTCATGCCGACGCTCGAGGACGAGCTCCGTGCCGGCGTATCGGAGGATCAGCTCGAAAAGACCCTTTCGGAAATCGACAAGGAACTGCAGGTTACGACGCTGCCCGTGCGGCTGAAATCGCTCGGCGTCATGCTTTACGAGGCGTATCTGATGCCGACCAACGTCGAGGATACGGTGGAAACAAACCGCGCAAAGGAGAAGGCGGCCGACGCGGTGGAGACGGTCTATATCGCGCGCGGCGCGACGATCGTCGAAAAGGGACAGACGATCACCTCCGAACAGATGCAGATTCTCTATTCGCTCGATCTGGTCAAGGGCGCGGAATCGAACGGCACGCTGACCGTCGGCGTGATCTGCTACCTCGCGTGCGTCTACGCGGCGCTGCTTGCGTACCTGCTCGCGTTCGAGCCGGACATCTGCGCCTCCGGTAAAAATCTGACGATCCTGCTGCTCGTGCTCGGGCTGACGGTGCTTACGCAGTGGCTCTGCTATGTGATCGACCCGCGCATCATGCCGGCGGTGTTCGGCGTGCTGCTTACGTGCATGCTGCTTTCGCGCGGCGCGGCGCAGGCGGTGAACGTCGCGTTCGCAATGTCTATGGCGGTGCTCGCCGGCGGCAGCGGCTCCACGCTGTTCGGGTCGGATTCCATCCTGGCGATGGCGTCCGTTCTCGTGACGGGGCAGGTCACGATCCTCGCCGCGGAGCGCAGCAAAAAGCGCGGTTCGCTGATCGCCGCCGGCGCGCTCGGCGGCCTGGCCGGCGCGTTTGTGATCACGGCGGGCGGGCTGATCCTCGGGAATTTCTGGAGCGCAACGCTTGTATACGCCGGCATGACGATGGCGGCGGCGCTGATTTTGTCCGTATTCTGCGTGGGTATGATGAGCATGTGG
>CAZIQO010000038.1:0-25986 GCA_964541465.1 uncultured Oscillospiraceae bacterium
TCCAGACCCCGAGCAGCTGCACGATCAGCCACCAGGGCAGCTGCGCAGCGGCCGCATACAGCGCGCCGACCAGAAACGCCATGATGCAGTTGATGAACGGATGCGAAAACGTGGGCGTCCCGGTGCGGTATCCCGCGAGCGTCCAGGCAATATTGAGATCGTCGTTATCGTAATAGGTAATCGTGGACAGGCTGGCCGCAATCGCGATCAGCGCGGCCGCCGCCAGCGCGGCGAACACCCAGCGGGCCGTTTCGCTCGCATACAGGGTCCGAATCCAAACAGCCGTTTTCTTCATGATGCCGTCCTCCCGTTCGTTACAGCGGCAGCGAAAAGATCGCGATGCCAAAGAGGATCACGCCGAGTCCGATCAGCTTCTTTTTGCCGGGCCGCTCCTTCATGAACAGATACGAAAACAGCGTGACGAACAGATACGACGAGGAGTTCCACACCGGCATGAGCGAAAGCGGCAGCACCTTGAGCGCGATCACCGAGCAGAGCGACGACACGAAGAAGATCATGTACGCGCCGATCACCGGAACGTTGAGATACTGCCCAAGCCACGTGTCGTAGTGCCGCAGCGCCGCCTTCTTGAGCAGAATCTGACTCATCGCGGCGATCAGCACGCCGAAGATCATGATGGCGAAATACAGCGCGAAGCTCTCACTCATCGCCCGTCACCACGAGGCATATCCCGACAAAGATCACCGCGACGCCGACGATCATGTTCCACGTGATCGTTTCATGAAAGACCAGCGCGCCGAACACCATGCTCCAGAACATGGCGGCCGCGCGGTTTGCATACGCGGTGGTCAGCGGCACGCGCTTGAGAAACTGCTGCCAGCAGAGCGCGTATACGCCGAGTATGGCCACGCTCGCGCCGTAGAGCAGGATCCAGCGCCAGGAGAGGATCTCGTTTTGCGCAGCGAACTTGGTGACGAGCATGCTGCACGAAAAGAGCAGCACGGCAAGCTGCAGAAGGACGATCAGCTTCAGGCTCGCGCGCTTTTCGGGCGCGTTTTCGGGTGGCAGCGGTTCGCTCATGCGCGCTCCTCCCCGCCGCCCGGCAGTTTTCCGTAATACACGTTCCGCACGACGTACTGCGGGGAACGGTTGATGCTGATATAGATGCGGCCGATATACTCCCCGACCATGCCGAGCATGATCATGAGCATGCCGCCGATGAGCAGCACCACGGCCATGAGCGACGAATAGCCCGCGAGGATCTCGCCCGGGTTGACGATCTTCCGGATCACGATCACCAGCATCCACAGAAAGCCCACGACGGCGGTGACGCATCCGGCGATCGTCGCCAGCCGCAGGGGCTTGACCGAGAACGCCGTAAAGCCGTTCATCCAGAGCGTAATGAGTTTCTTGAAGGTATACGTGGTTTTACCGTACAGCCGGTCGCGCTCCTCCATGGGCACGCAGACGATGCGGTGCGTCGTGCGAAGCAGCAGACCCGTCAGATACGGATACGGGTTTTCATAGCGCAGGATCTCGTCGATCACGAAGCGGCGCATGGCGGTGAAGTTGTTGAAGCGGATATCCCTCGGTTTGTCCAGGATCACGTTTGTCATCTTCTCGTTGACCCTGCTGCCGAAGTTTTTGAACCAGCTCTGCTTCTTGACCGGGTAGGCCGCCGTGGAAACGTCGTACTCGCTCGGCCCGGTCAGCGGCGCGATCAGGTCGAACACCCGGTCCATCGGGCACTGTCCGTCGTCGTCCAGGATGACCACGATGTCGCCCTTCGACATGCGGAACCCCGCCATGAGCGCCGGCAGGCGGCCCATGTTCTTGGCCAGATCGACCGCCGTTACGCGCTCGTTCCGATCCGCCGCGTCGCAGAGCACGTCCCACACGCGGTCCGGCGAGCAGTCGTTGACAAGGAAGAGCTCGTAATCGTATGTTTCGCTCTTTGAAAAAACCTGCTCGATTTCGTCGATTACGGTCCGCACGGTCTTTTCGCTGCGGTAGCAGGCGACCACCAGGCTGACTAGAACCTTATCCATGAAACACGCGTCTCCGTTTCCGCGTCCGCGCCGTCCGGACGCCGTCTGTAAAACCCATATTTAGTTAATTATTATATCGGGACGTGTCGAATTTGTCCAGCCGGCGCGCCGCCGCGTTGACACCTCCATCCGATTGAAGTAGAATAGCCGTACGGCGCGCGGATTCCGCCGTTTTGCGCCGATTCCGAGAATCGCGAGGCTTTTCCGGCATGAAAACCGTCTCCATGATGCAGCCGTTCTACATCCCCTGGAAGGGGCTCTTCGACATGATCCATCAGTCCGACGTGTTCGTGTTCTACGACGACGTGCAGTACGTGACCAAAAACTGGGAAAGCCGCAACACCATCCCCACCGCGAACGGGCCCGTCTGGCTGACCGTGCCGGTGCTGACCAAGGACCGCCGCACCCAGAACATCTGCGAGGTCGAGATCAACCCCAACGAAAACTGGCAGAAAAAGCACTATAAATCGTTCTCCCTCACCTACGCGAAGGCGCCGTATTTTAAGCAGTATCAGTACCTGCTCGAGGAATTCTATCTCGAGCGTCAGTGGACGAAGCTCTCCGAACTGAACGAGTACACGACCAGGCGCATCTGCGACGCGCTCGGCATCCGGGCCGAATTCGTCCGCTCCTCGGACTACGGCTTCTCCGGCAGCAAGGAGGGACAGAAGATCATCCGGCTCTGCCGGGCCCTCGGCTGCGATCATCTCATCAACGGCCCGAAGTCGGCGGAATATATGAAGCAGGAGCTCTTCGACGAAGCCGGCATCGACGTTCGCTACATGACATACGAATACCCCGAATACCGGCAGCTCTTCCGTCCGTTCACCCACAACGTAACCGTGCTCGACCTGCTGTTCAACATGGGCGATCAGGCGCCGTATTACATCTGGGGCTGGCGGGAGCAGCAGTAGCCCGCCGACTTCACAATCTCCGGCAAAAAGCGGCGCATGAAAACATGCGCCGCTTTCTTTGCAGGGGCTCCGCCCCTGCACCCCGCCAAAGAGCAGGCCCTTTGGAATCCCTTATTTCCTAAAAACAACCGGGGTCCAGGGGCCGGCAGGTCCCCGGCGGGTGTCTGAGGGCAGAGCCCTCAGAAAACCCCGCGTGAAAAGCCCGGCTCCGCATCATACGAAGCCGGGCGTTTCATACGTTTGAATACCATCCCTCAGCCGAAGCTGACCGGACGGTCCTCTGGCTTGATAAAATGGTGGCTCTTATAGAGGTGCTTCTCCCATTCCTTGCGATAGTCGGCGAACAGCACGTTCAGATCGGCGTATTTCGGCGTCCAGCCCATGTTCTTTTTGATCTTCTCGATGCTGTAGACATATCCGCGCCTCAGGCTCGGCTTGTCGGGCCGCAGCACGATTTTGCTCACGCCCTTATCGGTCGCGAACGCCTTTGCAACGGCCTCGGCGTCCTCCAGCTGGCTGTGCGCCACGCCGCTCGCCACGTTGTAGATCCCCTTCGTGCCGGCAGGCGCGTCGATCGCCGCCTCGATGGCACCGAGCACATCCTTGATATAGACGTGGTCGCGCTTGATGCTCGTATCGCCCCAGACCTCTATGGGTTCGCCGTTGACCGCACGCCCGATGAACACCTCGATGGCCGTGCGCGTATAGCTGCCGTCGTTTTCGAGATATCCCATCAGCGCGCCGTAACCGTGCACGCCGGTCAGGCGCAGCACGATGCAGTCCATGCCGTAATCCTTGCTGTACCACTGCAGGAAATTCTCCGCGGCGAGCTTGCTGATGATGTAGGGCGAATGCGGCCCGATGAAGCACGGCAGATCGTTTTCGGTGATCGGCTCCTTCCGCGAGATATCCCAGTAAACCTTGTGCGAACTGGCCATGATGAAACGTTTGATTCCGTTCTTTCTGGCAAACTCCAGCAGCTTGTAGTTGCCGGTCATATTCACGTTGAAAAACGCCTCGAGCGGCGCCTCGTGCTCCGGCAGGCATACGGCGAGGTTCACGATGGCCTCGATGTTCTTTGTCGGAAGTTTGTCGTAATCCGCGTCGTTGAGCAGATCGAATTCCAGAAACGGAACGCCCTGCGAGCGCAGGAACGCCGCGGACTGCGGGTTTCGCCCGAGCGCGAGCACGTCGCGGCCCTTGTTCTTGAGTTCCACGGACAGATATTTCCCGATATACCCGGTTGCGCCGGCAATGATGATCATCTGCAGGATACCTCCATTTTTTCGATCGGTTCAGACAGAATTCACGATATCATGCGGCAGGAAGCGTGTCAAGTACGCCCGTTCTGCCGCTGCTCCTGCTGCGCCTGCCGGATGGCGATGGTCAGCTGGTCGGCGCAGGAGGTCTTCTTCGCGCCGCAGGGATTGCCCGCCAGCAGCTCCACGACGCGGTCGGCATCCATGCCCTCGACGAGCTTGCCGATCGCGAGGAGGTTGCCCTTGCAGCCGCCGGTAAAAACGACGTTCCTTATCTTCCCGTTGTCGAGCTCGAATTCGACGCGCGACGCGCAGACGCCTTCGGTTTTGAAGCAGTACTTCCCGCCGTCCGTTTCCGCCGCCCGGCCGCTTTCCGTCGTTTCCACCGCGCCGTCCGCGGCCTCCGGAACGGAAGCCGGACCGGGACCCGGCGATTTGCGCTTCCCGCCCGCGCCGGCGCGCAGCAGGCGCCTGGCCATCGGCCGTTCAAAGAGATAGGTCGCGAGCGTTGCGATCAGCAGCGTGGCGCCGAGAATCAGCAGCGAATACTTCCACTGCCAGACGCGGTCACCCGTGAAGTTCGGCGGCGTATCGCCCGTCCAGTAGGGAATGCGCCACTGCTTGAACTTGACGGACAGCCACTGGTGCCAGATGTAGACGTTGTAGGAGATCGCGGCCAGAAAGCGCATGACCGCGTTGGAAAACAGGAACCGGACCGGCCGGAACGTGAGCGCGGCGGAAAGCGTGATCAGCGCGAAAACGAGCGAAAGACGGTGGCGGTACTCCGCCTGCCAGAGCTGGACGGGATTCACCGCCGGCGCGGCCTTCATCATGCTCACGAGCAGCCAGATCCCGCCGATCAGCCCGCCGAGCGACAGCACGGAGAGCCATGCGGCGCGTTTGGTGCGCTTGGCGATCCAGACGAACAGATACGCGAACGCCATCCCGTTTGCGAACACGCCGAAGAACCCCGGCAGCTGGTTGAGCGTAACGCGGATCGAATCGGGGTTCCCGAGCGCGTAGAGCCGCAGGTACGCGAGCGAAACGGCCGTCATGCCAAGATAGGTCCAGACCGGGCGCTTCCGGAAGCAGAACGCCAGCAGCGGAAAGAACACGTAAAACTGCATCTCGACCGCGGCCGTCCAGAGCACGCCGTTGATCTTCGTGCCTAGCAGCACGCTAGGAAAGAACGTCTGCGTGAACGTCAGCGTCGGGATCAGGTCCGCAAGGCACGCCCAAACGGAGGCGTACGCGCCCGACGGGATCGTAACGGCAAACAGGATGACCAGCACGCAGAGGTAGTAGCTCGGCACGATGCGCGCGAGGCGCTTGCGGTAGAACTGCCGCACGTCCGGCACGGTCTCGCCGAACACCGCCGCGCGCGCGTGCGGCAGGAACAGGCAAAACGCGGAAAGAAACAGCAGCAGGTCGACGAAGAGAAACCCGCTGCGCGGCAGAAAGTCCAGGCTGACCGACGGCGACAGCCCGATCTTCTGCAGAAACGGAATCGTAAAATACGGTGAAATCCAGCTCTGCTGCCAGAAATGAAACCACACAACACCGAACACCGCGAGCGCACGGAGGCCGTCCAGCACGTCGACATACCGGGTGTTGATCGTATTCATATGCTGCGCCGATTCGCGGCTGCGCCGCGCGGCAAAGCGGGAAGTGCCCGGCGTCGTCTGTTCCATGGGCATCATGATACCACAAAGCAGGCCGGTTGTGAATGCGCGCAGCGCGGCGTAACTACGCGAATCCGCCGTATTTACCGCTGCCCGCAGTTGACAAGTTGCGCGTCACTGTTCATAATAATAAACAAAAGTTATCAGCTCAAATTTTTATTTTGACAGGAATCAGAGATATATATGGGGAAAAGCTCCAAAGAGCAAGTCAATCGCCGCCAGAAGAACATTCTGTGCTTCATGTCGAATCATCCCAACATCACGATCGACGAACTGGCGGAGACGGCAGGCACCTCCTGCATTACGATCCGGCGCGACATCAATCGCATGATTGCGGACAAAATGGTCGTCCGGAGCGCGGCGGGACGGTTCTCCCTGCTGCACGATCCCGCGTTCGACGAGCGGTATTTTCGGCACTATTCCTCGCAGCACGCGCAGAAGGTCGCCATCGCGCAGGCCGCGATCGGTCTTGTTTCCGACGGCAGCATCATCGGCGTCGACTCAAGCTCCACCTGTCTCGAATTCGGCAAGCTGCTTCTGCAGAAAAAGGACATCACGCTCATCACGAACAACCTCTTCCTGCCGCAGTACCTCATGCGGCATACGAGCCTGCATCTTGACTGCGTCGGCGGACAGGTCAACCTGAAAAACAACTCCACGGAGGGTCCGGCCGCCTGCGCGGAAATCGCAAAATTCAACTACGACTGCGTGTTCTTCTCCGCCGGCGCGCTGGACTTTTCCTGCGGGCTGAGCAACGCCGAACCGGAAGGCATCGACACGAAGCTCGCGTTCCTTAGAAACGCCGCAAAGCGCATCCTGCTTCTCGACAGCACGAAATTCGGCCAGAAATCCTATCGAAACTTCCTCCCTCTTTCCGAAGTCAGCTTCGTCGTAACGGACGACGGGATCCTGCCCGGGCACCTCGCCTGTCTCGAACGGCTGAAAATCCCGTCCCTCATCGCGCCGCTGCCGTAGCGGCCGCTCAGACGATCTGGAAAAGATAGAATTTCAGGTAATCCGTTTCCGGCACGTTCATCAGCACGGGATGATCGGGCGACTGCCGCCGCGCCTCGACAAGCTTGAGCGACACGCCGGCCTCCCGCGCCGCGGACAGCAGCATTCGCACGAACGCCTCCGGCTCCATGAAATGCGAGCACGAGCAGGTGGCCAGATACCCGCCGCGCGGCAGCAGCTTCATGGCCAGATGGTTGATCATCCAGTAGCCGCGCTCCGCGCCGCGCACGGCCCTGCGGCTCTTGGTGAACGCCGGCGGGTCGAGAATCACCATCTCGTACGCGGCGTGCTCCGCAATCAGCTTCGGCAGCAGATCGAACACGTCCGCGCAGACGAGGTCCACCGCGTCCGTCACGCCGTTGAGCGCCGCGTTTTGCCGCGCCATCTCCAGCGCGCTTTCGGAAACGTCCACGGCCGTCACGTGCGCCGCGCCGCTCATCGCGGCGTTGAGCGCGAACGAGCCGGTATGCGTAAAGCAGTCCAGCACGCGCCTTCCGCGCGCGATTTTCGCCGCGGCGAGGCGGTTGTATTTTTGATCGAGGAAAAACCCCGTCTTCTGCCCGTTCTCCACGTCCACCGCGTAGCGCACGCCGTTTTCCTCGATCTCAAGCAGCGGCGACGGCGGATCGGGCAGAAACGGCGCCGTATACCAGCCCTTTCCGAGCGGCAGCCCCTCCAGCTCGCGGATGGAAACCTCGTTGCGTTCAAACACGCCGCGCACCGTCACGCCGTCCTCCGAAAGCAGCTCACAAAGCGCCTTGTAGAGCCCGTCTTTGCGCCGTTCCATGCCGAACGAGAGCACCTGGCTGACCAGCACGTCCCCGTAGCGGTCCACCGTCAGCCCCGGCAGCCCGTCCGCTTCTCCGAACACCAGCCGGCAGCAGCCGAAATCGCTCCCCATCACGGTCTTCCGGTAGTCGATCGCATAGCGAAGCCGCCGTCTGAAAAACGCATCGTCGAAGCGCTCGTTGGCGTTCGCAGAGAGCAGCCGGATGCGGATCTTGCTCTTCTGACTCAGCAGCCCCGTCCCAAGGTACGCGCTCTTTTCCGAGAACGCGTCCACGAGCGAGCCGTTTTCAAGCGTCTCGGTCCCGCCGCTCACCTCCTCGCCGTAGATCCACGGGTGTCCCGCGCGGACGGACGCCTCGGCCTTTTTTGATATCGTAACATGCTCAAACGCGCGTTCCTGCTTCATCGTTCCTCCCGGCGCTTTTTTTGATATCTATACAAATAAACCTATAAAAATCCGGAGAGGCGTTCTCCCCTCTCCTCCCGCGCCGCCGGCCCCATGGTAGCACGGCCGGAACGGCTTTGTCAAAGCGGAAAAAACCGCCCGCGCCCGGCCCCGCGCGGCGGCCTGCAAAGCGCGGCGCGAGAGGAGTCGCTCTTGCCAACGCACGCTTTTTCGGTTATTCTTTTCATAGCATTATTCTTTTCACAACATAGTGAACCGAGGCGCTGTATATGACGATGCCTGCCCGTTCGCCGCTGTGGCGGATGTACGACGAACTGATCGAGGGGATCCCCGGGAACGTGGCTGCGGAGGACGTGCTGGTCGGCCGGTGCTGGACGCTGGTGAACGGGCCGGATTCGGCCGGCCTCGCCATGACGAGCGACCAGCCCGGGCCCGGCAAGACCTGGAGCGGCGGCTACGGCGGCGCAACGCTCAGGGACGTGGCCGCGCTGTGCCGCTCGTGGGATTTTCTCGAGGCGACGATCGGCATGGCCGCCGTCAACGCCTGGTACAACGCGCCGTCCCGGCTGCGCGCGCTGGGCGTGCTCCCGCCGGACGACGAGGCGGACAACCGCGTTCGGCGCGATGCGTTCAAATCCTTCGCGCCGCGGCTTGCGGGAAAGAACGTCACCGTCGTGGGCCATTTCCCGTATCTGGAGCGTACGCTCGCGCCGTTCTGCCGCCTGACCATTCTGGAGCGGCGGCCGCAGGACGGCGACATGCCGGATACGGCCTGCGAATATATCCTCCCGCAGCAGGATTTCGTGTTCATGACGGGCGTAACGTTCCTCAATAAAACGCTGCCGCGGCTTCTGCAGATCGTCGGCGGAACGGTCCCCGTGTGCATGGTGGGCCCCACCGTGCCCATGGCCCCGGCGATGTTTGGCTACGGGATCGACGATCTGGACGGGTTCTGCGCAACGGATCGCGATGCGCTGAAAACGTACGTCGGAGCCGGCGGATGTATGGATCTTTTCGAGTACGGGAAGAAGATCCGCTTCGGCCGGGAGGACCTAAAACCGGCGACGATCTGACCCGCCGCGCGAACCCCCCGCCGGTTTTCGGCAAAAAGCGATAAATTTCTCAAAGATTTTTAAGTGATATTCTTTACAAAGAATATCGCTTCTGCTATAATCATCCTGCGGTTTCAAAAAGCTTTTCACGCTTCCGCGCCGTCCACTGCGGCGCCCACCGCCATACTGCCTGCAATATCTCTTCCGGCGCCGGCCGCGCGGCAGGACGATATGCCATACGGCCGACGACGGAAGGACCGGCTGCTTCTTTCCCATCCGAGAATGAATGCGGCGTTTCTCCAGCGCGATGTCCGACGGGTGCAACGCCCGCCGGGCATTTCGTTTTACCTGCAAAACGGCGCGTTCGCTTTTTCCCCCGACGGGCCCGGCGCAGGGAAAACAGAATTATATATAATAGGAAAACGCGCATTGCCGCCCGATCAGCGTTCGCCGTCAGCCGGCGCCGGAACGCCTGCTACGCCGGTACTGCGACGGCGGGATGCCGACGCTGCCGCGGAATTTCGTGCTGAACGTCGTTTCGTCGTTCCAGCCGCAGCGGTCCGCGATGTCGGCGATGGGATCGTCGGTGTTCTCCAGCAGAAATTTTGCTCTGGACAGCCGAAGCCGCATCCGGTACGCCTGCGGCGGATAGCCGAACACCTTTTTGAACTCCGCGCAGAAATAGTTCGCCGACAGGCCGAACATCCTCGCCATTTCGTCAATGGAGATGCGGCTGCCGCAGTTTTCGTTCAGAAATTCGGCCGCCGCGCGCATCCCCTGCTGATATCCCTGGGACGTCCGCCGCTGGTCCGCCTTCTGGTCGGTCGCGCGTTCGATCAGCTCGCGGCAGATCAGCTCCGAGAGCAACTCGGGTTTATGCATGTCGCCGCCCCGCTCCGCCAGCGCCCGCTTGTATGCCGAAACGTAGGCGCACAGCTCGTCCGTAAAGCGGATCGCGCTGTTGAACTCGACGCTGCTTCGCCCCATATCGCGCAGGATGCGCTCGAAATATGCCTTGTCGAACACGATGTCCGTATGCGACACGTCGGTCATCTCGTAGCGCACGCCGTGCGTCCGTCCGCTGAACACGGGGTAGACGAACCCCACCTCGCCGAAGTAGATCTTGCCCGCGTTGGTCAGAAACGGAATGGGCGTGTGCGGGATTAAAAACTCGTATTCGCCGTGCGCGTGTTCGCCCGCGGGGATCGGATTGTCCCGGCCGCGCAGCAGCGTAACAAGCGACATGTTCTCGGAATGAATATATTCAAACCGCGTATCCGGTGCGCGCCGCGCCGAGCTGTGCGCGGCAAACAGCCGTCTTGTTTTTTCCTCGTCCATCGCAACGCCTCCGCCGCCTTTGATTGTACACGGCCGACCTTGGAAAATCAAAGATTTTTTCGTTGGTATTCTGCGCGCGCCGTGACGGCCGTCCGTCGGCAGCGGGCGACCGATTTGTCGAAAAATCGCCTGCTGATCGGGAATTTTCGTCCTTTTCCACACCAAAGCGGCAAGCGCCCCGCCGGACCGCGCATCATGTTTTCCATGGCCGTCGTATTGACGGGGCCGATCGGCTGTGATAGCTTTCAGGTGAACGGATCTTTGGATCCGGCCAGTTCCAAGTCTTCATATCCGGAACAATTCAGAAAGAAAGGACGGCAGATTGTGGAAAGTCAGGCAAAATACGACGTTGTCGTCATCGGCGCGGGCAACGGAGGCATCGCGGCTGCCTGCAAAATGCAGAAGGAGGGCAAAAAAACCCTCCTGATCGAGAAGCACAACCTTCCGGGCGGTTGCGCCACGAGCTTTAAACGGGGGCGGTTCGAATTCGACGCCTCGCTGCACGAACTCTGCGATTTCGGCACGGCGGAGGACCCCGGCGACACCCGCAAGCTCCTGGTGGATCAGTTCGGTCTGGACATCGAGTGGTGCCGGGTGCCGGACGTGTTCCGCGTGATCGGCCGCGGCGCGCGGTGCGGCGAGATGATCGACGTCGCGCTTCCGGCGGGCCGGCAGGAGTTTTTCGACGCCATGGTCCGATACGTGCCGGAAAGCCGCGAGGCCATGACGCGCTTCTACGAGCTCATGGACGAGGTCATCGCGGCGCTCGCCTACATCAACGCCTCAAACGGCAAAACCGACAGCGGCTATATGAAGGAGCATTTCCCGAACTTCCTCAAGACCGCCGCAAACCCGGTCAACAAGGTGCTGCGCGCGCTGAATTTCCCGGATAAAACGTGCGATATCCTGGAAACGTACTGGGGCTACATCGGCGTGGACGCGGACCGGCTTTCGTTTACGCATTACATGGCGATGGTGCAGAAGTACGTCACGCGCTACCCCTATTTCCCCAAGCTCACGTCGCACGGGCTGTCCCTCGCGCTGATCAAGCGCTTTCAGGAGATGGGCGGCGAGATCTGGTACAATACCACGGCGACGGAAATCCTCTTCGACGGCGACGCGGCCTGCGGCGTGCGCACCACGCAGGGCGACCTGTTCGCCGGCTATGTGCTCTGCAACATCAATCCGAACATCGTCTACGCCAATATGATCCCGGCGGACCGGATCCCGGAGCGCGAACTGCGGCTCGCCAACGCGCGCACGCTCGCCATGCAGCTCTTCGTCGTGTACCTGGGCCTGAACCGGAGCGCGGAGGAGCTCGGCATCCGGGACTACACCATCTTCCTGCCGGATACGACGGACTCCGCGAAGCTCTACCAATCGCTCTCCACGATCGAGGGCAACGACTACGCCATCATGCTCTGCCCCAGCGTGGTCAATCCGGACGAGTCCCCGAAGGGCACGTGCATCCTCACCCTCTCGTCCGCGTTCATCGGGGACGCATGGAAGGACGTCACGTCCGCGGACTATCAGCGCGTCAAGCAGGCGCACGCAAAGCGGCTCATCGAAACAGTCGAAAGAAAGACCGGCCTCGTATTCCACGACTGCATCGAGGAGATCGAGATCGCGACGCCCTGCACGTTCGCGCGGTATCTCGGCGCGCCCAACGGCACGCCCTACGGATACGAGACCAACGAGTGGGATTCCATGATGGCGCGCCTGATGATGCTCGGGTCGGACTATCCCATCCGGCATTTCCGCTTCGTAGGCGCAAGCGGGCCGAAGGGCGACGGCTATTCCTCCGCCTACGGCTGCGGGGAATTGATCGCACGGCTCGCGCTCAAGGACATGAAGGAGGGCAAATAAGATGGCTCTGAATCTGAAGGTTGGCCCCATTGGCGCTTTCGATATGCTCAAATTCAAGAACTCGGCGAAAACCCGCGAAAAGCACATCCAGCGCGCGCCCGCCGCGCCGCTTCCAAAGGACTACGCGCTCAACCGTCTGGCGCGGGAACTGCATCCGGAAAAGCAGGAGATGCGCGTGATGCAGGTGATTGAGCTTTCCCCCGGCGTCAAGCAGTACACCCTCAAAACGGCGGACGCGTCCGCGGCGGCGCCGTTCCGCGCGGGCGAATACGTTTCGGTCGCGGTCGAGATCGGCGGCACGAAGACGACCCGCCCGTATTCGCTCTGCTCCGCGCCCGGCGACGCGAAAAACGGCGTTTATGCCATCGCGGTCAAGCGGCTGGACGGCGGCTTCGTGTCCGACTATATCCTGGACAACTGGACCGTCGGCACCGCCGTCACCATATCCGGACCGCAGGGCAACTTCTGCTACGAACCCCTGCGCGACGGGAAGCGCGTGGTCGGCCTTGCGGGCGGCTCCGGCATCACGCCGTTCCTTTCCATGGCCTGCGCCATCCGCGACGGCCTCGAGGATTTCGACCTGACCGTGCTCTTCGGCAGCAGAACGGAGGCCGACATCCTGTTTGAAAAGGAATTCTCTCAAATCGCCGCGTCCTGCGGCAGGGTGCGCCTCGTCAACGTGCTCTCCGACGAGACGAAACCGGGCTTCGAACATGGTTTCCTGACCGCGGAGCTGATCGGCCGGTATCTGACGGACGACGCGAGCATCTTCGTGTGCGGACCGCGCGTGATGTACGAATTCCTGCAAGGTGAGCTCAAAAAACTGCCGCGCCCGGCCAAATCCGTGCGCTTCGAGCTGCTCGGCGTAACGAAGGAGCCCTGGAAGCTCGCGGGCTACCCGGACGCGTGCCGCGGCAAAACGTTCACCGTCACCGTGCTTACCTGCGGCAAAAAGCTGCAGATTCCCGCGAGCGCGACCGAGACCGTCCTCACCGCGATCGAGCGCGCCGGCATCGCCGCGCCCTCCCGCTGCAGGAGCGGCGAATGCGGCTACTGCCACAGCCGGCTCGTTTCCGGCGACGTGTTCATCCCCGAGGATACGGACGGCCGCCGCGCGGCGGACAAGGTGTTCGGCTACATCCATCCGTGCGCTTCGTTCCCGGTCTCCGATCTTGTCATCGAACTCCCGGGCACCTACCTGTAACGCCTGCCCGTTCCGGCCGGACCGCCGGCCGCTTCCAAACGAAACCGACGCGCAAAGGCCGCCTCTTCCGAGGCGGCCTTTGGCTGTCAAAAAAGTCCTTTTGCAGGGGATTCACCCCTGCACCCCACCCAAGGAACACGTCCCTTGGGAATCCCTGACCCCGCAAGCGCCCCCTATAGGGCACTTGCGGAAATGGGTTCTCAGGGCCGTTACGGCCCTGAGCGGTGGTTTGGAGGCGGAGCCTCCAACGGCCCCCTTTATCCGTTATTTTACGAAAGCGAGGCGGCCGTGTCCAGCGCGTCGCGCAGGGCTTCGACGAAATCCTCCATGTTGTCGAGTTGCGGGAAGTGCCCGGCGTGTTTGAGGATCGTGATGCGCTTAAAGGGCGCCCGGAGCTCTTCAAAGTACGCGACGGCGAGCGTAACGGGCGTCTGATAATCGTTTTCACCGAGAATGTAGAACATGGGAACGCCATACTCGGACGGATATTCGTTCAGGCTGAACCGGGTGATCACCCATTCGACCATCGGGTAATTGAAGGAAAACTCCCGCTTCATGGACGTCAGATCGGAAAGCCGCAGGGTCGGCGAACTGAACAGCGCCCTGAAGAAATTCGCGTTCAGCCGCACCGCGAGGCCGTACCGGCGCTGGAGGCGGCGCATTTTCATGATCTTGTCCCATGAAAACGGGGAGTCCGCGCCGAACGGATATTCGCCGATCGCGTCGAGCGCCGCGAGGTCCTTCCCGCCGCCCGCCGCCAGAATTTTCTCGCGGAGCACGCGGGCGCCCTCGGCCTCGTTCATCCGGCCGTCCACCAGCTGGCCGACGCCGATGTAGCAAAGCAGGTCCTCCGGGTGCGAAAGCGCGTAGACCGATCCGAGCCCCGATCCCCAGGACTGGCCCAGCAGCGCGATCTTCGGAACGCCGTAGCGCTCCTTAAGGTATGCGATCACGAGCCGGAGGTCCTCCAGCATGAGCGACAGTTCAGGTTTGGCCTCGGGATTTTTCAGAAAGGTCCTGCCGGCGCCGCGCTGATCGTACGTTACGAGGCTGCAGATCGAACCGAAGTGCTTTTTGAAATAATAGCACAGCGGCGCGGCGCTCTCTCCGGGTCCGCCGTGCAGCACGAGCAGCACGGGCTTGCCGCGCTCCTCCGGATAATGGAGGAAATACGTCTCGATGCCGTTGAGCCGGACGTATTCCTCCACGATGTTCCGCTTCTTCATCGCGTCCGTCCCCTCAGTACCCGACGGCTACCGCAAGGCCGATGATGCCTGCGCTGACCGCGGCGCTGACGAGCACATACGGCCAGAGCCACTTGATCCAGGCCTTATACCGGCAGCCGAGGATCGCGAGCGTGAAGATCAGCAGGCTGTCGGTCGGATAGAGCATGTTCGGAAACGCGTCGCCGATGGAGAAGATCAGGCTGGTGCTCTGCCGCGAGATCCCCGAGAATTCCCCGAGCGGCACGAGGATGGGCAGTATGGTCAGCGCCTTGACCATCGTGCCCGGCAGCGCCACCTCCACGACCAGCACGAACCCGCACATGATGAGCGCGGCGCCGAACGGCGAAGCGTTCTCCGTCAGATGGGAAAGGCCGTAGATGATGGTGTCGAGAATATTGCCTTCCTTGATCAGATACTGGATCCCCAGTATCATGCACGCGATCAGGCCGGTGGGCAGGATGTTGAGCGCGCCCTTGAAGAAATCCTTTACCATAACCTTGAAGGGGTATTTCCGCTTTTCATATTCAAACAGCGCCTGACCGGTATACTGCTCGCGCCATTTCCGGTCCGTTTCGTAGGTAAAGGACTTCATCGGGTCGCGTTCGATCCGCTTTGCGTAGAGCAGAACGAACACGATCAGAATCGCGCTGGAGACGATGAAATAGACGATCCTGAGCCAGAGGCCCGAATAGACCGGCACGCCGGCGATGCTCTGCACGAGCGCCGTGCCGTAGGGATTCAGCGTGGAGGCGGCGTACCCTCTCGTAACGGCGAGGTAGCAGAGCGCGACGCCGATGAGGGAGTCCCACCCGAAGGAGATGGACATGAGGATCACCAGCGGAATGATGCCGATGATGCCCTCCCCGAAGCCGATGGTCGACCCGACCACCAGGAAAATGGAAACCATGAACAGGAGAATCGCATATCTCCGCTTGTCGAATTTGCGGTAGATCCACGCGATCACCCGCTTGAGTACGTCCGCCTTGTCAAGCACATAGTAGATGCCGCCGATAAAGACCGAAAGAAAGACGACGAAGATCACGAGCGGGCCATCGCTTGAAAACAGCACCTCGACGGGGGCCGTGAACCATTTCCATACGGGCAGCGTAACGGGGTTTTCGATCAGCTTGTACGTACCGTTGACGATGGTTTCCTCCCCGTCGACCGTTGTGCGTTCATACGCGCCCTGCGGCAGTACCTTGGTCAGGACCCCGACGGCGATGAGAAGGATACAGAAAAAGATGCACATCCCAATGATCATCTTGGGACTGATTTTCGCGCCGTACTGGCGCTCCTTCGTAGCGTTTGTCGCGTTGTTCTCCTTGTTCTCCATAGTGCAGCATCCTCCCATTTTCAAATATATCGGCCGTCCGTTCCCTAGCGGACGGTCCGGAGCAAGGAACCCGGCCAAACCGTCGCCGGGCGGAAAACCGCGTGGCATCGACGGCGGATCAACCGGAGATAATTTTTTTGTATTCTAGCACAATGATCCAATCAGATGCAATATATTATATATGGATTCAGGTCGATTTTCAAAATAACGGATACGCAGAAAAGCAGCACGGCTTTTGCGCGCAGCGCACCGGCAGGGCGTCAAAGCCGCTGCACCGCGCCGTTCAGGCGCGCCCATTCCCCACCTTCGCGCTTGAAAAATGTGATTTTCGCCCTGTGCGCCGTTGATTATAATGAATTTTATTCAAAGCCGCCCCACGATTCCCGTTCCGAGGACAGCCTGCACTTCGGAAAGACCTTGCCGCAAAACCGGGCGCGGCCTCCGCGCGGTGCGTCAAAGCCCCGGCGGCCGTTTTGCCGGCGTATGCGCGGGCTGCGGCTGTCCGCAGAGAAAAGTTGATCCCGCGGGCCGCGTTTGCCGCGAGACGCGCCGCAGCCGGGCGCGGACCAAGCGCGGGCCTAGGCGCGCAGTTCGCCGTCGTGCGCAAGCAGCGAAACGGAGGTCACGCCCGCGAGCCTGCCGCATTCGGCCACCAGTTCGGCTTCGTTTGAAACGCGCACTTCCACGATGATGTCCATGCCGCCGAGATGCAGGTTCCTCGACTTGACGCGGTAGTATTTGGAGTACCGCTTCACAAGCGCAAGCAGCGCCGCTTCGACGGCGGGATCCGTGGAGTTGACCACTAGCAGCGCGGGCGCCTTGGGCATGGTGACAAGTTCGAGCAGCAGCAGCACGATTGTGACGACGAGCGCAAGCAGGAACGCGACCTTGTAAAGGCCCGTGCCGCAGATGATGCCCGTGCTGATCGACCAGAAGAGGAAGAGCAGATCGTACGGGTCCTTGACCACGTTGCGGAAACGCACGATGGAAAGCGCGCCGACCATGCCGAGCGAAACAAATACGTTCGTCTGCATGGCGAGCACGATGGCGCTCGTGACGATGCCCATGATCGCGACGGTCTTGTTGAAATTCTTCGAATAGAAGCCGGTTTTGTTGCTGAACCGGTAGACGAAGAAGATGTAGACGTTGAGCAGAATCGCGACGCCCAGCGTGAGGATGATCGTGCTCGTGCGCAGTTCGCCGTTCGCATTGGAAATCGCCTCTCCGATTTCCTCGAATAACTTCAGCAGTTTATCCATGAAGATGATGCAACTCCTTTGTCGTGTCGGTACAGATTCGTCACAGCGGAAGACGGCTGTAGACGTATTTTGAAAACGGGGCCTGCATAAGATCGCCGAGGTCCATCGTCTGCACGAGATAGTCCGGGATGAACTCGTCGTACTTCACCTCAAGGATGTGCGCATGCGGCGGCAGCAGAGGCGTCATCGGGCAGGCGGGATCGAACAGCCGCCCGATATGCGGGCTCGAAGCAATATTCCGGTCAAACGTCACGCGGACGTTGCCGGCCGGACAGGCAAACGCCTCGCGCAGATACTCCACAACGACGACCGGGCGCAGCGTGGAGGTCGCAGCCGCCAGGCAGAACCGCCGCAGCGGAGGCGGCTGACTGCGGTTCGGCGCCGGCGCATGGCCGCTGAGCAGCGCGTCGCACACCGCCCGGGAGACGGCGCACTGCTCCTTCTTCGAAAGGCCGCCGTGCTTGTATTTCGTCTCCAGCAGAATACGATCGTCCGAAAGGTCGTAGGCGCGGAGGCGGAATTTGACGCGGTCGTCGAGCCCTTCAAAGTTCGCCCTAAGAAAACGGTTGTCGAGGTCGTCAAAATAGACCGACCGCACACGGTAGCCGTCGGGCGCAGTCTGGTGCGCGTCCCGCCGCATCAGCGGGAGAAGCCGCGCGCGAAGCAGGGTCAGCTGCGCGTCGGTAACGAGATATTTCTGCTCGTGGCGATAGTCCGTCGCCATTCTGCCGCCTCTTTTCTGCGTGGGCGCCTCTTTTCAGCGGTCGGTTCCGTCTGCAAGAGAGTCGAAATAACCGTCCAGAAACGCCAGCCTTGCGTGGAGAAACGCGGTGATGTCGCTCAGATCGGACGTTACGGGGGATTCCGGCCAGGCGTCGGTTTCGCGCAGCAGCGCGCCGCTCTCCTCCAGCACGCGCGCCTGCTCGGTAAACCGGGGCACAAGCGACGTTTCGGAAAACAAGTCCTGCCGGAGCTCCGCCCAGCGCGTTGCAAGCAGGCGGCCCATGCCGTCTTGATCGACGGAGAGCCAGACCTCCATATCGGTTGGCAGCGTCACCGTCTCCGCTTTGTCCATGCAAAACGACCGATAGAGCGGCGCGTCGTTGCTAAAGTAGTTGCCGAAGGTAAAATCAAGATCCCATGGAACCCGGAAAAAGCGGTATGTTTCGTCCGCGTCCTCCCGCCAGATCATCAGCATGTTCTTGAAGAGATTGTCTTCGGCGGCGCAGCACGCCGTGTAGAGGGTGTAATCGACCGCGTTGGAGCGGTTAAACAGCGCTTCCATCCGCTCAGCGCTCGGCGTTTCAAGCCCGGCATAAACAAGGTCGATATATGCGGTCAAAGGCTGCCAGCAGGCGGCGTCCGACGCGGATTCGTCGGGATACTTCAGTTCCGCAAACTGGCTGAGCGTCGTAACGTCGCTCAGATAGCGCGCCTCTGTCTCCGGCTCGAACCAACTGATAAACTGGTAATAACGCGCGTTCGTATCGCCGTCTATGCCGAACGATACCTCGTCCACCGGGCGCACGAGACCATAGAGGCCCATATAGCAGTCGTTGATTACAAGTTCGAGATACTGCATCGTGCCCGTAAAACAGTCGTTGTCCGGGTTGGTTGACGCAAGCGCATTCCACAGATCGAGCGATACCTTTTCCCGCATGCGGGAGTCGTCCGTAAACAAGGGGAGCAGGATCCACTCGCTGCTTTCCTGCATGCCCAGAAGAGAAAGCGGATTGCGCGTTCCGCTGTTCTGATAGAGCGTAAGCCGAAAGGATTTTTTATTCAGCGCCGTGCTTAAATTCCCCCGGATCCGAAAGGTCGAAATGCTGCTGACGAATGTTCCGTCCGGCGAGAGCAGGCTGCATTCGGCATCGGCCTCCTTTGTTGCGATTAATTGCGCGTATTGCGCATCGGCGGAAAGAGAGAGGACCGGAAGCGTTGTGAACACGACTTCCCGGGTGAAATACCTTCGTCCGTTCGAAACGACCAGCGTGAACGCATGCCCCTGCGAAACGGCCTCTTTGAAATCGGAAAACGCATCGTCCGGCGCGAACGCGGCACTGTAGCGAACGCTTTGATAGCCGACGGCGGAAATCGCCGTGTCGGCGCGCGCCTGCGTGGAGATCAGATACCGCTCGTCGGCAAATACGGCCGGTACGCCGCCGCTATACAAGGTTCCGGCGGATGCGCTCGCGGCAGTCTGCGACTCGTTGGAGAGAATCGCGTCATACTCCTGCTGCGAAAGAACGGTCAGCGGTTCGGCGGCAAGGGACTCAAAATGAAGCGCAAGTACAAACAGGCCGATCAAGAGCGCGGCGAGCACCAGCAGACAAACGGTTTTCAGCTTTCGAAACATATCCTCCAAGCACGGTTCACAGGGCAGATTTTGCAATGGATTTCGTATATTATTATTTTTCGCATTCTATCATAGTCTCAAAAAAATTTCCAGTATTTCCCTTTTCTTTTAACGGTATTGAACGAGAATGAACGATTCGGTGCGAAAACAGCGCCGTCGGGAACGGTTCCGCAGCAGCGACATTTCAGCTGCTGATCCGGCGATGTTTTGAAAGGGATCGCTCTCCAACGGGCAGGCTTCCGCGGCCCGCATCCGGGCGCTGACCCGTACCCGAAAAAGCAATTCGCTCAAGCAGAAAAAACAGTGCAAAAGAAAAGGAGCTGTCAAAGGAAGGAGGAAGCGTTGGTACACCGCGAAGCCGCTCGCGTTTGCGCTTTAAGCAGGCGGGACTTGGGCACGCCGATATCGGAGGTGTGCCGAAAGCTTTGGGTAGCGGAGCAGCCGTTTCGCCAGCGAAAGAACAGGTACGGCGGAATGCTGCCGGGCGACAGGAAACGACTCCGACAGCTGGAAGAAAAGAACGCCACATCGATTTTTTCTTATTCAGTCTGGGTCAACTTTTTTAGGACACCTCAAAAACGGGGCGCGGAATTCGCGCGCGCCCTTCGTGCGCATTCTTTGGCACCATCGTGCATCCTGAAAAAGCCCGTTGTGCTCCATATGTTGTTCAGAAGCGCCGCCATACACCGCAACCCTCGTACAACGCAGATAATTCGCCTTGACATCCAGACAAGCAATCATTATAATTTTACGCAAACGTTCACGGACCGTGCCTTTATTGTTTTTTACCCTCCTCTTTCAGGACGGTATTCCGTACGCATCCGTCCCGGATGATCCTTTTTTTGCCTTTTGCGCTCCGATCCGCGCCGCTTCCGCGGCGTCGATCCCGTTCAGAAATCGTATCCCGCGTTCCAGCGGATAGACGGCTCAATCATTTCACCCGGCATGAGCGAAAACACGGATCACCAGGACTGGAGTACTGCTATGTCAAACGAAAGCTCTCCCTAAAGCAACGCTGCCTTTTCCCTGGTTGCGCCTGAAAAATCAGTCGTTAAGCGTTATTGGCGATCCATTCAATCGCATCGTCCTGCTCGGCCCGATTCTGCTCTTCTGTCTGATTGTCGCACCTCTGCTGACGATGGTCGGCGCGACATGCACGGCTGCAAAGGCTGAGCTTCGTAACATTCCGGGCGCAGGCATCGCCGATTTCGCTTTGCCAGAGAGCGGATTAACGAGGAGGAAGAATCCCCGGAAAACCCCGAATTTACACGCGTGCCCGATATCCGGCCCGAGATGGTGAAAATCGAAGGGGACATAGCGGACGTGATCGCTCGATCGAGCCAGCCGTGTCTGCAAACCAGCCCGCAGGCGGTGAAACGCCGATCCCTCTCACGGCCGGCACAGCGGAGTCCCCGGCAATAGAAATCGACCTGAACGAATACGACATCAACCGGAAGGTACTTGCCGTACTGCATCTTTCCCGCACGAACATGTGCAATAAAGCCACTGGCCGCCGGATTAAATCCGCCGGTAAAAAGCGTATAAAGCCGGTATGCTGACCGAGCGCAGCATACATGCTGTCCCTGATTTCTTGAAATTCTGTTGTAAGGAGGAATACCGAATGATGAAGGAAAAAAGGATCCTCGCCTGCCTGCTCGCTTTTGCGATGCTGTTTTCCGTATTAACGGCCGCCGGCTGCGCAAAAGGCTCTGCAGAATCCGAGGCAACAAGTACAATTACCCCCGAAAGCGATGCCGCCGCTCAGGATGCAAGCGAGCCGGACTACAACAGCATGAGCATGGAGGAACTCTACGAACTCGCCAAGCTGGAAACAGGTACGATCACGGTCTACGCCACCACGAGTACGGCTCAGGTAGCCGTAAAAAAGTTCGTAAAGAGCTATCCGGAGTTTCAAGACCGGGTCGAGTACATCGAATCATCCACAAGCACCGTGGCGGACCGTATCGAAACCGAGAGCGATACGGGAAACATCAATGCGGACGTTTTGCAAGTGAAGGATAGCAGCGGTGAAATCTTTTATGAACTCGTGCAGTATGATTACCTCGAGATTTATTATCCCGAGAGCGTCTGCGCGCATGTGGATCCCGAGTTGCTCACCTACGGCCTGCCGGTTTACGTGACCTGCTGTCCCTGGTTCTACAACACGGTAGTCTACCCCGACGGCTGCCCGCTGACAAGCTGGTGGGACATCGTGCAGGGATACGATACCACGACACATTCGTTCATCGATTCAAACGGCACAAACCAGCAGTACTGGACGATCTATACGAAGGACATGACCTCACCTGACTTTGCCGCGCTCTGGGCGCAGCTGATCGTGGATGGCGATGCGATTGCCGCGCAGTACGAAGCGCAGTACGGCGAACCCCTGGAATATACCTATATGAATGAATTGCAGAACAGCCCCGGCATGATGGAATTCCCGGAAAACAATGGCGGCGTAGAGCTCTTCTGGCGCTTCACACAAATGGTGATCACCGAGCTGGACGACGGCGACCAAGTGGTTTCCGCCGTGGACAAATCCCTGAACGGACCGACGCTCGGTCTCTGCACCGGCAGCAAGCTTGTCAACATCAATAACGGTCTGAACATCAACTGGGTGACCGGCCTCGAGCCCTACACCGCGCTGAAGGTCTGTGACTATGTGTACACGGTCAAGAAATGTGACAACCCGGCCGGTGCACGCCTGTTTATCCTCTACATGCTCGGCGGCGACGACGCGGAGAGCGGCTGCCTGTATGCGTTCAATCAAGTCGGCAAATGGTCGGCCCGCGATGACTTCATCTTCGACAAGACCCCGTATTCCATCGACGAAGTCAACCTCAAAACCCCGGATTTCGAGGAGATCTACGGTTTTTATCCGGACGTAAAAGCTTACTGGATCTACTGGCGGAGCCTTGCGCCGAGCACCTGATGCCAACGTCCATAACGGCGGTCCGTGGGTTGAATCCCAACCCGTGGACCGCCGTTCGGATGTGATCCGGCCCCGCAGAAAAGGATCAGCTGCACTGTTAGGAAAACAGAAAAACAGAGGCAATGGTATGAAAAATAACAAAAATCATTTTAACAGAGAGCATGCGATCTGCTATTTGGGCTTTGCGGCCGAGTTTATCATCATTGCATTTTGTTATGCCTTCCGGGCTGTCGCCTGGGCAGACTCCGCATATATGACAGCCGTTGCCGCGATGATCCAATCGGGCGCGATCCTGCTTATCCTGCTCACTGCAAGCCTGCTTGTCTGTATTTTCTTTTCAGGTCAGACGGCTGAGAATAAGTTCCTGTTTATGATCGGCTGCATTGCGGTATCCCTGGGCATTTTAGGGTATTCCGAATCGGTCATGCAGGGCAAACTTACTTTTCTGGACGCTACATACCGGTCGATTCAGTTTTTTGTCGGAGAATTCGATTCGGGTATTTTTACCCGCATCCCCCCGTTCATCAACGCCGCAAGGTTCCTGGCGCTGGCGGTAACATTCGGCGCCATCGGCATCATCCTGTTGAAGAAAAAAATATACTGCTGGAACATCCGGCTGTTTTATAAAGATATCGTCATCATTACGGACAGGCCGGAAGCCTATATCACCGATCTGGCCAAGAAGTTCACGAACGACAATCGAAAAGTGGTCATCGGATATACGGCAAACGACGGCCCTTCCGACAGAATGCTGGAAGGGAATATTCCAAGCGTAACCATTGATATCAATAAGGATATTTCGTTTGGTCTCAATGCGTGCAACATCAAAAATGCCAGGAACATCTTTTTGCTGTGTGAAGCAACGGAAGACAACATCAAGCTTCTCAAGGCCATCTATCCGATGTTCCGCGAATTGAAGAAGCCGGCCAGCGCAAACACGGGCGCCAAGGATGAGAGAAAGCCCCCCGCTGCGATCGACGATTTGATCCAAACCTATTGTGATCTGGTAAAAAGCGAGCCTCGGGAAGCGGCTCCCGCTGTTGAACTGCGGCAGAATAAAACGATATGCTACGTGCGTTACCAAACGGATCAGGAAAGAGAATACTATTCGATCGACGACGTGTTTACAAACAGAATCGACAATTTCGACACGTATTTTATAAATATTTACGATATCTCGGTACGTCAGATGCTTACCAGGATTTCAGCGAAAACGACTTTGGGCATTTCCAGTCCCGCTCCTGCCGAATCGGTAAAAGAAAAACTCGACGCCGTCAGAATCGCCGTTGCGGGTTCGGGGGAGATCCTGAGCAGAACCGTTCTGGAGATCGCAAAAAACTGCGTATACAACGATCGCTCGCCGATGAAGATCTATCATTTGACCGGCGACGGGACCCCTCGCCGCGAAAGCGCATTTCCGTCGCGGCTTGACGAACTGGTCGAGGTCGAAACGGTCACGGCGAGGCAGTTAAGGGAACGGTCGGAAACAATCAACCTGCTCTTTGTCAGCACCACCGATGAAAAAGAGGTGCGCATGGTTTTGCAGGATGTTTTCCAGTACGACCTGCAGGACCATATCCGGGAATACATGATCCTCACCAAGGGCGATACGGTGGAGTACGATATCCTGCATACGTATATCAATACGCTCCTGCGCCCGTATGTAACCGGCAAAAAAGCATTTGTGCACGGCGCAACGATGCATATCAGCAGAATCGTAAACCTGATGCTCACCATAGAGCAGTTCTACCGCAGGTTCGGGCCGACAAGCCGGGAGATTCACGAGGCGTATAAGAGAGCCATCGTAAACGACGAACTGTGCAATTTCAACGATCTGCCGGAAATCTATATCGACTCGAACATTCTAAGTGCACTGCACAACAACTTTATCATGGAGATCGTCAACGCTGCAATAAAAAGCCAAGGCAGCGACGTTGCTTGCGGCGACTCGATCCGGGAGTTGTTCGAGTATCTCGCGTCCACGGAGCATGAAAGATGGTACAACGAAAGGCGCCTTCAGGGCTGCATCTATTCGGAGGAACAAAGCCGCATATACCATAAGAACAGCAATCTGCTGCATTGGAACGCGCTCAGCAAAAAGCAGAAAGAGGGAAATATCAACTATGTCGTCGGCGCGCTGATTGCGCAGTATCAAAAGGGCATCGGCGCAGCAGGCGACGATATCTACAAGGGGTTCATCACAAGTTATTTCATGGATGGCAATGACGGGACCTGACGGCATGCATTCCCGTTCGGGACCCGCCGATCGTTCCGGCGCTGCATGGCCCGGCGGCCTGCCGCACGTCTGCTCGCGCCGCTCCCACGTAGGGACCGCCGTTTCCCTGCCCTTCATCGGCCGGTTTCCGATTCGCCGGCCTTTCGCCTCGCAGAAGTCGAAACCGACGCGGATCGACGTTGCCGCCGCGTTTCGTGCAGCAGTCTTATATCTCTTCGACCACTGAAAGACGTAAGGAATTTCCGGAAAGTTATTCAGCAACAACAAAAAAGCTGGCAGGAAGCGGGCAGGAAAACCCGCATGATCATACGAAGTCAAAAATGAAAAAAGCCCCTGCTTCAGGGCTTTTTTGGGCTGCGGAACTAGGATTCGAACCTAGACAATACAAGTCAGAGTCGTACACGATTTTTCGTGAGAATTGTTCCTGTAAATGCGGAAAGTGCCCTGTTTGTACCGGTTTCTTTTCCTTCTCTTGCAGGAGATTTTGCCTGCTTTCAGCGCGGGTGGCAAGAAATTGGCAAGAAAGAGAAGATATTCGTCTGCCCGCCCCTGTGTTTTTCAATTCCTGCATCTGTGCATATCCATCAAGATGTCGGCAGGTAGCGACAGCTAAATGTTGTATAATTTGTTATGAATCGCTATAATAGACAGTAAAGAATGCGAGGTGCCCCATGCCTCCTGCAAGTCCGAATAAAGTTAAATTATTAAAGCTATATGAGCTCCTCATGCTCCATACGGACGAGGAGAAACCGCTGTCCACCAATCAGTTATGCGCCATGTTGAAAGCGGAGGGCATTCCCTGCGACCGGCGTACCCTGTCGGCCGATATCGACGTGCTGAATGCAAACGGCTATGAAGTGCTAAGCCGGCGCACCCGGTACGCGAAGCTCTATTACGTCGTCGACCGGCAGTTCGATATCGCGGAGATCAAGATTCTGATCGACGCCATTCAAGCCGCCAGCTTCATTACGCCTTCCAAGACGAAAGCGCTGATCAGCAAGGTGGCAAATCTGGCGGGAAGCCACAAGGCGGCAGTCCTCAAAGGAAACATGGTCACCTTCAACACGCGCAAGCACACCAACGAAGCGATCTACTACACGGTGGATAC
>CAZIQO010000039.1:0-25634 GCA_964541465.1 uncultured Oscillospiraceae bacterium
TGCCGGTGTAGCCGTTGAGCGCGATCGTGCGCTCGCCGAAGCACGCGGGCACCTCGCTGAACGTCTGGACGGGATGCTTGGCGTAGCAGAGATACCCGTGATACTGTGCGTACGTGCCGTCCGAGAACCGTCTGCCCGTGCGGTTGACGCCGACGGAGAGCAGCGTTTTGCGCGAAAGCAGCGCGTTGTCCAGCAGGCCGCGCGCGAGCCTCGTCATGTCGTTCAGCGACGAGAACAGCCCCGCGTGTCCGCACGGCGCGCCGCGGCCGCGCGTCAGCACGCGCGCCTTGGGATCGTGCACCGTGCCGGCCGGGCAGTTTGTATCCACGAGGTACCGGCCGCCGGCAATCCGCCGCTCGTAGTTACAGCAGATGGTATCGTTTTGTTCCGCGTCCGGCACGCGCGCGAAGGTGCGCGTCATGCCGAGCGGCAGAAGGACGTTCTCGCGGAGATATTCAAAAAACGGCAGGTCCGATACGGATTCCACCACGTACTTGAGCACCATCGCGCCCATGTCGGTATAAAATTTCCGTTCAGGTGCCGGCGCGGGGCGAATGGCAAAGAGCAGACGCTCGGCGTCGACGGCGGACGGTTGTTTATCGAGGCGGGCGTCGGTCCGCAGCGCGGCGCGGAACGAAAGCAGATCCTCGACGGTGACGCCGGAGAGGTGGGGAAAGCGTTTGTCGTATCCGGCGATCGGCGCGCCGAGAGAAAGCCTGCCGCGTTCCATGAGCTGCAGCACGGCGATGCAGGTGAAGAGCTTCGTCACCGATGCCAGGTCGAAGATCGAATCGGCGGTCATCTTTGCCGTGTCGGGAATGAACGCGCCGTGCTCCAGCCGCACCTCGCGGAGATTGCCGCGGCAGAAGGATTCGCCGCCCCGCAGGCCGCCGAACGCGCCGGCGATGCCGGTGACCACGCGCCGCTCGTCCACCAGATAGCCGACTCCGCTTTCGAGCCTGTCCCGCGCGGAAGGCGTCATTTCGGCGTGTTGTCCGCCGCGGCGAACGCGGCGTTTTTCTTCGCCCACACGCGCCGGAATCCGGCTTTGACGGGCCGATCGGGCAGCTTTTCCGGATCGAAGCGCGCGTAGAACGCCGCCTCCTCGCGCCGCGCGCGGAGCAGCAGTTCGTCCATGGCGCCCGCGTCGTCGGAAACGTCCGAAAGCCAGCCGGTCTCGAGCGCGTCGCGTTCTTCGTAAAACGCCGGCGGGAGCTGTTTTCCGAGCAGCGAACGGCGGTATCGCTCCGCCGCGCGCCAGTACGCTTCTCCGGCCTCGTCGTCCGGCCGGAACACCGGCGGGCGCGCGGGGTTGCCGAAGCGATAGGGCTTGTAGAGCGAAACGCACGGCAGGGACGCGCCGGTGAGAGATACAATCGGCGCGCCGCCGCCGAGCGATACGACCATGCTCGCGGTGCTCTGGTCGCCCACCATTCCGCCGTAGTGCATGCAGCAGCTCGACACCGTGCCCTGCGAAAAGGGGTTCTCCACAGCGTCGTCGTGCGTGCGCAGCGCGGCGCATACGTCCCCTACGCCCTGTATGTCGGCCAGCGCGCGTTCCGTGCAGGCCTGCCGCCGTTTCGAGCCGGAGAAGTGCGTATAGAGCGGGTCGGTATGGACCCTGCGAAAATCGCACCGTCCGCCGCCGTAGCGGTCGCCGTCCGCGCCGATGCCGAGGCGGTTGGAGATCGAGGCCGCGGGGTACGATTTGACGACCCAGCTTCTGGCGCAGGTTTCAAGCACGTACAGTACGCCGCGGTCCAGAATCAGGAAGGAATTGTCGTAGAAAAACGTGTGGTCGAACCCGCAGTTGCCGCCCTGGCCGTAGGTTTCGAGTAGCTCGACGATTATGCGGACGGCCGATTCGGCGCTTTCGGCGCGCTCGAGCGCGAGCCGCAGCAGATCCATGCCCGTCAGCGCGGGCTCGCCGTAGCGGCCTTTGGTGAACACCGCCTCGTTGCCGATGGCCACGCCCGCGTCGTTGACGCCGATCTCCGCGCCCCACATCCAGCTTGGGCGGGAAAGCAGTACGGCGCGCGTTTCCTTCGCCTGCGGAACGGATCGGTACGTCGCCCGAAGGGAGGATTCGCCGCAGACGCGGGCGGGATAAAACTCGGTGACCTGCGGTTCGTTGGGGCTGCGGTCGCTGTTTTTGCCGAACAGCGCGAACCCGTCGAGAACCACGCCAAGCGTATCGCACATGCGCTTTCCCTCCAAATGATCTTTTTTACCAGTATACCATACCCGCGCCGCGGTTTCAGCCGGCCGCGGCCGAAATTCGATGCGCCGGATTATGACGCGGGATGTTGTAGCGGAAATCGGAATGTGATACAATATCTTGAAGCTGTGGGAGGCACGAGCGGAAAATGAACATGGATCCGCTGGTCATACGGGATCTTTTGATCTGGATTGCATACGCGCTCGGCAGCGCGATTCTGATCGGCTTCGTGCCGACCTGGATGCGCTGCGGGGCCAAACGCGCCGATCCGTCCGCGGCGGCGGCGCTGTTCGCGCTCGTTCTTTCCGGCGCGTGCGTGGCAAGCGCGGTATGGAAGGGGAACGCCGCGGCGCTGCTCTCGTTCGACGCGCGAACATACGGATACCTTGCGCTCTGCGGGCTGCTTTCGGCGTTCGTGTGGCTGTGCCTGTTCACCGCGCTGACCGGCGGGCTGGTCGGGAAGGTGTTTCCCGTGTTTGTCCTGTGGAATCTTCTCTATATGACGGCGTCGCATTTCCTCTTCGGAACGTCGCTCGGACTGTGGAAGATCTGCTGCATCGTGCTGATCCTGCTTGGCGTCGTGTTCATTGAGAGCCGCACGCCGAACCTGAAGGGGCAGCTGTGGTTTGTCTATGCGCTGCTGGCCGCGCTTGCGGCGGCGGGCGCCGGCCTGCTCCGGCGCGGGACGCTGGGAGAGGAATTCGACGAAACGCTCTTTCAGGCGGGGCGTTCGGTCTCTGCCTGCGTGATCCTGTGGATCTTCGTGTTTGCGCGCGGCAGGCACAGGGCGCTTGGCGAAATGGGCGCGCGCGCCTGGGTCGGCGTGCCGATGGCCGCGCTTTCCCTGGCCGGAAGCTATGCCTGCGATTACCTTGCGTCGCTTCGGGGCGACTGGAGTATTCTTTCGCCGATCGCCGTGCTTGCGTTCGCGTTCATGATGCTCTTTGCGCGCATCTTTCAAAAGGAAAAACAGCCCGGTTCGGCCGTGTTCGGCACGGTGCTCGTGCTGCTTGGCCAATTTGCCATATTGATGGGGTTTTAGGAGACAACGATGGTTCAGCTTTGCGTATTTGATCTCGACGGAACGCTGGTCAACACGCTGAAGGATCTTGCCGACAGTGTGAACTATGCGCTTTCCATCCACGGGCTTCCGGCGCTGACCGAACAGGAGGTATCCGCAATCGTCGGTCACAGCATCGGGTATATGTGCGAACACGCCGTTCCGCCGGAGCGCGCCGCCGAGGCGAAGAAGGTGCTCGAGACGTTCCAGACGTATTACAGCGCGCACTGCTGCGATACGTCGCGCCCGTATGACGGCGTGCAGCGCGCGGTGGAGCGGATCCGTCAGGCCGGGGTAAAGACCGCCGTCGTGTCCAACAAGCCCCATGCGGACGCGATGAAGGTGATCGAAACGTTTTTCCCGCGCGACTGCTTCAATATGGTGCTCGGGCGCATGCAGAAGTTTGCGCTCAAGCCCGCGCCCGATTCGCTGGCGTTCGTTCTCGACTTTTTCGGAGTAAAGAAGGAAGACGCCGTCTATGTGGGGGATTCCGAGGTGGACGTCGAATTCGCACGTAACGCCGGCCTAAGGTGCGTCTCGGTCTCCTGGGGGTTCCGCACGCGCGGCGAACTGCTCGATGCGGGCGCGGCCTGCATCGTGGACGACCCGGACAGGCTGCCCGGGGTCGCGCTGACCTGAATCCGGCGCGGGAGGACTGTTTTTTGCGCGTGAACGCATACGATTTTGACAAAACGATCTATCGCGGCGACTCCTCGGTGGATTTCTATCGCTGGTGCATTGCCAGGCATCCGCGCGCGCTGCTCGATCTCTTCGGCGCGCTGCCGCTTTTGATCGGGCTTGCGCTCGGCCGCGTGGAGAAGACGCGCGCCAAGCAGCGGTTCTATCGGTATCTCTTGTTTGTGCCGGACGTGGAGGCGGAGGTTTCGGCGTTCTGGCAGACGCACGAACGGAAGCTGAAGCGCTGGTATCTGGACGCGAAGCGCGGCGACGATATCGTCATCTCCGCGTCTCCGGTGTTTTTGCTGCAGCCCGTCTGCGACCGCCTCGGCGTGCGGCTGATCGCGTCTCGCGTCGAGGCGCATACGGGCGTCTACGACGGGCTCAACTGCCACGACGAGGAGAAAGTGCGCAGACTCCGCGAGGCGTTTCCCGATACGGAGATCGACCGCTTCTACTCGGACAGCCGTTCGGACGCGCCGATGGCGCGCATCGCGCGGGAGGCGTACTTTGTCAGGGACGATGCGCTTACGCCGTTTCCGCTTTGAGTCGGCTCCGGCCGTTCCATCTGTGAATGCTTAGCAGGGGCGCTGCCCCTGCACCCCGCCAAAGGGCAAGCCCTTTGGGAACCTTCGTTTTACTGCTATGAATAACCGGGGGTTCGGGGGCCGGCAGGTTCCCGACGGGTGTTTGAGGGCGGAGCCCTCAAACAGGTTTCTTCAGGGGCGCTGCCCCTGCGGAGAGAACCACACGGGTTTGGCCGCTGCACCGGTTGTAATTTAAGAAACAGGCTCCGATACAAATAGAGGCCGCACAATCCATTGGTATGGCATTGTGCGGCCTCTATTCGAAATACGATCTACTCGAACTTAATCCTCCAAATCCTCCGGGATCTCGTCCCAAGTGCTGGTATCATCAACAAAGCCTTTCTTTGCTTTTGAATTAGTTATCAGCTTGACGATAACGCCCGAAAGAATGCTCAGGCCCATAATAGCCCAGCCGCCGATGATGTTCGACGCCACCGTGTATCCGTCGCTTGCACCGTATACGCCGCCGCCCATGAACAAGGATATGATATTCCAGACAAACAGCGCGGACAAAATGATGGGTGCAACGAATTTAATGGATATATTGAACCACCAAGCGGGCATTTTGAAATTCGTAGTATTGCGATTGATCTGCTCAAGCACTTTAGAAGTCTTAAAGCACCACCCAACCACAACAGCTTCAAGCACGCCGGTAAGGATCAGAGTGTAGCTGTTGACCCAGTTGTCCACGATATCGAGCCATGCAAGTCCGGCCCCGGTGATGAAGAATAAGCCGAGAACCGCATCAATGATACACAAAGTCAGGGTAGTTTTCTTTTTGTCCAGCTTAAATTTATCAGAGATCGCTGTAGATACACCCTCGACGATAGAGAACAGGGAATCGATGGCAAGGGTTATCAGGCAGAAATAGAAGACATAAGCAAAGGCAGCATTGATCCATGGTACATTGGTCAGGCTTACGATAGCCTGCGGATAGACGATGAATGCCGTTGCGATGCCGGATGCGCTTATATCGTTCAACATGCCGACGCCTGCCATCGTTGTGAACATGACAATACCGGCAAGGATACTGATGAACAGGTCGGAGAAAGCAATGATAATGCTGTCGACTGCGATATTGGACTTCCGGTCAAGGAAGGACCCGTAGGCGAACATGATAGCCATGGCCACGGACAGGGAATAAAACACCTGCCCTATGGCGTCGATCCAGAGACTGGCATCTGAAAAGGCGGTCCAGTCGGGGATAAAGAATTTGGCAAGTCCCGCCCCGGCGCCTTCCATGGTAAAGCCGCGAATGGCAAGTATCAGCAGGCAGATAACAGGCAGAGAGACGGTATATTTGACGACCTTGCCTACGCTCGTGGTACCATTGCGGATACACAGATAAGTAGCGACCCAACCGATCAACAGACAGCCAAGCAAAGGCCATGAGATAGTACCGTAACCAGAGACGGTGCCCGTGGTTTTGATCAGCGTGGCCCATAGAGCACTGGCGCTTTCCGTATTTCCTGTCATTCCGGCAAACTTAAAGCTGACAAGGAACATCAGGATGACCCATGCAAATACAACTGCATAGTAAACGGAAATAACGAATCCGTTGGAAACGGCGATCCAGCCGACTGGTTCCGCCTTTTTATTCAAGGCGCGCAATGAACCCGGCGCTCCGCTGTGGGCTCTGCGCCCAACCGCAACTTCCAGCATCAGAAGCGGAATGCCCAGCGCAAGCATGGCAATCAAGTAAACAAGCAAAAATGCGCCGCCGCCGTGTTTGGCAGCCAACCCTGGAAATCGCCAGGCATTTCCCAAACCCACTGCAGAACCTATTGCAGCTAAAATGAAAGTAGATCTGGAAGCCCAAGTGTCTCTCTTCATAATTATTCAGCCCCCCTTTTAATTAAAAAATTATTAACGCTTATTCTACTGCATATTTCTTGAACTTTCAAGGTATATATTTATAAAAATTCAAAATAATGCCTGATTTGGCATAAGGCAGAATATAAAGAGAATCGGAAGGATTCCATTACAGTGAACATCGGATCGTTGACAGTATCATCGTCAACACGCATATCACCGATATGAACATCCCCGACAGCGATGCAATCCGCAATCCCTGTCATTTTACAACAGATCAAATCTGAAAGATCTGCGTTGCAGGTGCGATTCCTTTCAAAGTATATATAATATTGGGGATAATCTAGCATCATTTTTGCCGCTTGTCAAGTAAAAATCATATATTTTTCAAAAAATATCTACAGATCGCGCCGCCCTGATACAATAAAAACGGTCGGACCGTATGGCCGGGCGCGGATTTTTTGCCGTTTGGCCGTATCGTAAGGAAGCGTCCCGGTTCAGGGGCGGTCCGGAAAGGAGCGAGAAAATGCAGTCTCCCGTTCATGTGACAAGCGAGGTCGGGCGGCTCAGAAAGGTGCTGCTGCACCGTCCCGGCCAGGAACTGGAGAACCTCATGCCGCAGTATCTTTCGCGGCAGCTGTTCGAGGATATCCCGTATCTGGTGCACGCGCGCGAGGAACACGACCGCTTCGCCGAAACGCTTCGCCAGTGCGGCGTCGAAGTGGCCTATCTGCTCGATCTGACGGCGGAAGCGGTGGAGGCGGCAGGCGCGCAGGAGCGCATGGTTGATGATTTCGTCGCCGAAATCGGGCTGTCGGCGCGCGGCGTGGAAAGCGCCGTGCGTGCCTACCTGCTGGATCTGTCGGTTCCGCAGATGCTGGCCGTGATGGCGCGGGGCGTGCGCAAGTCCGAACTCGGAAAGCGCGAGCGTACGCATCTGGTGGACTATATCGACGACGCGTATCCGTTCTACGTCGATCCGATGCCGAACCTGTATTTTATGCGCGATCCGTTCTTCATGGTCGAAAACGGCGTGTGCCTTTCGAGCATGGCGAATCCCGTCCGCGCGCGCGAAACGCTGTTCGGGCAGTATCTCTTTACCGAACACCCGGTTTACCGGAACACGCCGATCTGGCATCGGCGGACGGATCCGTTTTCGATCGAGGGCGGAGACGTGCTCGTTCTTTCTCCCGAGGCGGTCGCGATCGGCGTTTCGCAGCGAACCGACCCGCACGCGGTGGAAACGCTCGCCGAACGGCTGATCTGCGAGGAGACGGGAATCGTCCGCGTGCTGGCGATCGACATTCCGAAAACGCGCTCCTATATGCATCTCGACACGGTGCTGACGATGGTGGACCATGCAAAATTCACGATCCACCCGTCGATTCTGCCGTCGCTGCGCTCGTTTTCGCTCATGAAACGCGGCGGCAGACTCGCGGTGGAACCGGAGAAGCGAAAGCTGCGGGACGTGCTGGCGGACGTTCTGCACGTCGATAAGGTGGAACTGATCGCCTGCGGCGGCGGGAGCGTCATCGACGCCGCGCGCGAGCAGTGGAGCGACGGCACGAATATGCTCGCCGTCGGGCCGGGCGAGGTCATCGCGTTTTCACGCAACTATGTGACCAATGGGATTCTGCGCGACCACGGCGTGATTGTGCACGAGATCCCGTCGGCCGAGCTTTCGCGCGGGCGCGGCGGCCCTCGATGCATGAGCATGCCGCTCTGGCGGGAATAGAGCGGGACCGTACGCGGCGTTCGGCGGGCGAAGAACCGCATGGATACAGGCAAGGCGTCGGCGATCGCCGTTTTCAGGCCCGGTACCCCTTGAAAACGGGCGGGACGTAGGATATAATAGCCGCATTCAGACTTTCGATCGCCGTACGGGCCGCGCCGGCTTCCGGCGGATTCGGAGCGGACGGCGCAAAGCGACCAGCATGCACAGGAAAACGGAGGAACAGGGGGAAAATGGAGCAATATTCAAACGACGTGGCGGTCTGTGTGCCGCGCGTTCTGCTGCCGAAACGGGGAACGGACTACTATAAGTGGGCGGTCGTGGCGTGCGATCAGTACACGTCGCAGCCGGAATACTGGAAGGAGACCGCGCGCATCGTCGGAAAGGCGCCTTCCACGCTCGAGCTTATTCTGCCGGAGGCGTATCTGGAAAAGCCCGGCGAGGAGGAGCGCATCCGGAGCATCCGGGAGCATATGCAATCCTACCTGGACAAGGGCGTGCTCGAAGAAAAGCCGCAGGGATTCGTTCTCGTGACCCGCACGGCGGAGGGAAACACGCGCACCGGCCTCATTCTGGCGCTCGATCTCGAGGCGTACGATTTCAATAAGGGCGCTGCGACCCTGATCCGCGCCACCGAGGGCACCATTCTTTCGCGCATTCCGCCGCGGCTTCGGATCCGCGAGGGCGCGCCGATCGAACTGCCGCATATCCTCGTGCTCATCGACGATCCCGGGCGGACGGTCATCGAGCCGCTCGCGGCGCAGAAGGCGCATTTTACAAAGCTTTACGACACCGATCTGATGCAGAACGGCGGCCATGTGACGGGCCATCTCGTGTCGGATCCGGCCGATATCACCGGCGTGCTCGACGCGCTCGGGCAGCTCAAGGACCCCGCGGCGTTTTTCGAAAAGTACGGCGACCGCGCGCCGCTGCTCTTCGCCATGGGCGACGGCAACCACAGCTTCGCAACCGCGAAGGCGAACTGGGAAAAGATCAAGGCATCGCTGCCCGAGAGCGAACGCGCGGACCATCCCGCGCGCTACGCGCTGGTCGAGGTGGTCAACGTACACGACGAAGGCATCATATTCGAGCCGATCCACCGCGTGGTGTTCGGCGCAAGCGGCAACCGCGCGATCGAGACGCTGCTGCGTCTTCTGAAGGCGCAGAACGGCGCGGCGCGCGTCGAACTGGGCCGCATGCCGTGCGCGCAGGGCGGGCATACGCACGTGATCCCGTTCCTGACCGGAGAGGTGGAGGGCGCGTTCGTCGTCAGCGAACCCACGGCGCATCTGGCCGTCGGCACGCTGCAGAACGCCGTCGACGGACTGCTCGGCGAGATCGCCGGCACGGAGGTGGATTATATCCACGGCGCGGATGTGGTCAAGGAGCTTTCGAAAAAAGGCGGAGCGATCGGATTCCTGCTGCCCGCCATGAAAAAGAGCGAACTGTTCCCGACGGTGGTCTACGACGGCGCGCTGCCGCGCAAGACCTTCTCGATGGGCGAAGCCAGCGAGAAGCGCTACTATATGGAATGCCGGCGCATCGAAAAGTAACCGTGCGCGGATTTTCCCGCGCCGGAAACGGGGGTGGAACGCATGGCCGTAAAGGTCGCTAAATTCGGCGGCAGCAGTCTCTGCAGCGCCGAGTGCTTTCAAAAGGTAAAAGAGATCATCCTTGCCGACAAAGCGCGCAAGTACATTGTGCCGTCCGCGCCGGGCAAGCGGTTTCCCGGCGATGAAAAGATAACGGACCTGTTGTATCTTTGCTATGCGCAGCATTCAGGCGGGCTTTCGTTCGACGAAACGTACGAGGCGATCGCCGAGCGCTACATCGGCATCGAAACCGGGCTCAGGCTCGATACGCATATCGCCGACGAGCTGACCGCGATTCGGAAGAACATTCTCGGCGGCGCGAGCGAGGACTATATCGCCAGCCGCGGCGAATATCTCAACGGTCTGCTGCTGGCCGCGTATCTTGGGTTCGGTTTTCTCGACGCGGCGGAGCTCGTGTGCTTCCATTCCGACGGCACGTACGACGACGAAACGACGCAGAAGTGGACGCAGCGGCTGACCGACACCGAGCATGTGGTCGTTCCCGGCTTCTACGGCAGAAAGCGCGACGGCAGCATCAAGACCTTTTCGCGCGGCGGGAGCGATATCACCGGCTCCATCGTGGCGCGCGCCGTGCAGGCGGACGTATACGAGAACTGGACGGACGTTTCGGGCTTTTTGATGGCGGATCCGCGCATCGTCGAGAATCCCAAGGTGATCAAAATCGTCACCTATTCCGAACTGCGCGAGCTTTCCTACATGGGCGCGACCGTGCTGCACGAGGACTCCATATTCCCCGTGCGGCGCGCGCAGATCCCGATCAACGTGCGCAACACCCACAGTCCCGACGACGAGGGTACGATGATCATACCGGACAGCTTTCTCAAGTACTACAAGCGCGAGGGTATGGTTACGGGCATCGCGGGGCGCACGGGGTTCACGGTCATCACGGTCTACAAGGACAACATGCACAACGAGGTCGGGTTCGGATACCGCCTGCTTCGGGTGCTGGACCGGTACAATATCTCGTTCGAGCACGTGCCGAGCGGCATCGACACGATGAGCCTCGTGATTTCGGACACGAAGCTCAAGGAGCATCTGGAAGCCGTCCTGCGCGAGATCCAGCGCGACTGCGAGCCGCAGTCGATCGAACTGCATTCCAACATGGCGCTTGTTGCGACCGTCGGCAAGGGCATGATCCGCTCGCTCGGCGTGGCGGCGCGGCTGTTTTCCGCGCTGTACGGGGCGGGCGTCAACGTCCGCATGATCGACCAGGGCTCGTCGGAGATGAACATCATCGTCGGCGTGGAGAACGACGATCTTGAAACGGCGGTCAGGGCAATCTACCGCGCGTTCGCGTAAGCGCCGCTTTTTTAACGAAACAGAAAAGAACCTTCCGCGAAAAGCGGAAGGTTCTTTTTGAGGGCGGAGCCCTTAAAAAGGCTTTTTCAGGGGCTCTGCCCCTGAACCCTGCCAAAGGGCAGGCCCTTTGGGAACCCTCCTTTTACTGCTTAAAATAGCCGGGGGACCGGGGGCCGGCAGGTCCCCGGCGGGTGTTTGAGGGCGGAGCCCTCAAAAAGGCTTTTTTCAGGGGCTCTGCCCCTGAAACCCTGCCAAAGGGCAGGCCCTTTGGGAACCCTTCTTTTACTGCTTAAAATATTCGAGGGACCGGGGGCCGGCAGGTCCCCGGCGGGTGTTTGAGGGCGGAGCCCTCAAAGAGGCTTTTTTCAGGGGCTCTGCCCCTGAAACCCTGCCAAAGGGCAGGCCCTTTGGGAACCCTTCTTTTACTGCTTAAAATATCCGGGGGACCGGGGGCCGGCAGGTCCCCGGCGGGTGTTTGAGGGCAGAGCCCTCAAAGAGCCCCTGCGTCCGGATCCTTCGCCGCTCAGGCGCAGAACGACGTGATCAGTGCTTCAAGCATATCGACCACCTGCTCCATTGCCTGCACGCTGACGAATTCATACCGGCTGTGAAAATTGCAGCCGCCGGTGCAGAGATTGGGGCAGGGCAGGCCGAGGAACGACAGCCGCGCGCCGTCCGTTCCGCCGCGGATGGGTCGGACGAACGGAACCATGCCGGCCCGTTCCATGGCGCGCTTTGCGGCGTCGACAAGGCGCTCGTCGATCTGATCGCGCATATTGTAATAGGTATCGGAAAGACGGAGGGAAACGGTGTTTTCGCCGTACTTTTCATTGAGGAACGCGCAGGCGTCCTGCATCAGCGCCTTTTTCCGCTCAAATTTCCGCCGGTCGTGATCGCGGATGATATAGAGCATTTCGGCATGGTCGACGCGGCCGCTCATGCGTTCGAGGTGGAAGAACCCTTCGTAATCCGAGGTGCACGCGGGGTTCATAAAGCGCGGCAGCAGGTCGTTGAGCTCCATGCACACGAGCGACGCGTTGACCATCCGTCCGCGCGCGCTGCCGGGGTGCGTGCTTACGCCCTGTATGGACACCTCCGCGTCCGCCGCGTTGAAGTTTTCGCGGTTGATCTCGCCGCGTTCGCCGCCGTCGACGGTGTAGGCAAAGTCGGCTCCGAACGCCGCCGTGTCGAAGAAGTCCACGCCGCGTCCAACCTCCTCGTCCGGCGTGAAGGCGATGCGGATTTTGCCGTGCAAAGGCGCGCCGGGCGCGAGCAGCCGTCCGGCGAGCGTCATGATCTCCGCCACGCCCGCCTTGTCGTCCGCGCCGAGCAGCGTGCTCCCGTCGGAGCAGACGATCTCCTCGCCGACGTGGTCCAGCAGCGCGGGCGAATCCTTCGGCGAGAGGACGTACCCGTTTCCCATGGCGATATCGCCGCCGCCGTAACGCGGGGTCAGCACGGGATGCACGTTTGCGCCGCTCACCGCGTCGGACGTGTCCATATGCGCGAGCAGGCCGACGACGGGCGCCTTCCGGTCCGTATTGGCGGGAACGGAAGCGGTCACATAGCCGTGTCCGTCCAGCGAGACGTCCTCCGCGCCCATGGCGGACAATTCTTCGCGCAGCAGCCGGGCGAGATCGAGCTGCTTTGCCGTGCTCGGCACCGTCTCCACGTTGTCCTCGGACTGCGTGTCGAGTTGCACATACCGCAGGAAGCGTTCCTTCACCGTATCCATCCGTTCGCTCCGTTCATATTTGATTTCGCTGCAATATCTGTAGCATAGCACCGGAACTGCGCGGTTTCAAGCGCGGCGGGCCGCGGTGCGTGGGAGCGCTATTTCTCGTTTTCCTCGACGAAATTCTTTGCGTCTATGATATCCTCTTCGGTTTTTTCGTGCAGCGTAAGCAGGCAGGTTGCGTTCTGCCGTTCGTCCCGTTTGGACTGCCGGGTCATCGTGTGGTCACCTCCGCGCCTAGTATGCGTCCGAGACGGCGCGGATAATCGGAAAAGGCGCTCCGCGGACGGAGCGCCTTTTGAGTCGGCTTAACTTGTCTTCCGATTATATCCGTGCCGGGCACGGAATAAAGGGGAACGAGTTAGTGGTTCTTGTGATTCTGGAAACAAGCGCTGCAGTAAATGGGACGATCGTTTTTCGGTTGGAACGGGATTTTGGTGGGTGCGCCGCAATCCGCACAGATCGCATCATACATTTCGCGGTCCGTGTTGCGTGCGGATTTACGGTTGGCGCGGCATTCCTTGCAGCGAACGGGCTCATTCTGGAACCCCTTCTCCGCATAAAACTCCTGCTCGCCCGCCGTAAAAATGAACTCCTTACCGCAATCCTTGCACACCAGTGTCTTGTCTTCGAACATTTGCCTGTTTTCCCCTTTTCGGTACAAAATATTTTGATGTCCGTGCGTCGGCTGACCTGGTTTTTGCCCCCACACTCGCCAACTGGAAGGTTCGCTACCCGGCCGAACGCCTCTCACTACTGCCCCTCTCGGGACGAGTCCCGGTTGGACTTACCACTAGACCGCACCATGCTCACGGACGTACGCCCGCTTACGTGGATCGTTTTGCCTGCGACTGGCCTCGACTTTCAACCACAGACCCGAACTACGGACACCAAATTCATTATAGAGCACGCTTCATCATAAATGCAACGGTTTTCTTTATGAACAATACCCCAAAATACGGCGAAATACGGGTTTTTTTGGCGTTATTGATGCGCAGGCTCGGCGCTTTCGTACTTTGCGCGCGGTCCGCCGACGTATTTCGGCCGCGATTTGGCGAGCACCAGGGTCGCCTCGCCGATGTGCCGGAGATCCGTATGAATGGGTACGACGACCGGGTGCAGATGCATCCCGATGAGCGTTCCGCCGATGTCCATGCCGAGCGTCGCGCGCGCGCGCAGGTCCTCCGCCATGACCCGGTCGGGGATGCGCGCGTACGCCTCGGCCGCGAGCGCGCCGCCCGCGTGCAGCCAGGGCCGCACCCAGACCTCCTGCAGGTCGTAACGGAGCAGGCACGCACGGCTCGTGCAGATCGCGCGGTTGATATGCTCGCAGCCCTGCACCGCAAGGAACAGTCCCGCCGCTTCGATCTTCGGCAGCACGCCGTCCATCACGGCCTTCGCGGCGTCCTCGTTCGAGGCGGACCCGATCCGGCTGCCCATGATCTCGCTCGTCGAGCAGCCGAGAACGAAGATTTCGCCCGCGTCCGGCCGTGCAGAGGCGAGCAGTATGTCGACGGCGTTTTCCGCCTGTCTGGTCAGTTCGCTGAAATTCATAAAAAACCACCTCTATGCTTCCGTTTCTTCACGAAACATCAGTATAGCATAGTTTTTGCGTTTGCGGGCGGGAAATTTCCACGCGGAGAGCGCCGGGCACGCGGGCCGAACGAACCGCGCCCGGTCGGCGGCGATATGGTATACTGTGGACATGGACTGGATCGAATCGCTTCTTTCGTGGTACCGACGCAGCGCGCGCGATCTGCCCTGGCGCAGAACGAACGACGCGTATGCCATCTGGATCAGCGAGGTCATGCTGCAGCAGACGCGCGCAAACGCGGTGATTCCCTACTACGAACGGTTCCTCGCCGAACTGCCGGACGCGGCCGCGCTCGCACGCGCAGACGTCGACCGGCTGCACAAACTCTGGGAGGGACTCGGGTATTACGCGCGCGTGGACAACCTCAGGCGCGCGGCGAACGTGGTTGTCGAATCATACGGCGGCGTGCTGCCGCATACATACGAAGAACTGCTCGGACTGCCGGGGATCGGCGAATATACGGCGGGCGCGGTCGCGTCCATCGCGTACGGCGAAGCGGTTCCGGCGGTGGACGGTAACGTGATGCGCGTGTACGCGCGGCTGTTCGCACTTACACGGGACGCGCGCGATCCGGCGTTCCGGCGGGACGTGCGCCGGGCGCTTCTGCCGCTGCTTCCGCGCGACTGCCCGGGGACGTTCAACGCCGCGCTTATGGAGCTCGGCGCATGCGTGTGCCTGCCGAACGGTTCGCCGCGCTGCGAAGTATGCCCGGTTTGCGCGTACTGCGAGGCGCTGCGGCAGGGAAGGACGGCGGAACTGCCCGTGTTGGGCGCGAAAAAGGCGCGGCGCATAGAACGGAAAACGGTGTTCGTTCTCCTGCTGGACGGCTGTCCGCTCGGGTACCGCCGGCCGGAGACGGGGCTTCTCGCGGGACTCTGGCAGATTCCGGAAACCGGCGGCGCCCTCCCGGACGCGGAGGCCGCCGCGTGGATCGGCGCGCGGGGACTGCGCCCGGCCGGCGAGCTGCGTTTCTATGAGCGCAAGCACATTTTCACGCACGTCGAGTGGCATATGCGCGTATGCGCCGCGGTGGTCCGCGCCGACGCGCTGCCGGACGGCTGGGTGCGGCTTGACGAGACGTATGCGCTGCCGACGGCGTACCGCGTGTGCCTGTAGAGCGGGCGCGCAGGGGCGGCACCCTTGAGAAGAAGATGTTTTGAGGGCTCCGTCCTCAAGCACCCGCCGGGGACCTGTCGGCCCCCGCCCCCGGTTATTTTTGCAGAAAATAGAGAGTTCCCAAAGGGCCGGCCCTTTGGCAGGGTTTCAGGGGCGGCGCCCCTGAGGAGAAGACGTTTTGAGGGCTCCGCCCTCAAGCACCCGCCGGGGACCTGCCGACCCCCGGCCCCCGGGTTATTTTTGCAGAAGAAAGAGAGGGTTTCCAAAGGGCCGCCCCTTTGGCAGGGTTTCAGGGGCAGCGCCCCTGAGAAAAGACGCGCTGAGAGCGGAGCCCTCAAAAAACACCTCAAAAACAAAAAACGGGTGCCGCGCCCGTTTTTATAAAAAGGAAAGTAGAGCAAAAAAGTCAGAGCATGGGCCTGCGGCCTTCGAGGGCCTTTGCGAGCGTAACTTCGTCGGTATATTCGAGATTGCCGCCGATGGGGATGCCGTGCGCGATACGCGAGCAGGAAACGCCCATGGGCTTCAGCAGCCGCGCGATGTAGGACGCGGTGGCTTCGCCCTCCACGTCCGGATTGGTCGCGATGATGACTTCCTTCACGCCGCCGGCCTTGACGCGTTCGAGCAGCTCGTTGATGCGGATATCGCCCGGGCCGATGCCGTCTATGGGCGAAAGCACGCCGTGGAGCACGTGATACCTGCCGTTGAACTCGCGCGTGCGCTCCATCGCCATGACGTCCCGCGCGTCGCATACCACGCAGAGCACGCTGCCGTCGCGCGATTCGTCCGCGCAGATGGGGCAGGGGGTCACGTCCGTATAGGTCCCGCAGATCGGACAGTCAACGACCTTCTCGCGCGCCGCGGTGATGGCGGCGGCGAGTTCCTGCGCCTGCGCGGCGGGCATATCGAGGATATGATACGCGAGCCGCTGCGCGGTCTTCTGCCCGATGCCCGGCAGCCGGGAAAGCTGCGTGGTCAGCCGTACGATGGGTTCGATGGTGAGCATGCTTAGAATCCCAGCCCCAGCCCGCCCGTGATCTTGGCGATTTCCGCCTCGATGGTCTCTGTGGCGGTATGCAGCGCGCCGTTGACCGCGGAGAGCACGAGATCCTGCAGCATCTCCACATCGTCTGGATCGACGCAGTCGCGCGAGATGACGACCGACTTGAGTTCCTTGCCGCCGGTGACGGTCGCGGTCACCATGCCGCCGCCGCTGCTGGCGGTGAATTCGCGTTCGGCAAGCTCCGCCTGCGTGCGCTGCACGTCCTGCTGCATGCGCTGGGCGCGCATCATGAGCTGCTGCATGTTCGCCCCGCCGCCCATGCCGGGGAATCCGCCTTTTGCCATGGAAACTACCTCCTGATATCTGGTTCGTCGTTATTCGATCAACAGCTTGTCGCCGAAGAGCTCCTGCGCCAGCGCCGCGGTGCCGTCGCTGGCCGGCGCGGACTTCATGCGGGTCACGGCCAGCTTCGTGCCGGGTCGGACAGACGCGAGCGCGGTCTGAACGGGGCCGAGATTGATCGGCGCGGTGATGCTTTTATATCGGACTTCCTGCGATTCGTCGTAGCCGATGGTGAGCGTATCGTCCCCGAGCCGGAGCGCGACGCCTTCGTGCGCGAGCGCCTGTATGAACATGTTCGGGATCGCGGCGATGGTCTCCCGCCAGAGCGCGGCCGCGTCGGCGGTCGGTTCCGCTTTGCCATTCTGCGCCGCCGCTGCCGCGGGTTCGGCGGCGGGTGCGTCGTGCGTTATTTGGGGAGCAACCGCAGGTTCGTTCTTTGATCCTGCTTTGGCCGGCTTCTTGCTTTGCTTCGGCGGTTCGGCCGCGGCGGCGGGCGCGTCGTGCGCCGTTTGGGGTATACCCGTTTCGGGTGCGTTCTGCGGCCCTGACTGTGGGTGGTCCGCTGTGGACGTGTTCTTTGAGCCCGTTTCGACCGGCCTGCCGCTTTGCCTCGGCGGTTCGGCCGCGCGCGCCTCGAGCCGGTCGACCCGCGCTTCGAGCGCGGCGAGCGAACGGGAGTCCTCCGGGCGGCAGATATGCACGAGCGCGCTTTCGAGCATCGCGCGCGGGGAAGGCAGGTAGCGCATGTCGTTCTGCGCGGCGAGCAGCCGGTCGACCGCGAGCATGAGCCGCGCCTCGGATGCCGGCTTCGCCTGCTCGAGGTAGCGCGTCATGGCGTCCGCCGTGCAGTCGAGCAGGTCGCTGCATTCGCCGCAGGTTTTGGCCAGCAGCAGCGCGCGGAAATGCGCCGCAAGATCGGCGCAGAAAACCGAAAGGTCGCGACCGTTTCGGATAATTTCGTCGAGCTGCTGGAGCGCGCGCGGCGCGTCGGAGGCGAGCAGCGCGTCGGCGATGCCGAAGAGGAACGCGTCCTCCGTGCTGCCGAGCACGTCGTAAACGTCCTGCGTCGAAGCGTGGCTGCCGCAGAACGCGAGGCACTGGTCGCAGAGCGAAAGCGCGTCGCGCATGCTGCCCTGCGCCGAGCGCGCGATGAGCGAGAGTCCGCCGTCCTCGATGGACGCGCCAGCGCGGGAAAGCACGCTGGCGAGCGTCTTTTTGATATCGGACACCGACAGCCGGTGGAAGTCGAACCGCTGGCAGCGGGAGATGATGGTTGCGGGGAGCTTCTGCGGTTCGGTCGTGGCGAGGATGAACAGAATGTGCGCGGGCGGCTCTTCGAGGGTTTTTAGCAGCGCGTTGAACGCCGAGCCGGAGAGCATGTGCACCTCGTCGATGATGAACACGCGGCGGCGGAGCCGCAGCGGCGCGTACTGCGCGCTGTCGATGAGGTCGCGCACGTCGTTGACGCTGTTGTTGCTGGCCGCGTCGATCTCTGTGATGTCCGCGGCGCCGTCCGCTTCGGCCGCAAGGCACGCCTCGCATCTGCCGCAGGGTTCGCCTTCGGCGGGGGAAAGGCAGTTGACCGCGCGCGCCAGGATGCGCGCCGTGCTGGTCTTGCCCGTGCCGCGCGTGCCGCAGAACAGGTAGGCGTGCGCCGGACGGTCCGACGACACCTGATGCCTGAGTGTGGTGGTGATATGCTCCTGACCGATCACCTCGGAAAACCGGGTCGGCCGATACTGACGGTAAAGCGCGCGGTAAGCCATGCTTCTCTCCAAAGATTTCCTGTTGTGGCGCTGCGTCGGGCCGCCGGAACGATCCCCGGAGACGCCGACGGGCCGCCGTTTCAATACTCTGTACTATACCATAAAACGGACGGGCTTAAAAGGGAAATCGCCGAATCGCGCCGGACGGCGCTTTTCGTTGACCAAAGCGGCCGAGTGCGCTAAAATGATATCCGTGAAACGATCGACAAGCAGCAACCTGAAATATACCCCCAACCGGCACCGACGGAATCTCGATTCGACGGCGGTCGGCCCTGCGCTCAAACTCGCGGCCGCGCTTCTTGCGGTGGGTGTGCTTGCGTTGATGACGATTTTTGTATTCGTGCCGCTGCTTTCGGAATGGCTGCAGGAGGGCGGGCCTCTGTTTTCGGACGAAACCGCCGCCGCGATGCCGACGGCGACCGTCGAACCGGCGAACCCGATTCTGTCCAATCCGGTCGGGACCGTGCAGTTCGGCGAGGGGTACGGTATGCCTGCGGCGGTGGTCGATCCTTCGATCTACGAAAACGAGATCCTGTTTGCGACGGGCGCCGACGAGAACGCCTGCGACCGGCTGGTGCGGCTCGATCCCGAAACGGGCGCGTTTGAAAATATCGAGGTTACGCGGGAAAACGACACGCTGCGTTACCCGGTGGAAAACGCGGATACGATCGTCTATATCGACGCGAAGACGGACGGCGGCGGCAGCATCCGCATGCTGAACAAAACTACAGGCGAGAATACGGTCCTCTGCGATCTGGCCGGCGAGATTCCGAAACTCCAGTTCGAGGCGCCGTATCTGGTGTGGACCGAGCGCGCCGACGGGGAAACGGGCAAGCTGATGGTCTGCGACGTGACGACGGGAGAGCTCGTTACGCTCGCCGTACTGACCGATGCCTCCTATGCGGCTTCTGATCCGTCGCTGAAAAGCGGGCAGGTGCTCTACGCGGACGCCGATGCGGCGAGCGAGGGGAACAGCCTCATCCGCACCGTGCTCCTATCCGACGGCAGCCGCTGGGATTACGCGGCGGGCAGCTATGTGCACGATCCGAAATCGGCGGGCGACCGGTGGGCGTACCTTTCCGGCAATCACGACGGGGACAGCGACCTGTACGTCTGCCTGGGCGGCGGCAGTCCGAGGCGCGTCGCGCGCGGGGTGGTCGATTTTGCCATCACGCCGACGTGCGTGGTGTTCAACCGCGACGAAACGGTGTTTGCGTATGTTTTTTCCGACGATAAGACCTACGTGCTCAGCGGGACCGGCACGAATTCGCAGCTTGTTGCGGCGGGCGGCGATTACGCGCTCTGGCGGGATATGACCGATCCGGCGTCGCCCGTATGGAAATACATCAGGGTGGTGTAGCGTATGGCGAAGGAGCGGACGACCTACCTCTGCGGCGAATGCGGCTACGAGTCCCCGAAATGGATGGGCAAGTGCCCGCAGTGCGGGAGCTGGAACACCATGACGGAATTTCAGCAGGTGCGGGTGAAGTCCGTTTCGCCCGGCTCGGCGGTGTCCCAAAAGCTTTCGCAGGTGACGCCTCTGCCCCAGAAGCGCGTTTCGACCGGCATGGGCGAGCTTGACCGCGTGCTCGGCGGCGGACTGCTCGGCGGCATGGTCGTGCTGCTGGGCGGCGATCCCGGCATCGGCAAGTCGACGCTGCTTCTGCAGGCGGCGGACGCGCTCGCGGCGGACAATCCGGTGCTCTACGTTTCAGGCGAGGAGAGCGCCTCGCAGCTCAAGCTTCGCGCCGGCCGGCTCGGCACGAAAAACGACATGCAGATTCTCTGCGAAACGGACCTGGAACATGCGCTCGACGAGGCGAATACGGTCCGCTGCAGCGTCTTGATCATCGATTCCATTCAGACGATGTATTCCGAGGAGAGCGCGGGCGCGCCGGGCAGCGTAAGCCAGGTGCGCGGCGCTACGGCGCGGCTGACGCGCTACGCCAAGGAGACGGGCGTCGTGGTGCTCATCGTCGGGCATGTTACGAAGGACGGAAATATCGCCGGGCCGCGCGTGCTCGAGCATATCGTCGACACCGTGCTGTATTTCGAGGGCGACCGGCACGAGGGGCTGCGCCTGCTGCGGGCCGTGAAGAACCGTTTCGGCTCGACCAACGAGGTCGGCGTGTTCGAGATGTGCGACGACGGCATGCGCGAGGTGAACGACCCGTCGCGGCTGTTCCTTTCGGGTGACGGCGCGCCGGGCTGCGCGGTCACCTGCGCGCTGGAGGGTTCGCGTCCCATTCTGGCGGAGGTACAGTCGCTGCTGATCGAAAACGCGTTTGGCAATCCGCGCCGGACCTGCGCGGGGCTGGATGCCGGGCGGCTGAGCCTGCTGCTTGCGGTGCTCGAAAAAAAGGCGCATCTGCGTGTGTCCGACAAGGACGTCTATCTCAATGTGGTCGGCGGGCTGCGGCTGGACGAACGAAGCGCGGATCTCGCCGCGGCGCTGTGCATTGCGTCCGCGCTGATGGACGTTCCGCTTCCGCCGCATACGGCCGCCGTCGGCGAGGTCGGCCTGACGGGCGAGGTGCGCAGCGTCGGGCGTCTGGACGTACGGCTCCGGGAGTGTGCGCGCCTTGGGTACGACACCGTGCTTGTGCCGCGCACGGCGAAAAAAGCGGATATTGCCGGATTGAAGATGATTTCCGTTTCCACCGTCGGGGAAGCGATCGCCTATTGCTACAAAAACAAGCCTGTGGTATAATCCTGTTTGCGCGTTTGCGCCCGTAGCCCGGCCGGATCGAGCGACAGACTCCGACTATCACGGCGGTTCGAGTGCTGGGGCACCTGAAAACTAAATCAATTAGCAACGTGTGCCTGTAGCTCAGCTGGATAGAGCGTTGGACTCCGACACTGCTGGCCGTAGGCGAGAAATTGACAACAAAATACATGCGCCCGTAGCCCAGCTGGATAGAGCGACAGACTCCGACTCTGTAGGCCGCACGTTCGAATCGTGTCGGGCGCGCCAAAAACCCCCTGATCAGGCGAATTTTCAGGGGGTTCGTTTTTTGCTCATTTTGGGGTTCGTGCGACAATGCGACAAATCCACAAAAAGCGTTATTCAGAGCATATAGGAAAAGACCTGCGAAGTAGTGAGCTCGCAGGTTGATTTTGGTTTTTGTCGCATTTTTGACGCATTGGTAATACGAGAAACAGTTTTTTCATTCATTTTCAACGGCTTCTGCGATTTGCTTTACTATTGAAAATATTTTTGCAAAATTAGTATAGCAAAATTCAGTGGGATGCTCACAGACATAATCAGCAAATTCATTCTTTGTAGCCATTTTTGCTTCAGTCTTAATTTTCGACAAGTGTTTATATCCTCTATCGATAATAAAATCAGGCGTCATTTCAGTATTCTTTTCCTTATTGGGGATAATCCAATGCCCATCGTATGAGACTCCGAGTTCTTTGAAATCTTCCCCCATGTATAAATGGCCAATACCAATATCTTTCCTTATTTCAGCATTAGAATAATAATGTTCGATACATATTTTATCCTCAAGTTTTCGTTCAATATTATTAAGCGCTGGGATATTAAAGCGATATACATTATTACCAAGGCTTTTAAATGTTTTACCAGCATCGTTTTCCTGTATATGCTTATCCCTATCAAAGATTGCTATATATTTGTTTGCATAATGTGGTATTAATGCTAAATGTGAAATCAGTTTTCCAAGCTCTTCGCCCAATGTTTGTTTGTCGCCAAAATCATAGTACACAATACGGGGTAGGATTATAGGATCAAGGCTTAATTGGTTAAATGCATTTTGAATGTGCTTAATATCGGTCTTTCCTTCTGTAATTATTATCAACTTGTTTGTCATATGCTCATAGCGTTTTTTAGTTTCTTCCAGCTGTTGCGCAAAGGCGGTTTGCAAATTGTTATAGCGAGCTTGCTCATTCTTAATGTATGGGGCAATCAACGGCATGAAGCCGATTTGTTCACTTATTTCATCTTGATTTACATCTTTATCATATTGTGAAAGGCCATCATTTCCCTTATAAACATAGTAACAATATGCGTTTGAGCACTCGCGTTTTACATAAAATGCTGGAGAATGTGTCGTTATCAATAGTTGACAGCTGGTTCGATAAGAATATAGTTCTTCGGCCAACTCGAAACACGCAGAATACTCAATACCATTTTCGGGTTCTTCAAACCCCCAAATGAAAGAATAATCTATTGCTCCACGCAATTTGTTTTCTTCAAGATTCTTCTGCATATATCGTATGATTGATGGAATATGCCGTGCTTTGATGCCATCGCCCCTTTGATTAAGATCAATACTTTTTACAAAATCGTCACTCGTTGAAAAAGTCAGATCACGAAATAAAACGTCGAGATCTTTAGGCATTTGGATAGCAGAATCCATATGTAAAGTATGTTTAAGCTGTACACTTAAATCTTTTGTCATTTGTTGCAATTGCTTAGAGTATGTTCTATTTATATCCCGCAACGTACTATTGACAGTTGTGGTCATAGACGAATACACATCCGATAATAAAAATTTAAAATACTCCTTACTTTTTATTGCGGGTATATAGATATACTTAATGCGATTAAACAGAGTAATACCTTTTGATCCGCCTTCAAATAATTCAGATAGATTATCCGCATGTAAACCTTCGGAACGCCATATTTTTGTCCATGTTTTCAATCCGGTTTCCTTATATGTTCCTGGAACAATTATTTCGACAGAAATCGTTATTTCTTTTGCTTGCTTCTTGCCTCGCCTAGCGAATCGCGAATAATCATTGGAAAAATCGAACGGCGTATCATAATCTGTCTTACCATTAAAGAATAGATTTAGTGCTTTAAGGATATTTGATTTCCCGCAGTCGTTTTTTCCCACAAAGAAATTGAAATCTGACAATTCAATTGTTTCGTCTCTTACAGATCTAAAATTTTTCACATGAACACTTTTGAGCGTAATCATAACTACACCTCGATGTTACCATTTGCTAATTTAGAAGATAATGCGGTGCTTGTATACTGTAAATATGGATGTGTATAGAAATATGCATATATGATTTTCTCCTTTGTTGTCAAGCAAAGCATATTATTCATTACAGCTTTAGAATGAACTATTAGCGTACTGATTAGATGCTAAAATTTTTGCCGGCAATCCATCATATTGCTGCATTCCCGGTTCTCAGCCGTTCGTAAAGCACCGCGCCGACAGTGTCCATGACTTGTGCCATCATGTCGGGGTCGGAGAACATGCGAACGAAGAAATCTTCGTTTTTTTCGTAACGCGAGGCGGCCATGCTCGGGAAATCCTTCTCAAACAAAAGCATAAACGTTTTCTGGTCGTTGTTTGCCGCGTAACTGCGCCACTTTTCCTCCGCGGCATAATCGTTTTGGATCTGCAGGAGCACTTTATCCATCTCGGAGAAACTGGTGCCATATTTTTCGTTGATCTTTTCAATGATGACCGTGAGCGGGTCCTTCTTTTTTTCTCTGCGCCCGGCCTCACCCGTAATGGGGCGGAAGCCTTCCGGCGCGCTTTCCAGCGCGATTTCTCCTTCAAAGTCTTTTTCCAGGCGGTAGTATTCGAGCATCACCTTGTCATCCATCGAAACGAGTGCATCCTGTCCCTTAGGGAGCAGCGTCGCCAGAAACCGCGCGTATACGCTGAAAGCGTGAATGTCCTTGTCGAACAAGCGGCAGACCTGTGTGATAAACGCATAGATTCGGTTAAACCGCGCGAGCGTGGACTTGAACAGTTCCTGGCGCTCTGGTGGCAAGGCAAGAAAACGATCCAGCGCGGGTTTCAGCGCGCCTTGGAGTTTGCCGAGGTCGCCGGCAAGCTGCACCGGGCCTGCAAAAAACACATCTGCAAAATGGTGAATCTCCGCCTCGAGGTAGACGCCGTACTCATCCAGCGTGCTCTTGAGATCGTAAATAACGTTTGGATCCGTCTCTTCCTCGAGAATGGTCTCCTCATAAAACGGTTCAAACGCGTTCTTGATCTCCTCGGCGGTGTTCACGAAGTCTAGGATGAACGTATCCTGCTTACCGCGCGTGGTGCGGTTGAGGCGGGAAAGCGTCTGCACCGCCTTTACGCCGGAAAGCTTCTTATCGACAAACATGGTATGCAGCAGCGGTTCGTCAAACCCGGTCTGATATTTTTCCGCGACAATCAGCATGCCAAACTCATCGCTATGGAACGCCTCAGGCAGCGCCTTTTCGCGTATGGTCTCGCCCGCGCGGTTCTGGTTCATCTTCTCTTCCGTATAGGTTTCGCCGCCGTCCTCCACCTCACCGGAGAACGCAACCAGCACCTCAAGGTCGGTATAGCCGCGCTCAGCGATCTGCCGCCGGAATTCCTGCACATAGCGCACAGCATGCAAGCGCGAGGGTGTGACCACCATCGCCTTGGCTTTGCCGCCGATTTTGTGCATGGTGACAGACCGAAAATGCTCCAGCATGACGGCCGTCTTTTGCGAGATGTTGTGCGGGTGCAGCGTCTCGAATTTGCGGATGGCCTTAACACCCGCGACGGTGTCCAGCTCCGGATTGTCCGGAATCGCCTTCGCGATCTGGTAATACATCCGGTAGGTCATGTAGTTCTGCAGCACGTCGAGAATGAATCCCTCTTCGATGGCCTGCCGCATGGAGTAGATATGAAACGGGTGATATTGCCCGCCCGCGTCCCGCGTGCCGAACATTTGCAGGGTCTTGTCCTTCGGCGTTGCGGTGAACGCAAAGAAAGACATATTCTCGTGCGTGCCCTGCGCGGCAAGTTCGTCCAGCAGCTTATCCTCGTCGTCCTTGCGCTTCGCTTCGTCGGCATATTCCTCGGCTGCGTATTCTTCGAGTATCTTCTCCGTGTCCGCCAGCGCGCGCTTGAGCTTCTTCGCCGCGTCGCCCGTCTGGGACGAGTGCGCCTCGTCCACGATCACCGCATAGCGGTGTTTGCCGGACTGCACGTCCTTATAGATCACCGGAAATTTCTGCAGCGTCGTGATGATGATTCCCTTGCCAGCCTCGATCGCGTCCTTAAGTTGCTTAGAATCCTGGTCGATTTTCTGCACCAGTCCCTCGACATGGTCAAACTGATACACCG